>JAAVHF010000022.1 GCA_014799845.1 Oscillibacter sp. | reverse complement strand
CGGGAGGACGGAGCGAAGAAGGCCAGCGCCGTAAAGCTGCTATGGCAGAGCAGCGGGCCACGCATCGCATACAGGCATAATGATACTTGCGTCGGCTATGCGTCACAGCGTAGGACGCCCCGCCCACGGGAATGGGGGGAGGCACGAAAAATTCCTATGGAGCGGCTTTGCCAGCCGCCGTCTGAACCTGCCTTTGTTTTATATCGTGAACAAGAGAATACGGCACCGCCCAATGGTGCAAAATTTGTCGTAAATGCGTCTCACCGTGAGACACATTTTTTCATTGGAAATACGTCTCACGGTGAGACACATTTTTATTTGACAGGAGCGGATGATGAAAAACGCACAAGCCAAAACAAGCGAAGTCGTTATGATTGACGGCTATAAAATCATTTTGCGCTATACAGATAAGTCTCAGCCCAAAGTCATAGAGGGCATCCAGGACATTCTGTTCAACCAGAAAATTTCTCTGTCAAAAAGCCCGAAAATTTACAATCGGGATGAAAATGTGAGATAATAATAGTGTAAGATGTACCTTGACAAATAAATATAGAAATCGAGAAAACAAGGACACATACACTGTTTTTCTGAAAGAAAAATGAGGTGTATGTATGGAAAACCAAAAACGTGTTTATTGCCTTTATCGAGTATCTACCGTAGGGCAGGTGGAAAAGGACGACATTCCTATGCAGAAGCAATTCTGCCGGGAATTTGTCTCCGGGCACCCTGACTGGCATATTGAGAAGGAACTCTATGAAAAGGGAATTTCTGGTTTCAAGAAGTCTGCCAAGGAGCGGGACGCGATACAGGAAATTCAGCGTGAAGCCGTGCAGGGGAAATTTGAGATCCTGCTTGTCTATATGTTTGACAGGCTCGGACGGCGGGACGATGAAACGCCCTTTGTTGTGGAATGGTTCGTAAAAAACGGCATTGAAGTTTGGAGCGCGGTAGAGGGCGAACAGCGTTTCGACAACCACGTTGACAAGCTGCTGAACTACATACGCTACTGGCAGGCTTCCGGCGAGAGTATCAAAACCTCCGTGCGAACCAAAACCCGGCTGGAACAGCTCACCGAGAGCGGCTGTTACACCGGCGGCACCATCCCATACGGTTATCAACTGGACAAGCGCGGGCGGATGAACAAGAAAAACCGTGAAGTTTTCGACCTGGCTGTGGACGAAGATGCCGCAAAAATCATTCAGCTGATTTTCCACAAGTATGTCTATGAAGGCTTCGGAGCTCAAAGGTTATGCCGGTATTTGACCGAAATGAACATCAGAAGGCCCAACGGCAAAAACTTCCCCAATACGTCCATCAACCGGATCATTAAGAATCCCATTTATATCGGTATCATCCGAAATGGTGAAGCACAGTCTGAAGTCATTCCAGAGTTACAGATCATTGACCCGGAAACCTTTGAGCGGGCACAGAAGATTATGACTGACCGGACAACCCACCATGCAGAAACTCCGCTCAATTTGAAGGGGCAATCCCTCCTGGTAGGGAATATCTACTGCGGTCACTGTCGGAACCGCTTGACATTGACGACAAGTGGCCGGAAGCGTGTAAATAGAGCGGGAGAGATTGTACGTGAGGTTCGGTCAAGATACCAGTGCCATTATAACGTGCGGCACCCTGGAGAATGTGATGGGCAGTCCGGCTATGGTGTCAAGAAGCTGGACGGGATCATTGACAGGATTGTGCGCTATCAACTTTCAAAAATCTGTGCGGCCTCTGGCGCGGAGATCGTTGCCAAGCAGAACGAAAAGGCGATTGAACTTGCCAGAGCAAGGCACAATGTAGCTGTCACACAGTTAGCGGAGAAACAACGGGAACTTGCGGACTATCAAGGAGAAACAATAAAAGTGATCCGGGGTGAGAGCCGTCTGGATATTGATCTCCTTAATGACCTCGTAAGCAAGGCAAAGAGCGAGGTTCAGGAACTGACTGCAACTGTGGAAGCCGCTAAACAGGAGCTTGACGAACACCTGGCCGGTGCAGATACGGAGCAACGCGAGTATGACAAAATCAAAAACTGGGCTGATCTCTATGATACCTGTACATTTGCCGCCAAGAAAATGATTATGGCTCAATTTATTAAGGCGGTCTATGTGTACCGGGATTATACACTGGAGATCGAATTTAACGTTTCCTTTGAGGATTTCAAAGCCATGGCAACAGAGTGTCAGGACCAGGGCCCCCATGAGCAACCAAGGGTCTACATTACGGCATGAAAAAGCAGGCTTGCAATTTGCAAGCCTGCTACTGGTGGACCCAAAGGGATTCGAACCCTCGACCTCTCGGATGCGAACCGAACGCTCTCCCAGCTGAGCTATGGGCCCATATGGGTGGCACGCGAGTTACGTGCCACATTTTGTAGAATTAAGTTTTTTGTGATGCGAACCGAATGGCTACCATCCGGGTTACGCCCCCGAAACATGGGGCATATAACCGGCCCGCTTGCACTCCCAGCTGAGCTACGGGCCCAAATGAAATTTTTGGTGGTAATATGACCTTCTAACGACTTGTGGATGCGAACTGGCTGGTAACCATCCGAGTTACGCCCCCGAAACACGGGGCATATAACTGCCCCGCTTGTTCTCCCAACTAGACTGAGAATCCGCAACACTATTTTACCAGATATCAGTCCCGCTCTGAAGTGATTTTCATTATACCTCATAGTTTCCTTTTTGTAAAGGCTTTTTTCAAAAAAATTCTGTTTTTGTAGGTTGTCATGCTAATCACTATTTAAAGACTTTTATTAGTGATTAGTATTAATCGTCATTCCGGTCTCATGGATTGCTTTTGGGGACTTCGACATATCCGTGTACCTCCTCCTGGTCCAAAATCAATTCCGATCACCCTGTCAGGCAATCGACAACCATTTTCCTCATTTTACTGCTTTGTTAACAGTTCCACATATTTTGCACGGCCTTCCTCAGAAATCTTAAGAATCGACATTGCCTTATCAAGCGAAATGCTTGCGCTGTCCATCAGATTCCGGATAAGGGTGACTGTAGCTTCGGCGCGACCCTCAGCACGGCCTCTCGCCATTACTCTTTCGCTCAAATTACACATCTGCTCGACACTCCTTTCCAAACCTTCCGTCATCGGTATCGCAAAATCTTCCTGAAGGATTCGCTTTTTCTCCGCATCGCCAGCCTTTGGCACCAGCGGCACAGACAGTAACCGCAGGATTTTATCATCCTGCATATCGCCCGGATCGCCCAGCCCAAGCATGATGCCTGCCTAGGAATTAGAAGATAACGGGGTATAGCTTTCTGAGCTTGCATCTGGCATCATCTGAGGAGAATCTCCATCGAACGGTGAAACAAACGGAATTTCTGTTCAGCAACCATGCGTTGACCTGGCGGTGCATCTTCTCAAAAGAGGCCAGGGATTGGGACAAGCACTGTCTGGAAAGGATGCCGATTTCAATCTCTGCCATATTCAACCAGGAGGCGTGAATGGGGTATAGTGGATCTTGAGCCCTTCCCACCAAAACGGACACTAAAAGCGAAGAAAAAATGGAGAGATACGAGTAGAGAATGAGAGATAAAATCAGGCAGCAAATGAGAGGAATTGCAGCTCGAATTGAGAGGGAGAAATCCGGCCCAGAGCGGAATGAGGACGGAGAGAATTGTAGAAGGCTTCTAAATAGAGGAAGACATCGTTGCGAGCGGCAGCTCTGGTAGGATACAGTTTCAAGTGGATGAGTTCACATTTAAGGCAGCTGAAGAAATTTTCAGCAACGGCGTTATCATAAGGATCGCCTCTACGGGACATGCTCTGGCGGAACCCATAGGCGGATAGGCGGTCACGAAAGGCCCTGGCAGCATATTGCACACTGCGGTCACTGTGGAAGATGGGACCCTTAGGGGGCTTGCGGCGGCGGTAAGCCATGTCCAAAGCGGCCAGCGTCAGCTGTGTGTCGATCCGATCAGAAAATGCGTAGCCGACAATCTTTCTGGTGCAAAGATCTTTCACGATTGCCAGATACAGCCAGCCCTCGCCAGTAGGGATATAGATGATGTCGCCCACCCAGGCCTGATCCGGGCGCTGGAAGGCAAAATTCCGCATCAGCAGATTGGGTGCAATGGGGTGGGAATGGTTAGAGTTTGTAGTCACTTTGTAGGCCCGACGCCGGCACGAGGAAATGCCTGCCAGCTTCATTTGTCGGTGGACCCGCTTGCGGGAACAGCCAAATTCCGGCTTCAGAAGGTGGTACAAGCTGTCCAACCCCATAGCAGGATATTTTTCATGCAGTTCCACCAGCCGCCGCCTCAGAGCCTGGTTTTGCAAGGTGCGCTCCGGCTCCTTATGTTTCAGCCATCCATAATATCCGCTGCGAGAAACCTCCAATTCCCGGCATACCTGTTCCACAGCGGCTCCCTGGCGCACCAGCGCCTGGACGCAGCGGTACTTCTCCGCTATGGTTTCGACAGGATGCCCACGGATTTTTTTAGGATATCTATGACCTCTTCTTTCTCCACAAGCTGTTTGCGCAGTCCTCGTACTTCCGCCTCCAGTTCCCGGATGCGCTGCTGTTCTCGGTTCTGCCGGCTGGCTTCCCCCATCTGCACCCCTTTGGGGAAGTGGGGGCCGTGAAGGGTTAAACTCAAAGGCGTGCTCCGCGGCGCGAGGCACGCCTTTATTCTTATCTTATGGGGGTGGCTTCAGTGATTGAAAAGTATGTTTTTGGAGAACCGTTTGAAACCGGGGCAGTGGTGGCTCGCATAGAAACCGCCGCGGGCCTGCCCGCTGTCGGGACGGTCACGGCGGACAGGAATGGCTTTCGCTTTACCTGTACGATGGCGCCAAAAGACATCGTATATGGGCTTGGTGAGGCTAACCGCGGCATCAATAAGCGGGGCTATGAGTACGTCAGCTGCTGCACCGATGACGGCCGGCATTCCGAGGACGTGCGGCAGCTCTATGGGGCCCACAATTTCCTGGTGATTGCCGGGAAAAAGCCGGTGGGCTTGTTTTTTGATTATCCCGGCGTCCTGCGGTTTGACATCGGCTACAAAAGGCAGGATATCCTGGAGGTTTCCTGTGATACGGCGGATATGGCCCTCTATGTAATTGAGGGAGAGAGCGCCTATGATATCGTGAAACAGTTCCGGAAGATCATCGGGCGCAGCTACATTCCGCCGAAGTTTGCTTTCGGCTACGGGCAGAGCCGCTACGGGTACAAAACCGCGGACGATTTCCGCGAAGTCGTTCAGAAACACCGCGAAGCCGGCGTCCCGCTGGATATGGTATATATGGATATCGACTACATGGAGCGGTTCAAAGATTTTGTCCCGGCCCCTGAGATCTTTCCGGACTTCCCGGCCTTTGTGTCTGAACTGAGAGCGCGGGATATCCATCTGGTTCCCATCGTTGACGCGGGCATCAAGACAAAGGAGGGATACAGCGTTTCCGATGAAGGCAAGGAGAAAGGTTACTTCTGCAAACGAGCTGACGGCAGCGATTTTGAAGCGGCGGTCTGGCCGGGCTGGACGAATTTTCCCGACGTATTGAATCCGGAGGCAAGGGCATGGTTCGGCGGTCAATACGGGCTGCTGACCGCCTGCGGGATCGATGGTTTCTGGAATGATATGAACGAACCCGCCATGTTCTGCTCCAGAGAAGGACTCGCAGAGGCGGAAAACCGGGAGGCGCTGGACACGGCAGAGCAGGAAGCACCGCTTGTAATGGCGGAAGGTCTCCGTTGGCTGAAGCTGTTCAACAACCCGGAGGATTATAAGCGTTTTTACCACAACGTCAACGGGAAGCTGGTCCGGCACGACCAGGTGCATAATCTCTACGGTTATAATATCACCCGCGGCGCGTCCGAGGGATTATCAAAATTGGAGCCCGGAAAACGCTTCCTGCTGTTTTCCCGCGCGTCTTACATCGGCGCTCACCGTTACGGCGGTATCTGGACGGGGGATAACCACTCCTGGTGGAGCCACATCCTGCTCAATCTGAAAATGCTGCCCTCGCTGAATATGTGCGGGTTCCTGTATGTGGGCGCGGACCTGGGCGGCTTCAACGCTGACACAACCCGTGACCTGCTGCTCCGCTGGCTGGCGCTGGGGGTGTTCACGCCGCTGATGCGCAATCACTCCGGGAATGATACCCGGCGGCAGGAATTCTATCAGTTTGAGGGACCGGAGGACTTCCGCCATGTGATCGGGGTGCGCTACCGGCTTCTCCCATACCTGTACAGTGAGTACATGAAAGCCGCCCTGCATGACGATATGATGTTTAAGCCTCTGGCTTTTGAGTACCCGGATGATGAAATTGCTGCCCGGACCGAGGACCATCTGCTTTTGGGCAGTGAGGTCATGATTGCGCCGGTATATGTTCAGAACGCCTGCGGACGGTATGTGTATCTGCCGGAAGAAATGATGCTTGTCAAGTTCCTGCCGGATGGAACGATCTCCCAGGAGGTCATGCCCCGGGGTGTCCACTACATAGAGGTCGGTCTTAATGAGGTGCCGCTTTTTATCCGTAACGGAAAAGGAATTCCCGTGGCGGACCCGGCCCAGAGCGTACCGGAGCTGGACCTCTCAACACTGAAAATGATTGGATATGAAAATGCGTCCTATGATCGTTATGACGACGACGGCGTTACGATTCCAGAATAGGAGTATCACTACGGACAGAAAATGGAATCGGGGACGTCAACGGGATCCGATCCAAGCTGGGAGAACCCCAGGGTGCGGGATGAAGTGTTCGATATGATGACCTGGTGGTTTGAGAAGGGAATTGACGGCTTCCGCATGGACGTAATCAGCCAGATTTCGAAAGATCAGCGCTTCCCGGATGGGGAGCAGTACGGACTGTACGGCAATGGAGGCCGGTATTTCACTGACGGCCCCCGTGTGCAGCGGTTTTGTCAGGCTTTTTCCCTTTCCCTGTCTGCTTTTTACTGCCCCCCTGCCTCATTACACAAAAAACTTTCCCGGCGGTATTGTTACTGCCGGGAAAGTTCTTCTTACGCGGCCCACACGGGAATCAACCGTCCGGCACCGCTCTTTCGTCTACAGGCCCATCGGCACGCCGCTTATATGCCAATGGCGAATTCTGGCAAAAAACCGGGACAACTACTTCTGAAAAGGGTAAAATAAACCTACTACTTTTTCAGGAGGTCCAGATCATGACCACGCGAGAATTAACCGACGCCCGCATCGCCGCTTACGCCCAGTATCTCCGCGCCGAGGAACACGCCCCCGCGACTGTTGAGAAATATATCCGTGACATCCGCTCCTTCGCCGCATGGGTGAACGGCAGTACGGTGACAAAAGAGCTTTCCGCCCGGTGGAAGGCCAGCCTTATAGCGGAAGGCCTTGCCCCGGCCACCGTCAACGCAAAGCTCTCCGCCATCAATGGGCTGTTCTGCTTCCTGAACTGGGAGGACTGCCGGGTGAAGTTCCTGAAACTCCAGCGAAGGGCGTTCCGGGACGACTCCCGGGAACTGACCAAAGAAGAATACACCCGCCTGCTGGACGCTGCGGAGAGTTCCGGCATCCCCTGGCTGGAGACGCTGCTGCAAACCATCTGCGCTACCGGCATCCGCGTCTCCGAGGTTCGTTATATAACGGTGGAGGCCGCACAGACGGGGCGGACGGAAGTATCGCTGAAGGGAAAGATCCGCACCATCCTGCTGCCCGGCAAGCTGTGCCGGAAGCTGCTGAAGTATGCCAGAAAGATGAAAATTACCTCCGGCGAGATATTTCTTACAAAGGAGGGAAAAAGCGTAACCCGCCATCAAATCTGGCGGAGGATGAAGGCGTTGTGCAAAGGTGCCGGGGTGGAGGCGACAAAAGTGTTTCCCCATAACCTCCGGCACCTGTTCGCGGCAACCTTCTACCGGGCCACAAGGGACATTGTCAAACTGGCGGACGTGCTGGGACACAGTTCCATCAACACGACCAGAATATATCTCCTCTCTACCGGCGCGGAGCATGTGCGGCAGCTGGACCGGCTGGGCCTCGTCAGTTAGAGCGCAACAGAATTTACCGTCTGTTTGAATATATTGGCGCTCATACTATTTTATAGCCATTATAGCACATACGATTCAGAAATATCAACCCCTTGCTAGAAAAATTTAGCATGAAAAACTGGACCTGCCAGATACATTTGTTGGCAGGTCTGGTTCATTATGCTTTTTTGAAGATCCGCCATCCGCTGGCGGACCTTCTTTTTATATGTATATGCCTGCGCGCCGCGCGGACGGTAAATTCCGTTGCGGAAAGGGGACGCGAAATGATGGCGGCCGGACACCATTCCAGAGAAAAGCTGAATCTGACCGGACAGAAATTCGGGCGGCTGACCGTCCTGGCTCCGGCGGAAAATATCGGAACCCAGACCGCCTGGCTCTGCCGGTGTGAATGCGGAAATGAAACCGTCGCTGTGACCAAGCGCCTCCGGGACGGTCATCTTGTCTCCTGTGGCTGCGATAAGGAGCATTTTGGAGAACCGCCCTGCGTGGTCGGCCGGTCCAGCCTGACTTTTGTAGACGGCACCTGCGTGGAAATGCTCCGCGCTAATACGGTCCGCAGGAATAACACCAGCGGCGTTCCCGGCGTAGACTGGATGGAGCGGAAACGGCTCTGGCGGGCGACCATCTGTTTCAAGGGCAAACGTTACTACCTGGGCGGCTTCCGCAATTTTGAGGACGCGGTCCAGGCCCGCAAGCGGGGAGAGGAGCGGTTTTTTGACAGCTTCCTTCAGGAGTTTGACGGAAACGGCGGGAGCGTCCCCGCCGGCGGGCAGGCGGCCGTGGGACAACAGGCCTGAGCGGTATGTCCTCCGTCTCCGTGATCCACGGAGCGGCTGACATAAATATCCCTGGCAAATCTGAATGAAAGGAGGGCCCATGGGTGGTGGGCGCACGGGCAGGCGAACCTGTCCGGCCTTGCCGCGGCGCACATTGCGCGGCAAGACAGGAATCGGTACGGACAAGACGGTCCGCATAACAATTGAATGCGATAACCTGTGAATTGGGCAAACCGCAAACAATTTTCTTTAAGCAAATACCATTTTAGGCAAAACACGGGAAACCGTGTGACGCAAAGCCAGAGGCTGTGGGGTGAAATTTCTCGCTCTATGCTCGTTCGGCTGCAACCGGCAAACCAGTGGAAACGCTGGGACGGCAAAGCCAGAGGCTAAACGCCGCGCTATCAGCGGCGCATGCTCGTTCGGCTACCGGATACTTTGCATCCGAACAATCTTGCAAAGAAAGGAAGAATTGATTGCAATGAAAAAGTATTTTAAGATCCTTAGCAAACGCGGACTCGCCCTGTTCCTTGTTCTGACAATGTGCATCAGTCTGCTGCCCACCCAGGCAATGGCGGCGGAATTTGCGAACGAAGCTGAGCCTGTTTTTGTTTCTGACGTAAGTCAGGGCGAATTTGTTGCGGTTGACGAGATCAGCGACGCCGTCAGGACTTTCCTGGCCGCCGTTAAGGCGATCCCCGAGGAAATCACTGAGGCGGACGCGTCCCTTGTCGCCGGGGCCAGGCTCGCCTATGAGGCTCTGACCGAGGATGAGCGGGACAACGCCGACGTGGCGGCCGCCCTCGCGGCCCTGGAAGCGGCCGAGGCGGCTCTGAAAGCCGCTGCGGACGATGAGACCGCAGACGATGAGACCGAGGCCGAGGCCGAGGAACTCGAGGCCGTGGAGACCGAGGCTGCGGAGCCCGAGGCTGCGGACGATAAGGCCAATGAGTCCAGGGCCACCACCACCTCCTACGACGTCTACTGCTACACGCTGATCCCTGGAAAGAATGTCGGCGACAGCAACGACATGAACCAGATTTGGAATGGTATGGGCGTTGCAGAAATAAGGGATGTTCCTGACCCCGCAACATGCCGCCTGGGAGAGCAGTTTGACTGGAGCAGCAGTAACTTGACCTTCAAGGAAAGCTTTCCTGCTATTGATCACGAGGGAACCAGATATACCTATGTGGAAGATGACAGTGTGGCCAATATAGGGAACTATACGATCCAATGGTATTCGTATGTTTCTGTTTCCAATGGTGCAAATGCGGGAAATAATGGAAAGAATCCTCCAGTAAATTCTAGTATAAACACATTCCATCTTGACGGCCGGATTAAGCTTTACACCCAGAACATCTATACAGTGGACTTTTTGGTTCAGCAGCCGGGAAAGACGGAGTTCACCCCGTATGACATAGCGTCTTCGCAGAGAGTTGAGAACGGATTTCCTGTGAAGTCACTGCGTCGGCCGGCCCCTGTTCCCGAACTGACTAAGGACAGTCTGGTCTATACGTTCGACGGCTGGTATACTAGTGATGAATGCCGCGAGGACCAGAAAGTTAATTTCGATGGCGATGGTGTTATCACTGGTGATACGACCTATTACGGGCGGTATGTGTCCGTGGCGGTGCCCACTGAGCCTCTGGTGCCCGAGGAAAAGGCGGTCTACATCGTTCAGTGGCTGGACGAGGACGGCAATAAGCTGGATGAGAAATTCCGCTCCGCTACGGTCGGTGAAACCGTTCGCGTCGAGGACACCGACAAGGACGAGATCCGTCTGGAAAATGGTACCATCTATGAGTTCGATGCCGATAACACGGACAAAGTGACGGAAGCGACCCTGACGAAGGACGGCTGCATTCTGAAGCTGTACTTCAAGGTATCGACCGCAACCGTGACGATCAAGTACTACCTCGACGAAGTCAAGGCTGAGAACGAGATCGACACGGACACCAAGGAGAATGTGCGCATCGGTGAGCTGCTCGGCCTGAACAACGTTGAGCTGAACGCCTACAAGCCCGCCACGGGCTACAAGGACGGCGTGCAGCAGGGTACCGTCCCTTACACCGTCGTTAAGGGCGAGAACGTCATCAACGTGGTGTATGAGAAGAAGGATACCCTGAGCTACACGATCAAGTACTATCTCGGCGAAGTCAAGGCTGAGAACGAGATCGCGAATAGCGAGACGCCCGTGAACAATGTGACCTTCGGCAAGGAGATCACTCTGACCACGGATGAGCTGAACGCCTACAAGCCCACCACGGGCTACAAGGACGGCGTACAGCAGGGTACCGTTCCTTACGTCATCATTGACGGCGAGAACGTCATCAACGTGGTGTATCCCGCGAAGCCGAATATCACTGTGAATGCCATTGGCATTAACCAGCCGTACGATGGCAAGACTCACTCCATCACGGTGGACGTGATTCCGGTGGACGCGGAGGTTAAGCTCTACAGCGATGCCGAGTGCACCACGGAGATCACGAACGAGTTCAAAGACGTTCTTGATTCCACAACGGTCTATGTCAAGGCTACGCACCCCGACTACAATGACGTGACCGCGCCAGTTACGGTGAATATCACCAAGGTTCCTGTGACTCTGACCTCTGAGAGTGCTACCAAGGACTATGATGGTGAGGCGCTGGAAAAGAAGGTCGTGACTGTCACCTCCGGCGCATTCGTTGATGGTGAGGGCGTATCTTACCAGATCACCGGCAGCCAGACGGAAGTTGGCAGCAGTAAGAATTACTTTACCTACACCTGGAACGCGGGCACCAAGTCCACCAACTATGACATCACGCCAGTGATGGGTGACCTGGAGGTCCTGGGTAAGGTCATCTTTGATGCCAACTATGAGAACAGCGATTGGACGAAGGAAGTCTATCCGGTTCGTCTGGGCGAATCTGTTCCCGTGACCGACGACGAACCCCACCGGGAGAATTATACGCTCCTCGGCTGGGCCACGACTGCTGGCGCGGAGAAAGCAGAGTATGTTGCGGGCGACAATGTCCAGATGGGCAAGGAAAACATCACCCTCTATGCCGTATGGTCTCAGGACACCTACACGGTGACCGTATCCTATCTGCTGACGGATGATGGAGTGAGCACGACCCCGTCGACGGAAGGACCGCTGACTGCAACCGTCAATATGCCCAATTCTTGGAGTGTGGCGGTTGAGGATGATTCCGCGACCATCACGGCCCCGAAGACGGTTGGTGACTATGTGTATGACGCCGAGGCCACTCTTGCTCTGAATGACTTGAGCGGAAGCGCCAATAAGGGCGACATCGTTGAAGTTACCCTGGTCTATGCTCTGGACAACAAGGGCGGCGAGAACGGCGAGGGCGACGGCACTCCCGACTACAAGCAGGCCTTCGTGGTGTTTGTGAGCGCGGATAAGGATATGGGTACTGTCAGCGGCAAGCTGAATCAGGTGTTCACGCTTGTTAAGGCAGCCGATGGCACCTATACCGACACCATCGTGCCTCGCACTACTGACGTGAACGCTGAACCCAACCCCGGCTATGTGTTTGACAGCTGGAATCCCACTCCCAATGTGGTGCTGACCGTCGAGGGCGGCAAAACCTATGTCTTCACCGCTATCTTTGATAAGCTGTATCCTGTGACCTTTGATGCCAACGGCGGTTCCTGGAAGAATGCTGTTGACGGGTATACCATGGGTGAGGACAATAAGACCGCTGCCAAGAACCTCGTCCAGAAGGATACTGTCAGCGCAATCAATCCTGAGCCTACCCGCGATGGCTATAAGTTCACCGGCTGGTACGCCGATAAGGATGCCAAGACCCAGGTGCCGCAGATCAACGGTAATGGTGTGACCCTGGCAGCCCTGAAGCGTTTCTTCAGCAATGATGTAGTTCTGTATGCCGGCTGGGAGGCTGTTGATCTGACCTACTCGGTGCGGTATCATTACATCAATGGGACCGAGGGCCAGACGAATGCCAACACGGTCAACGGCGAGCGTGCTGTGATCAATACATCCATTCAGGCTCTGATCAAGAAGCACCTCAACAGCTTTACCCTGCAGGATGGCAACCATTACGTCTATGTGGAAGACGAGACTACGGTTAACGGCGAAAAGTTCGTAAGCAGCGATATGCTGACCAAGGACAATACCGTGATCGATCTGTATTTCTACGTGGACAACATCGGCGTGGATGATCCCAATACTGGCGACAACATCCCCGACAAGTATCAGGTAGTGGTGACCTACACCGCGATCAACGGTACTGTGAACCTGGAGAAGGCCGTCGTGACGCTGCGCGGCGAAGACGGTAATCCCGCTGAGAATGGCGTTGGACATCTGACTGAGAAGCAGATCGCCAAGGCCACGGCGGATGCCGGCTATGATCAGGCTCCCGCGATCTGGGATCCTGCGATGCCCACTCCTGCCACTGATATCACTGAGGACACCGACTATGTCATCACCTTCACGAAGAACATCTACACCATCACGGTGGAAGTGGAGAACGGTGAGGCAGACGTTAAGGGTTCTGTCGAGGTCGAGTGGAACGAGAACCAGACCATCACCTTCACCGCGAATCCGGGTTACGTTCTGGATACCGTGACCGTGGACGGCAAGGATGCTAAGCTGACCAACGGCACTTACACCTTCACCAATGTGGTAGAGAACCACAGCATCAAGGTCGTATACGCTGAGGACAAAAACAACGACAGCATCCCCGACAAGTATCAGGTGACCGTAGAGTACGAGAGCGTGGATAACCGCCAGGGTACCGTAACAGGTACGACCGCCAAGGTGTTCACCCTGAAGGATGCCGATGGCAATTATGCCGTCACTGGCAGCATTACCCCGGGTACTGAGGGCGTTGTACTGAAGGTCGAGCCCGGTTACACGTTTGACAAGTGGGATCATGATCCCACTGAAGCGAAAGACGTAACCGGTGGTGATAAGGTCACCTACAAGGCCATGTGGAAAGAGGTTTCCTACAAGGTTACCTACGTGGACGGCGAAGAGTTTATTAAGTCTTTCGAGGTATCTGCTATCGACGCCATGATCACGATCGACGACGGTCCCGAAGCCCCCGCGGGCAAGGTTTTCACCGGCTGGCGGGGCGATTATGGTAAGTTCTACACCGCTGGAAACAGGGTAATTCTTACTGGTGACCTGACCCTGATTGCTCAGTGGGAAGACGATGTGATCGGTCCCAACGGCGGGCCTGACGGCATCCCCGACAAGTATCAGGTGGAAGTGATCTTCGCTGGCGTGAACGGCACGGTGGATGGGTTGACCCAGACCGAGCGCGTAGTGACGCTGATGGAGAACGGCAAGTGGTCCGAGAATGGCAGCTACACGCTGACTGATAAGGATCTGCCTGATACCGCTCCCGCTGAGGGTTACACCGGAGAGGGCACCTGGGATGAGAATCCTCTGGGTGTTGTGATTTCCAAGAGCAGCACCAAGCTGGACTTCGTCATCACCTTCGTGAAGGACAGCTTCGACTACACTGTGAACTACCTTGACAAGGGCGGCGAGGTCATTCGTACTGCGAAGACCGCGAAGGCCGAGTTTGAGAGCGAAGTTACCAGTGAAAGCGAAGTGGTGGAGATCAAAGGTTATGTCTTCGACCACGCTGACAAGGATTCGATCTGGATTGGCGCCAACGCCGAGGAGAATGTGATCAATCTGTACTACAGCATTGATCCGAACCAGACCAAGGCCCTGAGCTACACGGTGGAGTACTACAAGGATGGCGAGAAGGTCGAGTCTGACACCCAGACCGTGACGGAGACCGTCCAGGTTCTGCAGCCTGATACTCTGACGGTGAAGATCGATGAGATCAACGTCACCGACAAGTACTACGGCTACAAGTGCACGACCACCACGATCCCCAACACCGTGAACAACGGCGATACGATCAAGGTGTACTACGTCATCGATGAGAACGCCACCAAGACCCTGAGTTACACGGTCAATCACGTTGTGAACGGCGACGTGCGCGACACCTTCACCGAGAAGGTTGCCGTCCAGGTGCTGCAGCCCGACACCATCGCCCGGAACGTGGCTCTTGAGGCCGACCAGAACTACACTGGCTATGTGAAGACCGGCACGAATCCCGCTGTGGTTCCCGCTCAGATCGACAATGGCGCTGTCATCACTGTCAACTATGACATTGATGCGGCCCAGACCAAGACCCTGAGCTACACGGTCAATCACGTTGTGAACGGCGACGTGCGCGACAGCTTCACCGAGACGGCTACCGTCCAGGTGCTGCAGCCCGACACCATCGCCCGGAACGAGGCTCTTGAGGCTGACCAGAACTACACTGGCTATGTGAAGACCGGCACGAATCCCGCCGAGGTTCCCGCTCAGATCGACAATGGCGCTACCATCTATGTGATCTACGCGAGGGACGGCTTCGACTACACTGTGAACTACCTTGACACGGACGGCGAGGTCATTCGTACTGCGAAGACCGCTAAGGCCGAGTTTGAGAGCGTAGTTACCAGTGAAAGCGAAGTGGTGGAGATCGCAGGCTATGTCTTCCATCACGCTGACAAGGATTCGATCACGATTGACGTTGTCGCGGCTGCCAATGTGATCAACCTGTACTACGCTGTGGACCGGAACAACAACGGCGTGGATGACAGCGAGGAATACCGTACCATTACCTACACTGATGGTGTGGATACTACTGTCGTGTTCGCTGACGTGGTCATCACGGAAGTGAACGGCCAGAAGCTGCTGGATGGCGACGCCACCCCGACGATCGCTGATCCTGTCCGCGCTGGCTACGTATTCACCGGCTGGGCTCCCGCAGTTACCGCGAGGATCAACGGCGACGCCATCTACGTGGCGCAGTGGAATTCTGATTCCGTCATCGCGCCTCCCGATCCCACGACTCCCGACATCCCCGAGCCTCCCACGCCTCTGGGCCCCGGCCCCGATGACGGTATCGACATCGAGGATGAAGAGATTCCTCTGGCCAACGCTGTGGGTCTGAATGACACAGAGCACTTCGCCTACATCATTGGCTATGAGGACGACACCGTACGTCCGCTGAACAACATCACCCGCGCCGAGGCAGTGACCATCTTCTTCCGCCTGATGACGGATGAATACCGCGCTGCCAACTGGAGCACGGAGAACAGCTTCAGCGACGTGAACGTTGGCAACTGGTACAACAACGCTGTTTCCACCCTGCTGAAGGCCGGCGCTCTGGAGCACTTTGCTCAGGACGACGCCTTCCTGCCCAACCAGGCCATCACCCGCGCTGAGTTTGCTTCCATCGCTGCTGGTTTCGTCAGTGACGAGATCACCGGTGAGGAAGTGGGCGACTTCAGCGACACCGAGGGCCACTGGGCTTCCCTGGCCATCCGCAAGGCTGTCCAGGCTGGCTGGATCAACGGTGTTGGCGGCAACCGGTTCGCGCCTGACGAGACCATTACCCGTGCGGAGGTCATGACCATGATCAACCGCATGCTGGACCGTGTTCCCGACGCGGAGCATATGCTGCCCACCATGAAGGTGTGGAGCGACAATCCGGAGGGCAAGTGGTACTACGAGGCCGTTCAGGAAGCTACCAACGGACACGAGTACGAGCGCGATGAGATGGGCGTGGTAGAGACCTGGACTGAACTGGCAGAGAACCGTGACTGGGCGGCTCTGGAGTCCGAGTGGGCCGCCAACGGCGGTTCCACGACTCCCGTCGATCCCGCTCAGCCCGTAGAGGGCGAGACCGGCTCTGACAGCGAGGTCGAGAACGACTAAGCGCATTTCAAGCTGTCCATAACGGACAGTGAACCAAAAGGCCCCGGAGGCATCCGCCTCCGGGGCCGATTTATTTGGATACTTTCTCTTTTAAGAAAAGGTATCAGGGTTGCAATTGATCAACCGGTGGGATATACTATAAAAGCAGGCAAACGGATTCGCCCCTACAGCGGACAGGATATCCCCGTCCCTGCGTTAGGTATAACTAATGCCAGCGCCCAGTCCAGGGCGTACAACAGGCCGATCCCCCGGCAAAGCGCGGTCCGGAAGTCCGGCCTCATGCGGGAAAACCACCCTCGCAGTACCGGAGCCGCCCAGACCAGCCCCCATCCTGCCAGCGCAAACCCCGCAACGCTCATCAGGCACACCCGTCCCTGCAAACTGCCAGGCAGTCCGGAGTAATCCCACCACCGCTGCCGAAACCGCCACTCCAGCGCCAGCGCGGTGCCGTATTCGATCATACCGCCCAGCACGGCTCCCGCCAGCGGCGCGGCCCACCTTGGCCGGATTTTCTCCAGTACAGCGGTCAATACCACCCCGCCAACGCCGTAAACCGGCAGCCACGGTCCTCTGAGCAATCCTCGGTTGACCCACTGTCCCCAGGTGCAGGCGGTAAGCCCCACTTCCCACACCCAGCCCGCGACAGAGAACAGGAAGAACAGCAGCAGCCATTCCTCTGCCGCCGCTTCCCGGCGGTAGGCAGAAACCACCATAAGCCATCCCTCTTTTCGGCAGTTTTATCAATAATCTGCCCCAAAAGGACGAAAAATATACAGAGGAAACGAGATATGGATCAAAGACGCAAAAGAGATATCCTTCTGGCGGCGGGCATTCTGCTGCTGTCGGGGATTTTATATCTGCTTTCCCGTCCCGGTGGGACGGGAGCCTGGGCAGTCGTCACCATCGACGGCCGGGAGACCGCCCGCTACGTCCTGATGGAGGACCGGACGGTGACGCTCGGGGACGGGGCTTACAACATTCTGAAGGTCTCTCGCGGCACGGCGGCCATCATTGAGGCCAACTGCGGCGACTATACCTGCGTCCGCACGGGGGAGATCTCCCGGGAAGGGGAGAGCATCGTCTGTCTGCCCCACCGTCTGATCGTGCGGATCGAGGGCGGCGAGGCTCTGCCCTTCGACGCTTCCGTAGGCTAGGGGAGGGACGCGGCATGAGAAAGAATGCGGCGCGGTACGCGCTTCTGGTGGCGCTGGCGATGACGCTCAGCTGGCTGGAGAGCCTGCTGGCGTTCCCGGGCCTGCTGCCGGGAATGAAGGTAGGGCTGACCAATCTGGTGGTGCTGTTCGCCCTGTACAGGATGAAGCTGCGGGACGCGGTTTGCATCTCGCTGGTCCGGGTGCTGCTTGTGTCCATGACCTTCGGCAACGCCTATTCCTTCGCCTACTCCCTGGCAGGGGCGGTATTGAGCCTCGCGGTAATGGCGGGACTGAAAAAGCTGGATAAATTCTCCATCCTGGGCGTCAGTATCGCCGGAGGCGTCTGTCATAACGCGGGCCAGCTGGCGGTGGCCGCCGCCGTGCTGGGTACGGCGCGGCTGGGATGGTATTTCCCCATCCTGCTTTTCAGCGGCACGGCGGCGGGCGTGGTCATTGGCATTGCCGGAGGGCTGGTGGTGGAGCGGATAAAGTTCTGACAGGGCGAGGAATCGCCGGAAAAACTCAAATAAGCCGTTATTGCTTCCTGGGCCGGTTTGTTCTATGATAGTCCCAGAGAGGCCTCTCCAACATCAAAATGAAGGAGAACACAAGCATGAACACAAAAAAAGTCGGCGAGCAGATCACGGCCCTGCGGAAGGCCAAGGGCCTGACCCAGAACGACCTGGGGGAACGGCTGGGGGTGACGTTCCAGTCCGTCAGTAAATGGGAACGGGGTGAAACGCTGCCGGATACGGCCATTCTGGTGGATCTGGCGGACGTGCTGGAGACAACGGTGGACTTTATCCTGACTGGCGGAGAGCGTGTCCTGCAATACCGGGGCAGGATCGCAGTAGGCGATATGATGAACGGCCTGCGGTGCCTGGAGAACATGGGACAGCTGCTGGGAAAGGAGAATCTGATTTACCGCTGCGCCGTCAGAGGGATCAATGAGGGAATGAACACGGACATTGAGGAGGCATTTGGCAGCGAGTATGTTTTCGAGTGCTTCGCGGCGGAGGCGGTGATCCAGCATTTGACCGCCGGGGCCTACGTGGACCCCACGGACGTAAAAATCCATTTCAGGCAGGAGCATTTCCGGAAGATCGTCCTGGGCTTCTGTGAAAAGCACGGTATCAAGTGACCGCCTGAAACCCTTGCAAATCCAGCACTCTACTGCTGGTCGGTTGACGAAAGGGAGGCGGTATGCTACAGTTTGGGCCAGGAGGTGTCCCATTATGTATGAACTTGACAAAGAAAAATTCGGCACATTTCTGGTCCAGCTGCGGAAGGAGAAGGGCCTGACTCAGAAGGAGCTGGCGGAGAAGCTGTACGTATCCGACAAAGCCGTCTCGAAGTGGGAACGGTGTTTAAGTCTGCCCGATATTGCCCTCCTCCAGCCCATGGCGGAGTATTTAGGCGTCACGGTGACGGAGCTGCTCAGCGGCCGCCGCATCCCGGAGGACCAGCCCCTGACGGTGGCGGAGGTGGAGCCCCTGGTCACCGGGCGGCTGGTTATGACCGAGCAGGAGCGGGAGGAGCAGAGGGAACGCAGAAGGCGGTGGGGGATCCGGCTGCTGCTGTCGGTGCTGGCCTGCGCCGCGGAGGTGAAGCTGCTGTGGGGGAGCGGCTGGCTGGGAGACGACTGGGCCGTGGTCCCGTGGATGCCTCCGGCGATGGCGTTGGGATTCGGGACGTATTTCGTCCTCTTTTCCCGCGAGAAGCTTCCGGCATTTTATGATCAGAACCAGATCAATTTCATCAGCGACGGCGCGTTCCGTATGAATATGCCCGGCGTGTACTTCAACAACCGTAACTGGCCCCATATCCTCAATGCCATGCGGGCCTGGGCCTGCGCCACCCTGGCTGGGTGGATGCCGCTGTACTATCTGGTCCGCTGGATATTGTCCCTTGTCCTGCCGGAGGGGCAGGTGTTAGCCATGCTGCTTCTGTTCTTTTGCCTGTTTGGTATCCTTGGCGGACTATTCCTCCCCGTGGTGCTGGTGGGGCGGAAATACGGATGATCCGGCGTAACGGGACCATGCCCCTGTAAAGGCAGTCAGCCTATTGGAGACTTTGTGTCAGCGCCAACCCGAAAATCGACATTTTCGGGTTGGCGCTGACAGTTGAATAGTGGTATTGACCTGTCAGGATGCCGTAAGCAGGGTTGTTTGCGGCATCCTGCTTATAGGAGAAGGGGAGGGGAGATGTGGAACCGGGACTGACGATCCTGCTGCACGGGCATCTGAGAATCAGAACCATCCCGTATGGGGAAGAACTCCGTTTTTTCGTCCCTGTTCTTTCTTTGGCTGTTTCATTAATTTTATCAGGTTTCCCCAAGTTCTCTTGTGCTGCCAGGGAAGATGTGGTATCCTGTTCTCAGATTTTCCGGCGGTTTGCGCCGAATGCGAAGGAGCGATGCATATTATGTATGAACTGGTACAGGCAGGCCCCCGGAGCTACTACCTCAACGCCCCGGCCAAGATCGGAATCTATCTGGCGGAGGGAAACCGGGCCTACCTCATCGACAGCGGCGGCGACCGGGACGCGGGCCGGAAGGCCCGGCAGGTCCTGGAGAAAAACGGCTGGGCCCTGGCTGGCATCCTGAACACCCACTCCAACGCTGACCACATCGGCGGCAATCGCTACCTGCAAAATCAGACCGGCTGCCGGGTCTACTCCTCCGGGATCGAGGCGGCGTTCACCCGCCATCCCCTGCTGGAGCCCTCCTTCCTCTATGGCGGGTTCCCCAACAGGGATTTGCGGCACAAATTCCTGCTGGCCCAGGACAGCGAGGTAACGGACTTCTCCCATGAAAGCTTCCCCAGCGAGGTGGAGGTTATCCCCCTGCCGGGACATTTCTTCGACATGGTGGGCTTCCGCACGCCGGACGGCACCGTTTTTCTGGCCGACTGCATCAGCAGCAGGGCTGCGCTGGAGAAATACGCGGTGACCTTCATCTACGATGTGGCGGCGTATCTGGAGACGCTGGACAAGGTGGAGGCCATGGAGGCCCCCATGTTCGTACCCTCCCACGCGGAGGCGTCCGCCGATCTGAAGGATCTGATCCGGTACAACCGGGAAAAGGTCCACGAAGTGGCGGCGCAGATCCTGACCATCTGCGCCGGGCCGCTGCCCTTTGAGACCATTTTGCAGAGGCTGTTCCAGCACTACGGCCTGACCATGGATTTCCAGCAGTACGTGCTGGTGGGCAGCACGGTGCGGTCCTATCTCTCCTGGATGAAGGACAGCGGGCAGGTCAACGCGACATTTTCAGACAATCTCCTCCTGTGGAAGAGGGCATAACGCAAAAACAACACGCGGGGATGGCTGCTCAGCGCATCCCCGCGTGTTTTCTGTCTCCGGCCAAAAACCGCATAGCTGTCTTTCCGGCCGCTCCATGCCGCGGCTTCAGAAAATCATGTTCATAAATTTTGAAATATTTTCCGCAAATGCCTCCGGCTGTTCCAGCGCCGTGAAGTGACCGCCGCGCGGCATCTCCGTATACATAACAACAGGATAGTTTTTCTCCACCCACGTTCTCGGCACCGGGAGGACGTCGTGGGGAAAAGCGGCGATTGCCGTCGGTACGCTGATCTTGCCAAGGGCCGGAAGCGTAAACGTGTTGCCGTGATAGGCGCGGACAGAAGTGCAGGCCGTGTTCGTCATCCAATAGAGCGTCAGGCAGTCAAGTATGTCGTCCATCGTCAGCAGCGGCCAGTCGCTCCAGGCGCGATACTTCTCCGTGATCCAGGCGGCCATCCCGGCGGGCGAGTCGCTGAGCATATATGCCAGCGTCTGCGGCTTTGTGCTGTGAATATTGATGTAGGCGCCCTCCATGCGCATCCACTCATTTGCGCTGCGCTTGTAGGCGAGCTCATCAGGCGACAACGTCTCATCCGGTGCCGCGGCAAGATCCCCTGCCAGCCCCACGTCGGTGAGATGGATGCCCCTGACCTCCTGCGGATAGCGCGCGGCAAGATAACAGGTCACCCCGCGGCCCATATCGCCGCCCGCCGCCGCGTATTCCTTGTATCCCAGCACCTCCGTCATTAAACAGTGCCATATTTCGGCAACTTCGGCATTGTTCATAAAGCCCTTTGGAGGCAGTGTTGAAA
The DNA here is from genome assembly GCA_014799845.1 of Oscillibacter sp. Taxonomy (GTDB): domain Bacteria; phylum Bacillota; class Clostridia; order Oscillospirales; family Oscillospiraceae; genus Pelethomonas. Next base: position 2,614 of record JAAVHF010000022.1, on the reverse strand, counting down.
ACGCAAACCCCGGCAGCGACGGTACCACAAGATCATAATCCGGAAGCAGCGAAAACACCTTCGCATAGCGCAGGAAGCTGTCCGGCCATCCGTGGGTCAGCAGCAGCGGCTTTGCATCCCTGCGCGCGCTGCGGATATGGAAGAAATGAATGTTCAGACCCTTCAGCTGGCATATAAACTGCGGATACCGGTTCAGTTCCGTCTCTTTGCGCGCCCAGCTGTATCCATCGCGCCAATAGCCAAGAAGGGACCGCAAATACCCCCCGTCTGTTCCTAACGCCCAGTTTCCATCTTCCGGCAATTCCGGCAGCCTGGTACAGTCAATGCGGCGGTGGAGGTCTTCTATTTGTTCTTCACCAAAGTGGATGCTGAATTTTCTCATATACATTTGCAAAACTTTCCTTGACAAATCAGGAGAAAAATGGTAGACTGAATTGCTATGACTAAAGGGAGAAGCACCAACGCTCCTCCTCCCATCTACAGTATAGCATTTTCCAACGAAAAACGCAATAGGTATTTACGTTAAAATTATCAACTCGCCCGTGCGTATCGGAACTGTACGAAAATTTGACGCCCCTCCCCTGCGGTTGGGGTGCGGAAAGGCAGATGAGTATTTCAAGATGGCCAAGGACAAGTACTACGGCAAAACGCTGCGGAAAAACTTTGCCCGGCATGAGGAGATCATGCCCATGCCCAACCTGCTGGAGATCCAGAAGGATTCCTACCAGTGGTTCCTGGACACCGGACTGCAGGCCGTGTTCGCCGACGTGGGCGTCATCAGCGACTACGCCGACACCCTGGAGCTGAGCTTCATCGATTTCAGCATGGATGAGCCCCCCAAGTATGGCGTGGAGGAGTGCAAGGCCCGCGACGTGAACTACGCCGCGCCGCTGAAGGTCACGGTGCGCCTGCGCAACAAGAAGACCGACGTCATCAAGGAGCAGGAGATTTTCATGGGGGACTTCCCCCTCATGACCAAGTCCGGCACCTTCATCGTCAACGGCGCGGAGCGCGTGGTGGTCTCCCAGATCGTCCGCTCCCCCGGCATCTACTACGGCAAGGAGACGGACCTCAAGACCGACCTGCCCATCCTCAGCTCCCAGTTGATCCCCTACCGGGGCGCGTGGCTGGAGTACGAGACGGACGCAAACGAGCTGTTCTGGGTCCGCATCGACAAAAACCGCAAGCTGCCCATCACCTGCCTCATCCGCGCGCTTGGCCTGAAAGAGGATACCGAGATCCTGGACACCTTCGGCGATGATCCCACCATCCGGGCCACCCTGGAGAAGGACAGCTGCAAGAACTACGAGGAGGCCCTGCTGGAGATCTACCGCAAGCTGCGTCCCGGCGAGCCCCCCACGGTGGACTCCGCCGAGACCCTGATCAACGGCCTGTTCTTCGATCCCCGGCGGTACGATCTGAGCACCGTGGGCCGCTATAAGTTCAACAAGAAGCTGGCTCTCTGGGTCCGGGCCGCGGAGCGCACGCTGGTGGACCCCGTGGTTCATCCTGCCACCGGCGAGCTGCTCTACGAGCCTGGACACGTTCTCACCCGCAATGAACTGCGGGAACTGGACGCCATCGGCGTCAACGAGGTCACGGTGGACGTGGACGGTCAGGCCCTGCGCATCTTCTCCAACCACATGTGCGACCTGAGCCGGTACGTGGACTTCGATCCCGTGGCCGAGTGCGGCATCAAGGAGCGGGTCCGCTTCTCCGTTCTCCAGGAGCTGCTGGAGCAGTACGAGGGCGACGAGCTGAAATCCGCCATTCGCTCCCACGCGGACGATCTGGTGCCCAAGCATATCATTGTGGACGACATTCTGGCTTCCATCAACTATATGAACGCCCTGGCCCGGGGCCTGACCACCAAGGACGACATCGACCACCTGGGCAACCGCCGCCTGCGCTGCGTGGGCGAGCTGCTGCAAAACCAGTTCCGCATCGGCTTCAGCCGCATGGAGCGCGTTATCCGGGAGCGTATGACCATCCAGGATCTGGACATTGTCACCCCCCAGAGCCTCATCAATATCCGGCCCGTCACCGCCGCCATCAAGGAATTCTTCGGCTCCTCCCCCCTCAGCCAGTTCATGGACCAGACCAATCCTCTGGCGGAGCTGACCCACAAGCGGCGCCTCTCCGCCCTGGGCCCCGGCGGCCTGAGCCGCGAGCGGGCCAGCATGGACGTCCGCGACGTTCACTACAGCCACTATGGCCGCATGTGCCCCATTGAGACCCCCGAAGGTCCCAACATCGGCCTGATCAACTATCTGGCCACCTATGCCCGGATCAATGAGTACGGCTTCATCGAGGCCCCCTTCCGGAAGGTGGACCACGCCACGGCCCGGGTCACCGACGAGGTGGTCTACATGACCGCCGACGAGGAGGACAACTACATTGTCGGCCAGGCCGCCGAGCCTCTGGACGAGAACGGCTGCCTCGTCAACGCCCGTATCACCGCCCGCCACAGGGACGAGGTGGTGGAGGTGGACAAGGAGCGGGTGGACTATATCGACGTCTCCCCCCGGATGATGGTCTCCATCGCCACGGCCATGATTCCCTTCCTGCCCAACGACGACGCCAACCGCGCCCTGATGGGCGCCAACATGCAGCG
>JAAVHF010000021.1 GCA_014799845.1 Oscillibacter sp. | reverse complement strand
AACCTTGAGGGGCTCTTTGATACCGTCAATGCCAAAGTCGGAGAGATTGCGGTGCAGGTAGGGACGACCCCGGCGGCATGGAACGCCGGGGTTTTCTCCCTTATCCGCCAGCTTTCCGAGACGGTGATTTTACCCATCGCCGGGCTGGTGCTGACCTTTGTTGCCACCTATGAGCTCATCCAGATGCTCCTGGAAAAAAACAATATGCACGACGGTGTATGCTGTAAGCGATGTATTTCAAGTGCATCAAATACAACACACAGTCAGCTCATTTGCGGCAGAATGATATGACTGTCGAAAGGAATGACAAAAATGGCAGAATTGACTTACACCAAAGTCGGAGACTACTACATCCCTGATCTGATACTTGACGAGGAACTGGAGCAGGATGTATTCTATGGCAAGTACGGTGATCTTCGGCGTAGCTATCTCCGGGAGCATAAGCCCCGGCTGTGGACGGTGCTGGTGAACAACGGTACAGCGGATGAACATTTGAAGGGTATCGAGCGAGCAGCGGAGCGGCGCATGGACACGCTTCTGCCGCAAATGATGAAAGCCGCTGGCGTGACCGAGGAACTGAAAGCCCGTGACCAGATGGCATGGGTAGGACTGGTTAATAATTGCAAGGCACAGGTTGAGGAAATCATATTTGCAGATTTGATATACTGCTGATCTTTCAAAAGGCCAGAGGGTAACTTCCTTCTGGCCTTTTTGCATAAGACTACATGGTTCGCATTTTCCGTTCCGTATATTTCCATCCTGTTGTGGAAATTGGTAAAATAGGAAATAAAAATTTTTTTGATGTAACCCGCACATTTCTTCATTTCAACCGTTATACATCATGGAGGGGACGGAAAGGAGGGAGACTGTGGCTCTGGATATTGAAGAGCATTATGAAAAAATATATCGCTATTGTTTCTACCGGCTTCATGACCAGGAACTGGCAGAAGATGTAACACAAGAAACTTTCTTGCGTTGGTTTGCCAGCGACACCTATCGGAATCAGGGCCAGTTACTCCAATATCTCTACACTGTGGCCCGGAACCTGTGTGCAGACGAGTTCCGCCGTCCTGCATCTCAGCCAATTCCAGAGGACATACCAAGCGAGGAAGCTGACCCTTTGCTGTCCATTGCTCTACGGACAGAGTTGGACAAGCTCAACGGGGAGGATCGGGAGCTGGTGATGCTGCGTTATATCAACGAGGTGCCGATGGGCGTACTCTGCAAACTGTACGGTCAGTCCCGCTTTTCCCTGTACCGAAGAATAAAACATATCTTGAAAGTGCTTGGAGATGCCTTGGAGTGAATGGAGGTACAAAGATGAATCGAAAACTAAAACAGGCGTTGTCAGATGCGTTCTATGCTCCGTCTCCTGTCCGAAAAGCAGCTTTTTTGAAGCAGCACCGCCGCCGGGAACTGGACCGCTGGGAATTGATTGCACTCCAGGTCCGATATATCCAGTGGTGGGTATGGCTGCTGTCGCTGGTATTAACCGGCTTTATTCTGGTATCAGTCACTTGGACAGAGGAACCTGCCACATGGTGTATTGCCGCACTGACTCCATTCCTGGCGCTGCTGGTGATAACGGAGAATGGAAGGGCGCAGTTGTACCAAATGGAGGAGTTAGAACTGGCCTGCCGGATGTCCCGGCAAAGTGTAATACTGGCCCGAATGGTGGCGCTAGGGGTATTCCATCTGATCCAGTTTGGCTTGCTGACGCCTCTGCTGGTGGCTTGGGGAAAGGTAGAGACGATCCAGGCAGGTGTGTATCTTCTGACTCCCTACCTCCTCACAGCGGCATTGGGGCTGGAACTGAACCGCCGTATCCGGAATCGAGAGGGACTGCTGGCCTGCGGCGCTGCCGCTGCGGCAATCAGTGTTTTAGGGGCACTTGTGGAAAATAGCAGACCTGCCTTATACCAGCCGGAAAATTTGATCTGGTGGGGAATGGCTCTGGCGGTGGCAATCGTGGCCGTAGCCATAGAATTTACTTTGAATATCAAAAAGATGGGAGAATTACAATGGACTTGATTGTGCATGATCTGACAAAGCGGTATAAAGACAAACTGGCTGTGGATGGAATAACCCTGCGGCTGAACGAGGGTATCAATGGCCTGCTGGGGGCCAACGGAGCGGGCAAGACCACACTCATGCGGATGCTATGCGGCATCTTAAAGCCCACGGCGGGGAGCATTGCTCTGGATGGAGTGGATGTGTCCAGCGAGGACTACCGGGCGGTGCTGGGTTATCTGCCCCAGGACTTCGGCTATTATCCCGACTTCACGGGGCTGGACTTCCTGCTCTATCTGGCGGCGCTGAAAGGGCTGTCCCGTCCCCACGCCAGACGTAAGTCGGCGGAACTGCTGGAGCTGGTGTCCCTCCAGGATGTGGGGAAAAAGAAGATCAAGACCTACTCCGGCGGCATGAAGCAGCGGCTAGGCATCGCCCAGGCCCTGCTCAATGACCCGCGCCTGCTCGTAGTGGATGAACCCACGGCGGGACTGGACCCCAAGGAGCGGGTGCGCTTCCGCAACCTGATCGCCGGGCTGGGGAAGGACACGATCGTACTGCTGTCCACCCATATCGTGTCCGATGTGGAAAAGATCGCCGACCATATGCTGATGATGTCCGAGGGAAAGATCATTTTGAATGAGCCATGGGACAAAGGGCGTACCGACTTGGAGCAACTTTATATGAAAGAGTTTGGAGGGGAAACGGAATGAAAAACTTCAGAACATTGTATTGGTATGAGCTGAAAAAGCTGCTGAAGCGGAAACTGCCGTGGATCATGGTGCTTGTGACGTCAGCGTTCATGGTCTATGACGCATATCAGGTCAAGTATGACGCATATCACCTCAAGGATTATGTCGATGGCTGGTTTTCTTTGACCGATCAAGCCGGAAATACGGTAAGCGAGCATCTTTCCGGAGCAGAGCAGCGAAGATTGAGCGACGAGGGGGCGCGGCGCGTCAGCGGGCAGATCATGGACGAAAGCCTTTTCCAGAAGGTACGTCAGGCGTCAACGGGAAATGGACAGTATCTCGTCCAGGACACATGGGAGCGGGAGTCTTACTTCTATTTGATTGACAATACCTATTATGTTCCCTACTACATGGTCACCAAAATGGGACTTGACCCAACAATCACTACAGCAGACGGCTTTTATGCGCATAGACAATATTCCCTGGAGGCAAATTGGGCGGAGCTTACCGATCGTGAGGCAGCTTACTGGAAAAGTATGGAAGCACAGGTTGAAAAACCGTTTGTTTATTGTTATACCGGTGGATATCAAGATATTTTGGTGGATATTCTTGCTCTGTCCATGCTGATACCGATCGTGGTTGCGAGTTGTCTGTGCGGTGTATTTTCAGAAGAAAAACGCACACGGGCAGGTGCTTTGGTTTTAAGCAGCAGGTATGGCAGGTTCCCGCAATATTGGGCTAAAGTTCTGTCCGGGATCACTGTCGCATCGGCCGCAACGCTTTCGCTGATGGGGGCGAATGTTGCTTTCGTGCTGTTGGCACGGGGCTGGGACGGTTTTGACGCGGCCCTTCAGCTGGGAAATCTGAACAGCAGTCTGCCCATTACGGTGGGACAGGCAGCGCTGATCCTTTTGGGCCTGTTGTTCCTCTATGGTTTACTGTGCAGCGGAGTGACGATGCTGTTTTCTGTATTTACGCAGAATACGGTCGTTGCTCTGTCGGCCCCTATCCTTCTCATGCTTTGTCAGGGATGGCTGCGGCTGGATATACAGGCTGTGGAATATCTGCCCAATCAGCTGTTCAATTCGACCGCAGTATTTCGCAATGTAAATCTGGTCAATTTCTTTGGGGTTTATTTGAACAATCTGCAATTCGGCTTTGTTCTGTATGGGGGACTTGCGGTAATGCTGATCGCCCTGTGTTGGCTTGGATGGCGGCGAAGCGCAGCGGGCAAAATTTAGAATTGCACTCATTTCCTTTGTGCAGTGAAGAAAACAAAATAGCCGTCGTATAGCAAGACTTAAAAATGGTGGCTTTGAAAAATCAGAGCCACCATTTTTGTAGGCATGACTGTCGAATTTTGGAAGGGGGTGCTTAGATGGAGTGCGCTATATTGACCATCGGATTATCTGGCGAACTTCTTTCCTATTTGAAAAAAGCAGTTGTCCCATATAAGCTGTACTTTGTCGCACCCTCTACGGTTCAAGACGCAAATCGGTTAGTATGTCATCAGGTGTTTCATTTGATAATCGTCGATTTGGAATTTCTGCGAATCAGCCAACAGGCAGCTTGGCTGGCAGGAATACGCCGGAACACTTTTGCTCCAATTATTGTACTCTCCGAACTGCCGGAAAAGGACACAAACCGCATGATACAAATTGGTGCAGACATATGTATTTCGGTGCAATGTCCATGCTCGGTGATTGCAGATTTGGCCTACGCACAACTGCGGCGTTACACAGAATATAATCACTATAAGAATCTCGATGAAGTAGGTACATCAGCCTTTCAGAGTGGGGATATTTTTATTGATCCAGATCGCCGTATAGTAGAAGTTCGAGGTCAGTCCGTAAGTCTCCGACCACGCGAATTTTCCTTGCTTCTGTACTTTATGCAGAATCCCAATATCGTGTTGACGGCAGAACAGATATGTGAACACGCCTGGGAAATGGAGGGCAGCTATAACCAAGGTGTTTCCGGTCCGGTTGCGCTCCTGCGGAAAGCCATTGAGCCAGATACCGCGAATCCTCGTTACATCGAAACAATTCCCCGCATCGGCTACCGCTTTACTGCGTATCGTGACGAAACTTGCGATGATTGTAGCGGTTCTGTAGGGGTTTTGTAGGGGTTCTGTAGGACTTATGTTGTAGAATACTCCCATCATGCAGGAAAGGAGTATTTTACATGAGGATACCACAGCAAGAATTGAAAAGAGCATTAAATGACCGCTATCCCGAAAATGGGATGGCGGTCATTTTTTGTTCGACAAGAACGCTGTTGTTGCCTGATTAAGCCCGTTTTTTTACCGATTACCGCCAAGAAAATTTTATTGAAATGGAGTGATGTCAATGAAAGAAAAAGAAGCGATGTTGCAGCAGCGTGACGAAGCCAAAAAGAAAGCCCGCCAGTATGAGAATCGGGTAAAGATTTTGCTGAACAAGCAGAG
>JAAVHF010000020.1 GCA_014799845.1 Oscillibacter sp. | reverse complement strand
CCGCCTGCCGGCCTGTTAAAGAGAGACTGCCATGCAAGGGGGACCGTCTATCGCGACTGCCCCGGGAGAACCCGAAGCGGTACGGTAGGGACCGCCGAATACGTCCTTGGATAGACGCTTCGCCGTATACACGGGACACGGTCAATTCAGGCCGGACAGACTACAGGACCCGCGCAAAACAAAACGACACATTAGGGGATTCTCAAGGGCGGCGGAGCCCCCTTGAGGGCACTTTTGGTACTTTTCCTGCAAGGGAAAAGTACGCCCCCGCCCGGCAGGGCGAATCTATAATAAGATAGGCAGTTAGGCCGCCGCGTAGCGGCGGCAAAGAAGTAAAGGATTTATAGGACTATGCCAAAAAAGAAGAACCCCGATGAGAACAAACCCCGGGTAAATAATCCAAACGTAATGGGCCTCCGGGCGGAGGTGATGGAGCAAGCCATCACCGACACCCTGGAGACCAACTTCATGCCCTACGCCATGTCGGTGATCCTCTCCCGGGCCATCCCGGAGATCGACGGCTTCAAGCCCTCTCACCGGAAATTGCTGTATACCATGTATCAGATGGGCCTGCTCACCAAGGCGCGGACGAAGTCCGCCAACATCGTGGGGCAGACCATGCGTCTGAACCCCCATGGCGACGCGGCGATTTATGACACCATGGTCCGCCTTTCCAAGGGCTATGGAGCCCTGCTCCACCCCTTTGTGGACAGCAAGGGCAACTTCGGCAAGGTCTTTTCCCGCGACATGGCCTGGGCCGCCAGCCGGTACACCGAGGCGAAGCTGGCCCCCATCTGCCAGGAATTGTTCCGGGACCTGGACCAGGACGCTGTCGACTTCGTGGACAACTACGACAACACCATGAAGGAGCCCAGCCTCCTGCCNACCACCTTCCCCAATATCCTTGTTTCCGCCAACCAGGGCATCGCCGTGGGCATGGCGTCCCAGCTGTGCGGCTTCAATCTGGCGGAGGTCTGCGACGCCACGGTGGCCTATCTCAAAAATCCGGACTGCGACCTGTCCTCCATCCTTCTGGGACCCGACTTCCCCACAGGCGGAGAGATCATCTACGATCAGGCCGCCATGGAGGAGGTCTACCGCACCGGGCGGGGCTCCATCAAAATCCGGGGCAAGTACCGCTATGTCAAGAGCGAAAACGTGGTGGAGATTTATGAAATCCCCTACACCACCACCACAGAGGCCATTATTGACAAGGTGGCGGAGCTCATCAAGGCCGGGAAGATGAAAGAGATCAACGACATGCGGGACGAGACGGATTTGTCCGGCCTGAAGCTTGCCATTGACCTCAAGCGGGGCGTGGACCCGGATAAGCTGATGGCCAAGCTCTACAAGACCACCACCCTTCAGGATTCCATCAGCTGCAATTTCAACGTNCTGATCGGCGGGATGCCCCGGGTGCTGGGNGTNCGGGAACTGCTGGAGGAGTGGTGCGCGTGGCGCACAGAGTGCGTACGGCGGCGGGTGTACTTCTCGCTGGGAAAGAAGAAGGACAAGCTGCATCTGCTCAAGGGCCTGAGGCGCATCCTGCTGGACATTGACAAGGCCATCAAGATCATCCGGGAGACTGAGGCGGACGCCGACGTGGTGCCCAANCTGATGATCGGGTTNGGNATNGANCAGGTNCAGGCGGAGTACGTGGCGGAGATCAGGCTGCGGAATATCAACAAGGAGTATATTCTCAAGCGGGTCCAGGAGGAGGAAGCCCTCCGGGACGAGATCGACGACCTGGAGGATCTGGTCANCAANCCCAAGCGNATNANGAAGGTCATNATCGGNGAGCTGGAGGCNGTNAAGAAGAAGTACGCCCAGCCCCGGCTGACNACNATCGTNTACGAGCACGAGATCACCACCTTNGACGAGGCNGAGGAGACCCCGGACTATCCGGTGACGGTGTTCCTGTCCCGGCATGGGTATTTCAAGAAGATCACGCCCCAGTCCCTGCGGATGGCGGACGTGCAGAAGTNCAAGGAGGAGGACGGNCNCAGCCAGNNCTTNGAGACCACCAACAAGGCGGAGGTCATGTTCTTCACCANCANGCAGCAGGTCTACAANTGCCGCNTNAGNGAGTTTGACGACNCCAAGGCCAGCGTTCTGGGNGANTATCTNCCCAGCAAGCTGNGNATGGANCAGGACGANTCNGTNGTNNGCATGNTNCTNCCGGGGGANTANNCCGGNGCGCTGCTGTTCTTCTTTGAAAACGGCAAGGCGGCACGGGTGGACCTCTCCGCCTACGCCACCACCTCCAACCGGCGGAAGCTGACGGGGGCCTACAGCGACAAGAGCCCCCTGGCGGCGNTGCTGCANCTNANGGAGGACCGGGAGCTGGCGCNNTNCTCCACNGANCCCAGGGCTTTGATCTTCAATACCGCCCTGCTCTCCCCCAAGTCCACCCGGACCACCCAGGGGGTACAGGTCATGACGCTGAAACCCAAGTACCGCCTGTCGGAGGTCAAGCGGCTGGAAGAGACCGCCATCACCAACCTTCCCCGCTACCGCTGCCGCAGCATCCCTGCGGCGGGGGCGCTCCTCAGGGAGGAAGACGGGGACCAGATGAGATTGCTGTAAAGAAAGCTCCGCCCCGGGCATATGCCCGGGGCGGGTTCCTTATTGCAGCAGGAACTCTGTATCTCCAACACGAAGGGATTCCACCTGTGCTAAATCGACCGGAACCGGCAGGTCCCTGCTTTCCATCCACCGATTTCCCTTTAAATAGCCGCCGCTCATCGTTCCGCAGGAAACTTCTGTACCGTCACGGAGAAGCAGGGATATTGGCATTTCATATATGATATTGTCTGCCTTCCGTGTAAAGCTTATATCTGTAGAGGACACCTGCACATCTTCAACATTCAGGAGGACTTCCTTCTCTATCCCGTTTGCCGTATATCGCGCGGGGAACTGCGCCTGGTCTAGTCTGAGAGCCGGCATATCCGTTACCGCTTCCAGAGAGAATTCCAATTTCCACGGACCCTTTGCCAGCAGAGTTCTGCCAAACATGATTTCATCAATCTTCAATGTGACATCACAGCCATCCTGAAAGCTGTCCGAATCCTTCAACCACTCAGAGCAGCGATAAATCAAGCACAACCGGCCATCATCTGTTACATGGGCGGAATATATGCCAAAAGTCCCCCCCGCAGACCGATATGGCATTTTACCAGCGCTGGGAACGATTGTGCAATCCTCCTGCCCTCCATTGTGATACATATGGCGTCCATCTTCTCCCTGTTCTGGCAGCGGTCCCTCCAGGCCGTCCACCACCAACAGCACCCATATCGTATTATCCCCCACTGTGGCAGAATCCGCTATGATTGTCACCCCGTTTTGGGTATCATGGATATTAATGGGCTGCGTTAAACGGTTGAGCAGATCCAATTGTTCTTCCTTAATTGGCTCGCCGCTCTGTTCCTCCCACTTCTGACCAAACCAATCCGTCAGGACTTCGGACAGATCAAGGGCTGCCGCTAACGCAACCGTTGTCAGCAGCATGGCCGCCGCCACTGCCAGAACAGCGGCTATTTTTTTTCGATTCGTCACTGTATAAACCTCCCGCTTCTCGCTCAGGAGGTCCGCCAGCATGGCCTCCGCCCGCTCCGGAGAGAGCTTCACCTGGTCAAATACCCGGTTCAGTTTCTTATCCTCCATACTCGCCGTCCTCCTCTATTAAGTCCTTCAATTTGCGGCGGGCCCTGCACATCCAGGACCGGACGGTGGACGGGTTTCGTCCCATCAGCTGGGCCGTCTCGTCGGTGCTGTACCCCTGGTAGTAGTGGAGGTACAGCGCCATTCTCTCGTGCTCCGGAAGCTGGAGGATCAGGTCCCACAACTCCCCGTCTCGCGGCTGCTCCCAGGTCAGATTGTCCAGCTCCGCCCCGTCCGCCCGTTTGGCGCGCCACCAGTGCCGCAGCTGGTTTTTGCACTCGTTCCGGGCGGTGACGATAAGCCAGGCCCTCTCGTGGTCCGGACCAGCGAAAGGCTCGTCCCGTTCCATCGCCTTACGGAACACGGTCTGGACGGCGTCCTCCGCGTCGGGCACGTTTTTCAGCAGCATCAGGCTGATCTGATAGACCATGCCCGCATGCCGCCGGTAGAGGCTGGCCACTTCCTCTTTTGTCAGCGCGCCCGCCACGGGAACCACCTCCTGTCCTGTTCACCTATTATACAATCGGGCGAGGAAATTTGTTGCAGCAGAGAAGGAAAATTTTTCTTGCCCTGCCGGTATGCCTCGATTATAATAGGAGCTGACGATTACTTACGGAGGAATATCTTATGTTTTTAGAGACAGAACGCCTCGTCCTGCGGAAATTCCGGGAGGAGGATTTCGGGGATTTCTGCGCCTACGCCATGGATGCGGAGATGTGCCGCATGATGGGTAATGACCTGATGGATACGGAGGAGGCCGCCCGGGTCACCTTTGACTGGCTGAAGGACAAAGAGGAGCGGAGCTACGTGCTGGTTTACAAGGAGACCGGCCGGGTGATCGGCAATCTGAACATCACGCCCCTCCCCGACCATCTGCTGAAGCTGCCCGCGCTGGCAGAGAAACAGGGCAGGAGTCTGAGTTTCTGCATCTCCCGGCAGTACCGGCGGCAAGGGCTGATGTCGGAGGCGGTACGGGCCGTCATCGCCCGTCTCTTTGACGAGGAGGGGATGGACTATGTCCAGTGCGGCTATTTTGCCTTCAACGCCGTGTCCAAAGCCCTCCAGGAGAAGCTGGGCTTCATCCATCTGGCCACCATGGAGCTGGATTTCAAGGGAGAGAAGATCGTCACGGTGGAAAATGTGCTGTGGAAAAAATAATTTTTCAGCCTGCCTCTCCCCCCTTGCCAACGCCTCAGAAAAAATGTATAATAGGGTGAATAATACAGAAACGGGGCGGACCGCGTCCCGTCCTTTTGATGGAGGCGTCTGATATGAAAAGCAAAAACACGGCTTTGCGCTGGCTGTACGAGTACGGGATCATCACCCTGGGCTGCGCCCTGTACGCGCTGTGCTTCAACTGGTTCTTCCAGCCCAACAACATCTCCATGGGCGGCTTCACCGGCGTGGGCCAGATCATCAACCATCTTGTCCCGGCGGTGCCCATTGGCATCATGTCCATTGTGCTGAACGTGCCCCTGTTCTATATCGGCGTGCGCAAGCAGGGCGTGAAGCTGCTGATCTCCTCTCTGTACGCCATGACCATCGGCTCGCTGATGCTGGACGGTCTGGCGGCGGTGTATACGTTCCAGCCGATGGAGCCGCTGCTGGCCTGCGTGTACGGCGGGGTGCTGCTGGGGATATCCATGGGGCTGATGCTGATGATGGGCGCTACCACCGGAGGCACGGAGCTGGCGGCGCGGCTGCTGAAATACAGGTTTCGGAACCTCTCCATCGGGCGGCTGTGCCTGATTATTGACGTGACGGTCATCAGCTGCTACGCCCTGACCTTCCGCAGCGTCAACAACGCGCTCTACGGCATCATCGCCATGTACATCTCCAGTCTGGCCATGGACGCCGTGATTTACGGCTCCGTCAATGCCAAAATCGCCTATATCATCAGCAATTCCAGCGACGAGGTCGCCCAGAAGCTGCTGAAAATGGATCTGGGCATTACCCTGCTGGATGGCAAGGGAGGCTTCAGCGGGGACAGAAAGCAGGTGGTGCTCTGCGCCTTCAAGCGCAGCCAGATCACCGCCATCAAGGCCGCCGTTACAGCCATCGATCCCAGCGCGTTCATCATTGTCTGCGAGGCCCACGAGGTGCTGGGAGAGGGCTTCAGCGAATATACGCCGGACAGCCTGTGATCCTTTTTCTTGAAAGCAAAAGGATCCACAATTGTGCACGGCCGCTCGATGCGGCCGCTGCAAAATCGCAAGAACTTTTACTTCGGGTCTATACCCACTGCTGTTCCTGGATTTTCGCCCGGCGTTAGGCGGCCTACGGGTAATGATATTGCATTTTTATCGAGGAATAGTATGAGCGCGGCAGAAAAAGCTTCGGAGCGGCCATTTTGGCCGCTCCGAAGCTTTTTCACCGGGATCAGATTCTTCCGTACATTTTTGTGTACTGGTACAGCTTCTTCGCCAGCGCGGGACTGGCCTCGCCGGGCAGCAGACGCCAGCGCCAGTTGCCGTCCGCCTTGCCGGGGGTGTTCATCCGTCCCTCGGCCCCCAGGCCCAGGCAGTCCTGTATCTGCACCACGAAGGTGTCCGCCACCGAGGACATACCGCCCCGGATCATGCCCCAGTTAAAGCCCTCCGCCTCGCTCAGGCCCAGGTACTTCCGGGCCATGGTCACGTTGGCCTTATCCGCCTGCTCCCGCCACTGCATGACGGTCTCGTTGTCGTGGGTGCCCACGTAGCAGACGCAGTGACGGTCATATGTATGGGGCAGGTAGTTGCTGGGCTCCCGGGTGTCGAAGGCGAACTCCAGCACCTTCATCCCCGGCAGCCTGGACGCCTCCAGCAGCTCGTGGACGGCGGGGGTCAGAAAGCCCAGGTCCTCGGCAATAAACTGCAAATCGTGGAACCACTGGGTCAGGATGCCCACCAGGTCCATGCCGGGACCCTTCCGCCAGCGGCCGTTCCTGGCGGTGGTTTCGCCGTAGGGCACCGCCCAGTAGCTCTCCATTCCCCGGAAGTGGTCGATGCGGATCACATCGAAGAGCTTGCCCGCGCCTTCTACCCGGCGGATCCACCAGCCGTAGCCATCCTGCTTCATCCGGTCATAGTCGTACAGGGGGTTGCCCCACAGCTGGCCATCGGCGGTGAAGTAGTCCGGGGGCACGCCGGAGACCTCGGTGGGCACGTTGCCCTCCCCCAGCTGGAAATACTGGGGCTCCGCCCACACGTCGGCGGAATCCATGGCTACGTAGATGGGCAGATCGCCGATGATCCGGATGCCCAGACCGTGGATGTAGTCCCGCAGGGCGTTCCACTGCCGGAAAAACAGGTACTGGAGGTAGCAGTAAAAGTCCACGTCCTCCGCCAGTTCCCTGCTGTAGCGCTCCAGCGCCTCCGGTCTGCGGAGACGGATGTCCTCGTCCGGCCAGTCCAGCCAGCTCTTCATGCCGAAATGGTTCTTGACGGCCATGTAGAGGGCGTAGTTGTCCAGCCACTTGTTCTCCCGGCGGAAGGCTTCCACCGCCTCCCTGTCCCGGGGATAGCCGGTACGGAACGCCCCGCGCAGGACGGCGAACCGGGAATCATAGATCCTGCCGTAATCCACGTACCGGGGATCGCCGCCCCAGCCGGTGTTTTCCAGGTCCGCTTTGTCCAACAGGCCGTCCTCCGCCAGCAGGTCCAGGTCGATGAAGTAGGGATTGCCCGCGAAGGTGGAAAAGCTCTGATAGGGGCTGTCGCCATAGCTGGTGGGGCCCAGGGGGAGCAGCTGCCAGTATTTCTGTCCGGCAGCGTGGAGGAAGTCTGCGAAAGCATAGGCCTCCCGGCCCAGGGTGCCGATCCCATAGGGGGAAGGAAGGGCGGAAATCGGCAGAAGAATGCCGCTTCTGCGGTCCATAACGATCACTCTTTCTGTTTCAGTTTTTGAGGGGGCTTCGCTGTCCCCATCTTACCATTCCAAAGGCGCGGTGTAAAGGGAGAAAAATGCGGCAGGGAGAAAAAAGTTGCGGAGGAAGCGGCCTGGGGAAATGAAAAATCCCCTTGCCAAACCGGGAAAAAACATGCTATACTAAGAATGAAACTAAGATAATTTCGTCCAACAAAAGTGAATCCCCGGAGAGCTGCATCTCTCCGGGGATTCTGATGTACTGTGCTTACCGCTGTTTCCACGGAATTGCCATCCGGCGAAAATTTCCTCTTGCAATCCGTCCCGTAATCGTGTATAATAGGACCAACGTCATGAAATACCCTCCGCAGGCATTCGTGTTGAGGTTCCGGTCTCGCGCAATGGAAGCCTGTGAACCATGTCAGGCGGGGAACCGAGCAGCATTAAGCGGGACGAAATGTGCCGCGAGGTCCCCGGTTCGGAGCGGATGCTTGCGGAGAGTATTTTATGAGACAGGATAGGGGCCATTGCGGCCCCTATTTTTTGTAGACGGGAGGTATCCGCATGTATCAGGCGCTCTACCGCAAATGGCGGCCCAAAACCTTCGAGGACGTGGTGGGCCAGGCCCACATCACCGGCACCCTGCGCCGCCAGGCGGCCCAGGGGCGGCTCAGCCACGCCTACCTCTTCACCGGCACCCGGGGCACGGGCAAGACCACCTGCGCCAAGATCCTCGCCAAGGCGGTGAACTGCCGCTCCCCCAGGGACGGGGACCCCTGCGGCCAGTGCCCCGCCTGCCTGGGCATCGACAACGGGAGCCTGCTGGACGTGCTGGAGCTGGACGCGGCCAGCAACAACGGCGTGGACCAGGTCCGCGCCCTCCGGGACGAGGCCATCTACTCCCCTGCCAGCGTGAAGTACCGGGTGTACATCGTTGACGAGGTCCACATGCTGTCCATCTCCGCCTTCAACGCCCTGCTGAAGATTCTGGAAGAGCCCCCGGCCCATCTGATCTTCATCCTGGCTACCACCGAGCTGCACAAGGTGCCCGCCACCATCCTCTCCCGGTGCCAGCGGTTCTCCTTCAAGCGCATCCAGCCCCGGGACATTGCCGCGCGGCTGCTCTACGTGGCCGGGCAGGAGGGCATGGACCTGACAGAGGACGCCGCCGGACTGCTCTCCCGCCTGGCCGACGGGGCCATGCGGGACGCGCTGAGCCTGCTGGACCAGTGCGGCGCGGCGGGAGGGGCCATCGACAGCGAGCGGGTGCTGGACGTGCTGGGCCTGGCCGGGAATTTGCAGACGGCGGAGCTGATGGGCCAGCTGCTGCGCCGGGACGTTCAGGGCGCGCTGCTGAAGCTGGACCAGCTGTACGGCGGCGGCAAGGACGTGGGGGCGCTGCTGGGCGAGCTGTCCACCCTGACCCGGGACCTGCTCATCCGCATGACCGCCCCCGAGGGCGGCGCGGCGCTGCTGTCCGGCGGGTATGACGACACGCTGATGGACAGCCTGAGCCAGGGCGTCAGCCCTACCCGGCTGCTCTTTATGGCCTCCCAGCTGCAAAGCGTTTCCGCTTCCCTGCCCCTCAGCCCCAACCGCCGCACGGACGCGGAGCTGTGTCTCATGCGCCTGTGCGACGAGAGCCTGTGCGGCGATGTGACGGCCCTTGCCGCCCGTCTGGCGAGGCTGGAGGAGGGCGGCGGCTTATCCGCCGCTCCCGTATCCGCTCCCGCTCCCCGGCCTCAGCCCCAGGTGAAAGCCCCGCCCAAAACCCAGCCGAGGCCCGCGCCTGTGCCAATGGACGACCGTCCCCCCTGGGATGACGATATGCCTCCCCTGCCGGAGGCTCCGCCGGATATGGGACCTCCCCCGTGGGAGGAAGCGCCCCCGCCGCCACCCCCGCCAACACAGGAGCGTCCGGCGCGGAGGCGGGTGGGCGTTCCCGCGGAGCCGCCCAAGGCTCCAAACCCCCAGCCCGCTTCCGGCGGAGAGCTGTGGATGGACCTGGTAGAAAAGTATAAAAACCAGCTGACCCCCATGTACTGGTTCATGCTGGACGACGCCAGAGGGACCCTGGAGGGGGACGAGCTGGTGGTCCGCTGCGGCGACGAGCTGACTCTGGAAAGCCTCAACTGCCCGGAGGTCGCCCAGGTCCTGCGCAGCGTCACCGGGGAGAAGCTGGGGCAGCCCGTCCGGGTGCGCTTCGCCATGGACGACGGGAACGCGCCGGCGGTGGATAAAATGGAGGAGCTCATCCGCCGGGGACAGAAATATGACAGCTTTGTGGTAAAACCGTAAAAACGGCAAAAGGCCGGAGGCCCTGGATGCAGGGCCTCCGGCTTTGCGTGTCAAAAAAGATGCTGCGCATCTTTTTTGAGGGGGGCTCGCTACGCTCTGCGCCTCGGTTGTCCGCTTACAGCGGACAATTCGACGCTCGCTCCGCGCAAAGTGTTTTTCCCCGTGGGCCGGCCAAGGGCCGGCTTAGCGCTAAAAGCGCCGCCGTGCGGCGCTTCACGACGTACACGCCGCGGGAAAAACAATTAAACTTTATTTGCCGCCTGCGGGCGGCAAACTCCTGCGGAGGGCTTTTTTGACGGTCTGCGGGGGCGCTCCTCGGGAGCGCCCCCTGGGTTTT
>JAAVHF010000019.1 GCA_014799845.1 Oscillibacter sp. | reverse complement strand
TTCTGCGTGTCAAAAAAGATGCTGCGCATCTTTTTTGAGGGGGGTCTCGCTACGCTCTGCGCCTCGGTTGTCCGCTTACAGCGGACAATTCGACGCTCGCTCCGCGCAAAGTGTTTTTCCCACGTACGCGCCGCGGGAAAAACAATTAAATTTTATTTGCCGCCTGCGGGCGGCAAACTCCTGCGGAGGGCTTTTTATTGTCTTATTTCACCTGAGAAAGCGGTACTCAATCGCCGAAGCTGATGCCCAGCAGCTTGGCCTCCTTGACGATGGAGGAATCCGGGTCCACCATTTTCAGCTTCCCGGCGACCTCCTCCAGGGGCACCTTTACGATCTCCCGGTTCTTGTAGCCCACCATGAAGCCGTATTCGTTCTTCAGAATGAGCTTGCCGGCCTCGCTGCCCAGGCGGGAGGCGAACACCCGGTCATAGGGGCAGGGGCTGCCGCCCCGCTGGGTGTGGCCGGGCACCGTCACGCGGACCTCCAGGCCGCAGCGCTTGCCCAGCTCGTCAGCGATCTCGTAGGAGACGGAGGGATAGGCGCGTTTGGCCAGCTTTTTCTTGTATTCCTTCTTGCTGAGCTTCGCGTCCTCCTTGGAGATGGCGCCCTCGGCCACGGCCAGAATGGTGAAGTGGCTGCCGCTGTTGTGGCGGGCCTTGATCTTTTTCGCCAGCTTGTCGATGTCGTAGGGGATTTCCGGGATCAGGATGATGTCCGCGCCGCCGGCGATGCCCGCGTTCAGCGTCAGCCAGCCCACCTTGTGGCCCATGACTTCCACCACGAAGATGCGCCCGTGGGAGGCGGCGGTGGTGTGGATGCAGTCGATGGCCTCGGTGGCCACGTTGACGGCGCTCTGGAACCCAAAGGTCATATCCGTGCCCCACAGGTCGTTGTCGATGGTCTTGGGCAGGGTGATGACGTTCAGCCCCTCGGTGCGCAGGAGATTGGCGGTCTTATGGGTGCCGTTGCCGCCCAGGATGACCAGGCAGTCCAGCTGGAGCTTATAGTAGGTCTGCTTCATGGCGGCCACCTTGTCCACGCCGTCCTCGCCGGGGACCTGGATGGTCTTGAAAGGCGTGCGGCTGGTACCCAGGAAGGTGCCGCCCTTGGTGAGGATGCCGGTGAAGTCGGCGTAGGTCAGCAGCTTGAAGCGGCCGTAGATCAATCCCTGATAGCCGTCCAGGAAGCCGTAGATTTCCACTTTTTCGTCCGAGTTGAACAGCGCCTTGGCGACGCCGCGCATGGCCGCGTTCAGGGCCTGGCAGTCCCCGCCGCTGGTCAGCATGCCGATTCTTTTCATAAACAAGCCCTCCTTTATGCATCACGCTCTCCTTTGCGGAGGGGAGCGTTTCCGGTCTGTAGTCCGTTATATAGTCTGACCGGTTTCCTGGGGCTATTATATAGCAATTTCTTCCAGGATACAAGGGAAAATTACGGAGACGCGCGCCCCGGTTTGAAGGACGGAATTTTACCGGGCTTTGCCGCCCGCGGATGGAGTTTGGGAGGACGCATTCGGCCAAAATTCCGTTCATCTGGGAAAATCTCCCAGTTTTGTCGAACGAATTATGGGACCTAAAAGACGAAATTTCCAAGTTTCGACTTGTGTTTTCTGTCTGTTTATGGTAATTTGTAAGCAAGGCACAACGAAGCTTCGATATTTCGTCTAAACGGACGGATGGCCCTCTATTCATGTCGACATGCAAATTTTTGAAAGGATCTATGCGTATGGACAACAGAATAAAAATCATGCTGGCGGACGCAGATGGGGAGGCGCGCGGTATGCTGCAGGACACCCTGGAGGAAACAGGGCGTTTTACCGTCGTTGCCTCCACGGGCGACGGCAGCGAGGTGCTGCAGCTGATCAAAGACGAGAAGCCGGGCATTCTGGTACTTGACCTGATCCTGCCGGGCCTGGACGGTTTGTCGGTCCTGAGCAGGATGCAGGAGGAAGACGATATGCCGCTGGTTCTGGCGACTTCTTCCTTTGTTTCGCAGGCGGTAACGGCGCAGGCCGCGGACCTGGGCGCATCCATGTTTCTCAGCAAGCCTTACGGGGAAGCCGCGATGGTGGAAAACCTGCTCCGGCTGGCGGAGAAGGCGGACCCCGAGGTTCATGCTCCCGGTCTGGAGGAGTTGGTGACCTCCATCATCCACGAGGTGGGCGTTCCCGCCCATATCAAGGGGTATCAGTATGTCCGCGAGGCCATTATGATCACCGTAGAGGATATGGACGTGATCAACTCCGTCACGAAAATCCTCTATCCGGAGGTGGCGAAGCGCTATCATACCACACCCAGCCGGGTGGAGCGGGCGATCCGCCACGCGATCGAGGTGGCGTGGGACCGGGGCGACCTGGAGACGCTGCAGAAGTTCTTTGGCTACACAGTCAGCAACACCAAGGGGAAGCCCACCAATTCCGAATTTATCGCCATGATCAGCGACCGCATCCGGCTCAAGATGAAGAGTCCGGCTTAAAACCTGCCCCCACGGGCCTTTTGCCGTCTGCCGCGCGGGATGGCATGAAAGGAATATCATACTTCGGAATAGAGAGAATTGAAAAACTCAATATCTGTCTGCGGACCACTCTCCCCCGCCGTGCGCGGCGGCGGGGGAGCGGTCTTTTTGCGCCGCGCGGTCCTCACAGCCTTTTTGTGAAGCAAATGATCCGGTTTGCCTCCCCGAACCCCATGGACAGATGAAAGCGCAGGCTGCCGGCATTTTCCAGCTCACAGTCGCTGGCGAACTCGGTACAGCCCTTTTCCCTGGCCCAGGCTTCGCATTCGGCCAGCAGTTCCCTTGCGATTCCCTGCCCGCGGCGGGACTCCTCCACGAAGATCCCCTCCAGATACCCCACGGGGCTGGTGGAAGTTCCTTCCACATAATCGCGCCGCAGCTGGCACTGGGCAAAGCCGACGGGCCTGTTCTGTTCAAATTTCAGAAAAATCTGCGCGTCCTCCCGGGAAAGCAGCTGGAAAAATTCTTTTTCCATTTCCTCCCGTGTATGTCCGGGCCACAGCCGTACGCCTAACGCCGCCGCGTCCGCCAGATCTTTCATGTCTGCTCTTTTTACCATATCCGCCGCCTCCTTTTCCTCATCCGGTATGTGGGATATTGACCGATTATACCAGCATTTCCCTGCCGTTACAATCAGAAATGCCGAAAAGGATGCTCTGCCTGTTTGGAAGGGGCTTGTCAGGCGCGAGGAAATCTGCTATACTGAACAATAGCCCCATGTAAGCATTTTATGGGAATACGTGAAAAGGAGAACGACAGCATGACTTATACATATAAAACCAGCGGCACCTGTTCCTCCCAGATCGACCTGGAGCTGGAGGACGGCGTGATCCGCTCCGTGGCCTTCACCGGCGGGTGCAACGGCAACCTGAAGGGCATTTGCAGCCTGGTCAAGGACATGCCCGCCAGGGAAGCCATCGGCAAGCTCCAGGGCATCCAGTGCGGCTGGAAGCCCACCAGCTGTCCCGACCAGCTGTCCAAGGCTCTGACGGAGGCTCTGGCGGCGGAGGGGAAGTAAAACCGAAACCGAAGAAGGGGGGAGGGCAGTACGCCTTCCCTCTTTTTTGTATCATTTCTGAATTTTTTCCATTTTGGTTGTACTTTCCAGACGGATATGCTATAATACATATTTAACGTGGCTTATTGCGCGCACGCGATTGAGATAACAGAAAACAATGAGACAACAGAGAACAAAGGAGAAAACCGATTATGGATGAGAAAAAAGTCATGCTTTCCGGCATCAAGCCCAGCGGCGACCTGACGCTGGGCTCCTACCTGGGAGCGATACGGAACTGGGGGGCCCGGTCGGAGGAGTTCGACTGCTACTATTTTATGGCCGACATGCACGCCATCACGGTGCGCCATGACCCCGCGGCCCTGCGCCGCCGGACGCTGGAGCAGCTGGCCCAGTATATCGCCTGCGGCCTGGACCCGGAGAANAACACGCTNTTNGTGCAGTCCCACGTCCGCCAGCACGCGGAGCTGGCCTGGGTGCTCAACTGCTACGCCATGTTCGGCGAGCTCAGCCGCATGACCCANTTCAAGGACAAGTCCGCGAAAAACGCGGNGAATATCAACGGCGGCCTGTTNACCTATCCCTGCCTGATGGCGGCGGANATNCTGCTCTACCAGCCGGACGTGGTCCCCGTGGGGGAGGACCAGAAGCAGCATGTGGAGCTGACNCGNAACATNGTCCAGCGNTTCAACGGCNTCTANGGCGACGTNTTCAAAATGCCGGAGCCCTANGTGGCCAAGGTNGGNGCCNGGATCATGAANCTGGTCNATCCCAANNCGAAGATGAGCAAGAGCGACGANNCGNACACCGGCCGGGTNCTGCTGATGGACGACCCCGCCGTCATCATGAAGCAGTTCAAGCGGGCCATCACCGACAGCGACACNGAGCNNTGCGTCCGCTNNGCCCCGGAGGAGAAGCCCGGCGTGGCCAACCTGATGCAGATNTANGCCGCCACCACCGGCAAGAGCTTNGACGAGATCGAGCGGGAGTTTGACGGNCAGGGCTACGGNAAGTTCAAGCCCGCCGTNGGCGAGGCGGTGGTGGAGATGCTGCGGCCCATCCAGGAGGAGGCGCGGCGCATCATGGCCGACAAGGCTTACCTGGAGAGCGTGTACCGCTCCGGCGCGGAGAAGGCGTCCTNNGTGGCGGAGAAGACCCTGCGCAAGGTCTACAAAAAGGTCGGTTTTCTGGCCAGATAAGCGGAGGCGGATGAACAGATGAACGNATTNTTTGACCGGCAGAGCGCCCTCCCGGTGATCCTGGCCCTGGCCGTGTCCCTGGTGGTCAGCTTTGCNCTGACNCCCGCCGTGAAGTGGCTGGCGGTGAAGATCGGCGCGGTAGACGTGCCCAAGGACAAGCGNNGGATGCACGACCATCCCATTCCCCGGCTGGGCGGACTGGCNATCTTTATCGGNTTCGTGGTGGCGGTGCTGGCNTTTGCNGAGGTGGACNGGCAGCTGCGGGGCATCCTGCTGGGCGGCTGCATCATNGTGGCNGTGGGCATNGTGGACGACTCCCACCCGCTGGGAGCCGGGATCAAGTTTATTTTGCAGATCGTGGCGGCGCTGATCGCCGTGTGGCACGGGGTNCTNATNGAGATGATCGCCAANCCCCTGCCNTTTGGCGCGGAGTACTGGGATTTCGGCATCATGGCGGTGCCCATTACCGTNATCTGGATCGTGGCGGTGACCAACTCCGTCAACCTNATCGACGGNCTGGACGGCCTGGCGGACGGGGTGAGCACCATCGCGGCGCTGACCATGCTGATNATCGCGCTGCTGATGGGNGANATGGAGATGGCGGTGCTCTGCGCGGCCCTGGTGGGCGGGTGCATNGGCTTCATCCCCTACAACCGCAANCCCGCCAAGATCTTCATGGGNGACACCGGGGCCACNTTCCTGGGCTTCGTGCTGGCTACGGTTTCGGTGACGGGGCTGTTCAAGCTGTACGCGGTGATNTCCTTCGTGGTGCCNTTTATCATCCTGGGCTTCCCCATTTTCGACACNGTTTCCGCNTTTACCCGCCGCATCCTCAAGGGNCAGAANCCCATGAAGGCCGACCGCAGCCACACCCACCACAAGCTCATCGACATGGGCATGAACCAGAAGCAGGCGGTNGCGACCCTGTATATGGTGGCGGGNGTGCTGGGCCTGTGCGCGGTGATGATCGTCACCAGCGGGTATNTCAAGGTGATNTTGTCCGTGGCGGCGCTGGTGGGCACGGCCTANACCGTGACGCATATNGTCCGCTATCCCCATGACCATCCCANGCAGGACGCTCCGGCGGAGAAAGAGCCGGAGAAGAAGGAGGACTGACATGGAAAAGCTGCGCGTAATGAGCGTATTCGGCACCCGGCCNGAGGCCATCAAGATGGCNCCNCTGGTNANGGAGCTGGCCNNNCGGGAGGANATCGAGTCCATCTGCTGCGTCACCGCCCAGCACCGGGAGATGCTGGACAGCGTGCTGGANGTNTTCGNNCTCAAGCCGGACTGGGACCTGGACATCATGACGCCCCGGCAGACCCTNAGCACCATCACCAGCAANTGCCTCACCGGCATGGACGAGGCCATNGAGAAGCTGAAGCCGGACATGATCCTGGTCCACGGNGATACATCCACCACCTTCGCGGGGGCGCTGTCGGCGTTCTATCANCNGGTGCCGGTGGGCCANGTGGAGGCGGGACTGCGGACCTACGACAAGTACTCCCCCTATCCCGAGGAGATGAACCGGAAGCTGGTCACCGCCATNGCGGACCTGTACTTCTGCCCCACGGAGAACAACCGGGAGAANCTTCGCANAGAGGCNGTCNCCGNGGGCGTGTTCGTCACGGGGAACACGGTGATCGACGCGCTGAAGACCACCGTGCGTGANGATTACGTCTTTGNNACGGNGGANCTNAACGCNCTGCCNTACGACAGCAANAAAATCATNNTGGTCACCTGNCACCGCCGGGAGAACTACGGCNGGCCCATGGAGGACATCATGTCCGCCCTGGCCCANATNGCCCGGACCCACGCCGGCGTGGAGCTGGTGTACCCGGTGCATCTGAGNCCGGTGGTGCAGGANTGCGCGAAGAAGCACCTGTCGGGNATCGNAAACGTNCATCTCATTGCCCCNCTGGCGGCGGACGAGATGCACAANCTCATGGCCCGGTGCTATCTGGTGCTGACGGACTCCGGCGGACTTCAGGAGGAGGCCCCCGCCCTGGGCAAGCCGGTGCTGGTCATGCGCCGGGAGACGGAGCGGCCCGAGGCCGTCGCCGCCGGGACGGTGAAGCTGGCGGGCGTGCGGTACGACGATATTGTCCGCATGGCCGGGGAGCTGATCGAGGACCCCGCGGCCTACGCCGCCATGGCCCATGCGGTGAATCCCTACGGCGACGGGAACGCCTGCCGCCGGATCACGGACGCCATCCTGTGGAAATTCGGCAGAGGGGAGAAACCGGAGGACTTCCGGCCATAAAGGCCCTCCGCGGGAGTTTCGCGTCTGTAGACGCGAAACTAATTGAAACCGTTTTTCCGGGGGCATGTACCTCGGAAAAAACACATTTTCAAAAAAGATGCAAAGCATCTTTTTTGAGGCCAAAAGGGGGGCGGCAGTATGAGCAAAAAGCGAATGACCTACGTGACCATGGGCTTTGGCGTGCTGCTGCTGGTCATTATGGTACTGCTGGTCTGGGGGGGGCGGCGGCAGTCCGGGCAGATCGTGCTGCCGGAGAGCCAGTCCGACGGTACGGGTATGGGCGAGGACAGTCAGAACAGCCGCCTGAACACCGTGACGGTCACGCCGGAGACGGTGGGGGCCGCCATCGGCACCCTGGCCCGCCCCGCCTCTTACACCCGGGACCAGGTGGTCGAAACCTTCTGGAGCGGCGGCAGCGGGCAGTCCGTCACCCGGGTCTATGTCAGCGGCAGCCGCACCCGGCTGGACCTGACGCTGCCGGACGGCAGCGTCAGGCATACGCTGGTGGAATCGGCGGGGGACCAGTCGGTGGCGGGGGTGTGGTACGATGATGAGCGGAACTGGACCCGGCTTCAATCCGAGGCTCTCACCGCCGACCGGATGGGGCGGATGCTCACCTATGAGACCGTGCGGGACCTGCCCGCGTTGTCCATTGCGGAGGCGGATTACCGGGAGGCTTTTGATACCAGCTGTATCTATGTGGAGACCCGCCCCGACAGGGCGGGCTATACGGACCGCTATTGGGTCAGCACGGCCAACGGCCTGCTGATCGCGGCGGAGCGGATGTGCGCCGGGGAGTTGGTCTACCGTTTCTCCGCCGGGGAGCTGGACGTTTCGCCCCAGGAGGAGAGCCTGTTTCTCCTGCCGGACGGCGGCGTTTTGACGGAGGCGTCCTGATGTTTCAACTGGAAGGCTATCAGTCGTTTCTGGACAGCTTTGTGGAGCAGAGCGGGCGCATTCTGGGGGATCGCCTGACCGGGATCTACCTGCACGGCTCCGCCGCGATGGGATGCTTCAACGGCCGGAAGAGCGATATCGACCTCCTGATCGTCACAAAGGGCGGACTTTCCGTCCCGGTCAAGCGTCAGTACATGGACATGGCGGTCCGGATGAATGCGCAGGCTCCCGCGAAAGGGCTCGAGTTCAGCATTGTCCGGGAGGACGTGTGCCGTCCCTTTGTCTACCCAACGCCCTTCGAGCTTCATTTCTCCATTGCCCATTTAGGATGGTATCAATCCGACCCGGAGGGCTGCGTGTCAGAAATGAACGGAACCGACCCTGATCTTGCGGCGCATGCCGCCATTTTGTACCACAGAGGAAAGACGCTGTTCGGCAGGGAGATCCAGGACGTTTTCTCCGAAGTCCGCCGGGAGGATTATTGGGACAGCATCGTGGGCGACATAGAAAACGCCGCGGAGGACGTTGCGGCGCAGCCCCTGTATATCATTCTCAATCTGTGCCGGGTGCTGGCCTATAAGCGGGAGGGGCTGATCCTGTCAAAGCGTGAGGGCGGGGAATGGGGCCTTGCGCACCTTCCCCGCCAATACAGGAATCTGGTTTGGGCGGCAATGGAGGAATACCGCACCGGGGTTTCCTCCGGCCTGGAGCGGATGCCCGCAAGGGAATACGCGGAATACATGCTCGCGCAAATCATGGATAACCGGGGCGGCATATTGCCCTGACCTGTCAATAAAACGGACAGCGGCCGCGGCTGCTGTCCGAAATTTTACGCCCTTCTGATATACTCCGTCTTACTCGCGATCTCCCCGGCTTTCCGCCGTTGATATGCGCGGGGTAATTGAATGAGTAAACATTCTATGAACAGGCTGCCCCCAGAAGTGATCAAGGCTCCCTCTTTGAGGGAGCTCTGCGTGTCAAAAAAGATGCTGCGCATCTTTTTTGAGGGGGTCTCGCTACGCTCTGCGCCTCGGTTGTCCGCTTACAGCGG
>JAAVHF010000018.1 GCA_014799845.1 Oscillibacter sp. | reverse complement strand
GTCGTTTTTCCGCTCGTTTATCCTTGTTCTTTTTCCGGGCGGCTGCTATTTTTTCCAGGTCTGTTTCACTATATCGGTACATTTTTATCACCCTACTTCAGTATACCTCTTCTTTGCGCGATTTTAAATGCTTTTATTAGTGATTAGTATGAGCACCCGGACGGTCCGCAGCTACCTGTCCGGCGGACAGCTGGAAGGAGAAAAGGCGGACGGGGCGTGGCGGTTCACGCCGGAACAGTTCGGCGCGTTTTTGAGGCAGGATATGGTCCGGCAGAGCGTCCAGGCCAAGGCAAACGGGAAGGTCTATGACTTCCTGCTGACAGGGCGGCGGAAGCAGAGCGCCGCATGCCTCATCTGGGACTGGCCCGCGGAGGGCGGAGAAGAAGAAAACGGGCTGCGGGAGCGGCTGATGGAGGCGGTCAACGCGCTGGAGCTGGGATGCGCCTACCGCTTTGAGGAGGGCCGCGCCCAGGCGATTCTCACCGGAACGCCGGAAGGGCTGGGGAAACTCCTGACGGAACTGGGATAAGACAATATCGCGCGGTTTCTTTCGGAAACGGCGGGATCTTGCCGTGAAAGTGGTTTACAGAAGTCCGGTTGTGTGGTAAACTAACAGGGAAATTTTCTCTGGAGGAACTACTGTGACCATTTTCAAACGGATGTGGCAGTCCGTACAGGATATCGTGCGCAAGGCGGACATGAAGCTGCTGGGGCTTTGCATGGTATGCTCGGCCTTCGGCCTGATACTGATCGCCAGCGCCACCAATTACTTAGGGTCGGAAACCCAGCTCAAACGGGTAATGATCCAGGCCGCCGGAGCGGTCATTGGCATCGGGGCCTATTTCATCTTTTCCAATCTTGATGTGGAGCACTTTGCGGAAAAATGGTGGCTGTTCCTGGTGTTCAATGTTGGCTTTATCGCCCTTCTTCGTACGAAGCTGGGCATCACCGCTGGCGGCAACCTCTCCTGGCTGGGAATCAAGGGGTTCCCGCTGAACGTCCAGCCGGCGGAGATTGTGCGGTTGACGTATACCGTGCTTCTGGCCAAGCAGATCGCATGGTTCCGGGACAACCAGAGGATGAAGGGACTGGGATCCTTGGTTTTCCCTGCGGCCCACGCGGGGTTCATGTTCGTCTGGATTTACGTCATCTCAAAGGACGCGGGCAGCGGCCTGATGTACCTGGTGATCTACGCGGGCATGGCCCTGGCGGCGGGACTGGCATGGTACTGGTTCGCCATCGGTTTTACCGGCCTGGGACTGGGCATCGGCCTGCTGGCGCTGTTCGAGAAGCTGCCGACATACTGGGTGGAGCGGTTCCACGTGCTCTTTGACCACAGCTACAGCCCCCAGGGCAGGGGCTATCAGCAGACCCGCGGGATGCTGGCCCTGGGAAGCGGCGGCCTCTTCGGTCAGGGCCTGTTCCACGGCATCCAGACCCAGGGCATCGAAGGCAGCCTCCCGGCCCGGCAGACGGACTTCATTTTCTGCGTCTGCGGCGAGGAGCTGGGGCTGGTTGGATGCTTCGCCATCATCGTTCTGGAGTTTCTGGTGGTCTACCGTTGCTTCCAGACGGCAAGGCTGGCGAAGAGCAGCATGGACGCGCTGATCTGCGTGGGCTTTGGCACCATGCTGATCTTTCAGACTATCGAGAATATCGGTATGTGCCTGTTCGTCATGCCCGTCATCGGACTGACGCTGCCCTTCTTCAGCTACGGAGGCAGTTCCATCGTGGCGCTGTACGCTGCCATGGGGATGGTCTCCGGCGTGCGGGGTCGGACGCTGCCGGACTGGCTGCGGAAAACATAGGATACGCGGAAAAATCCCTGGGACAGCAGTCCCAGGGATTTTTGTCGGTCAGAAGAGGCTTTCCATCGGATGGCGGCAGGACGAGGGTTCGGAGACGCGGCAGAGGCCGTTCGGCAAGGGAAGTCTTTATCAGGTTTTCTTTACCACAGGAATCCAGACCTCGTATACGGCGTTGTCGGGGTCGGGGTTGAGGTAGACCTCCACGTCCGGCGCGCTGCCGTACTCGTAGCCGGAGGTGGGCAGCCACTCGGTGACGGCCCGCCGCTCCAGATCCTGAAGGGAGAGATTTGTGCCATGGCCGGGGAAAACGGCCCAGGTGGCGGCGGGGACGGTGTACTCCTCAAAATCCCCGGCGGGCCGGGTGCTGGCTACGGCGATGAAATACCGCCAGTCCTCCTCGCCGCCGCAGGCGCTGACCCCCAGCAGTCCGGCGGGCTGGCCGTCCATCAGCGCGGCCAGACGCGGGATGGTTCCGTCCGAGGCGGCTTTGCCCCACATCCGGGGAACTACGGCGAAGTTCTTCTCCAGGTCCTTGTCCAGGGGCGCGGAGAGGCCCACGATACGGAAGGCCTCCCGCTTCTCAATGCGATATTCCATTTCTTCCGCTCCTTTTACCATGATGGTGAAGCGCAGCGGAGGGAAGGACTTCACCGCCGCGCCCTCCTCACGGACCGCGGACGGCGCGATGCCGTGGACCGACTGGAACGCCCGGTTGAAGGCAGTCGGGGACTGGTAGCCGTACTTCAGTCCCACGTCAACGACCTTCTCCCCGGCCTGGAGGTCTACCGCCGCCCGGGACATGCGTCTGCGGCGAATGTACTCCGACAGCGGCACGCCCGCCATGTAGGCAAACATCCGCTGATAGTGGTAGGCCGAGCAGCAGGCCAGCTTTGCCAGGGCTTCATAGTCGAGCTCGCCTGTCAGGTGGTCCTCGATGTACGCGATGGTTTGATTCAGTCCGTCTACCCATTCCATGTTGGTTCCTCCTTGCGCTTTCCTTTTCATGATAATGGAAAAATGCGTATTTGTCCTCTCTTTTCCTGCACGGATGGGAGAGGTCACAGCCCCAGCGCTGCCCGCAGCGCCGCCAGAATGGCGAGATGAATGGGGTAGGCCGCGTAAAACGCCCATTTGACCTTCCTGCCCCGCTGGCCGTTATAGATGCACACCAGCGCCACGGCCAGCATGGAGAAGCAGAAAAGGAGCGTCCCGTGGAGCGACAGCGGCTCGGAAAATCCGCCGGCAACCCAGTTGATCAGGTTCAGGCCGGACCCGAGCCCGTACAGGAAGATCATGCCTGCCGCCAATACAATGACCTGTGTTCTGCGGCTCTTTGCGAGATAGAGCAGAAAGATCAACAGTATACCGAAGCCGCTGTAGTCGCAGTGGATCGTGTCCGCCAGGATCAGGACCATAAGCAGCGGAATTACTGCCAGGACATTGGATTTCCTGTCCGGCGGGGCGTCTGCCGCCGGTTGCCTGCTTAGCAAATGGCACGCCAGAAAAAAGCAGGCCAGACAGGCAAAAGCCGCCAGCATCCAAAGCCGCGGAGCATCCCGCAGAAGCAGCAAGAGAATAAGGGGTCCGGCAAAAGCGCCTGCCGCAGTCAGCTGAACCTTCCGGGACTGCCGCCGCAGGGTCTCCCAGATGTGAATACAGGCCACGGCGAAGAACATGGTATAAAACACATTGGTCAGTTGGAAGAAGTTCCAGCCGAAGCGGATGATTCCCCCAAAAAACGCAGCATCAAAGGGAAGCTCGCTGATCAAAGCGAATACGCCCAGCCGCAGCAGGTATTTCTCCCGGCTTCTGGTATACCGGCAGCCCTCCGCGATCAGAAAGGCGTAAATCGGGAACGCCATGCGCCCGATCCCCCGCATCAGGCTGTTCACAAGCGCCGGGAAGGGAAAGACCGCGCCAACGTGGTCGATCACCATGGTGAGCAGTGCGATCAGCTTCAGATGAAACGCGGTCAGAGGTTTTTGACCGGAAATCAGCTCCTGCATGGAAAGCGCCTCCCAAACGCAAAAATTCACCAGTGACGCCTCTTATTATATCATTTCCCCGCCCCGGTACAAGGGCGGGGAGGCTTAAAAATTTTGCGGCCTGAAGCAGAGGGTCAATCCCCGTTTCCGAAGAACTTGGCGTGGACCGCCCGTAGGGCGGTCACGGCGTCCTCCTCGTCGATGAGGACGGAAATCTTGATCTCACTGGTGTTGATCATCTGAATGTTGATGTTGGCGTCGTACAAGGCCTCGAACATCCTGGCCGCCACGCCGGGCGTGTTCATCACACCCGCGCCCACAATGGAAATCTTGGCGATCTTGTCCTCCACGGTCAGGTGGTCAAAACCCAGGGAGCTCTTGTGCTCCTCCAGCACCCGCATGGCTTCCTCCACGTCGGCACGGGGCAGAGTGAAGCTGATGTCCTTGCTGGTGTCCCGCCCGATGGACTGGATGATGGCGTCCACGTTGATGTTGGCCCTGCCCAGCAGGGAGAACACCCGGAAGGCTACGCCGGGGTTGTGCTCCAGACCCACCACCGCGATCCGCGCAACGCTTGTATCCTTCGCCACACCGGCGATGCTTGTCTTTTCCATTTTGACGACCTCCTTGACTTTTGTACCGGGCTTCCGCTCCAGGCTGGACAGGACCTCCAGATTCACACGATATTTTTTTGCCAATTCCACGCTGCGGTTGTGGAGCACCTGGGCTCCCTGGCTGGCTAATTCCAGCATTTCGTCATAGGTAATGGCTTCCAGCTTCACCGCGCCGGGGACCACGCGGGGATCGGTGGTGTAGATGCCGTCCACGTCGGTATAAATCTGGCACAGATCCGCCCCGAAAGCGGCGGCCAGGGCCACGGCGCTGGTATCGGACCCGCCCCGCCCCAGGGTGGTCACGTCGCCGAAACGGTTGACCCCCTGAAAGCCGGCCACCAGAACGATCTTGTTCTTGTCCAGCTCCCGCTGGACGCGCTCGGAATCGATGCGCTGAACGCGGGAATCGGAGTAGGCCCCCGTGGTGTGGACGCCCACCTGCCACGCGGCCAGGCTCACCACCGGCAGGCCCATGCCCTCCAGCGCCATGGCGCACAGGGCGATGGAGATCTGCTCGCCGGTGCTCAGGAGCATATCCATCTCCCGCCGGGAGGCTCTGGGGTTGATTTCCCTCGCCTTCTCAATCAGGTCGTCGGTGGTGTCTCCCTGGGCGGACAGGACCACCATGACCTGATTTCCGGCTTTATAGGTATCGGCGATGATGCCCGCCACGTTGCGGATGCGCTCCGCGTCCCGGACGGAACTGCCGCCGAATTTCTGTACAATCAAACTCATAAGGGTGCTTCCTCTCTGTTGGCAAATTGGGTGACACTCCATTATAGTGCCCCACGGTCAAAATGGTTATTGCAGGACCGGCAGCAGCGCCTCCGCGCCCAGCTTTTCCGCCAGGGCTTTGGCCTCCCCGGCGGTCATAGCCCCGGTAACCACCGCGCCATCGGACAGAGCGGTACAGTCCGCCGGGGCCGTGAAGCCGCCCCGCAGATACCAGGGCATGACCAGCTTATCAAAGCCGGTGAGCTGCGCGCTCTCACTCCAGCCCAGCTCCCGGCGTTTCCCGCGGTGCTGGAGGGCGTCGATCACGTCTCCCATAACGGCGGAGGCGGTGGGCAGATCCCCCGCGCCCCGGCCATAGAACATCACGTCGCCCACGGCGTTGCCCCGGATCATGATGGCGTTGAACACGCCGTCCACCGTGGCAATGGGGCAGTCCGCCGGTACCAGATGGGGAGCCACATAAGCGCACTGCGTGCCGTCCGCCAGCTTCATGGCGCGGCCCAGCAGCTTCACCCGGTACCCGGCCCCGCTGGCAATGGACACATCCTTCAGGTCCAGGCCGCTGATGCCCTGGACGCTGATATTCTCGGGCAGGACCTCCCTGCCCCAGGCCAAATCGGAGAGAATGCAGATTTTCCGCCCCGCGTCCAGTCCCTCCACGTCGGCGGCGGGGTTCTGCTCGGCGTAGCCCTTGGCCTGGGCCTCCTTCAGGGCCTCGCCGAAGGGAATGCCGCCCTTGACCATGCGGGTGAGGATATAGTTGGTGGTGCCGTTGAGAATGCCCACCACTTCCTCAATCCGGTTGCCGGCCAGGCACTGGAACAGGGGACGAAGCACGGGAATGCCGCCGCCCACGCTGGCCTCGAAGAGGTAATTGACGTTCTTCTCCCTGGCAATAGCCAGCAGCTCCTTGCCGTGGGCGGCAACCAGTTCCTTGTTGGAGGTGACCACATGCTTACCGGCCATAAGGGCGCGGCGGGTGAACTCCAGGGCGATCTTCGCGCCGCCGATGGATTCCACGACTACGTCCAGGTCGGGGTCGTTCTCCAGAACGGAGAAATCCTTCACCGCCGCACCGGCGTAAGGGGTGGCGGATAAGTCGCGCACGTCCAGAATATACTTTAACCTGAGGGGCTCCCCCAGCTTTTCCTCAATAGAGGCAGCGTTCATGCGCAGCACCTCGGCAACGCCGCCGCCTACCGTACCAAATCCCATAATTGCAAAATTAGCCATTGTTTCTTCTCCTTCTCTTTTCTCAACTGCCGGAACGCACGCTCCGGGAGTCCGGCACGTATGACGGCAGGAGCTCCCGATACCATCCTGAAACAGACGCTCCGCCCGGTACACCTGCCGGAAGTCCGGAGGTTTCGCGGCGAAGCATTTACCGCCTGCCGCGCTCCACGCGGCAAAGATAAAACTATCCCGCCAGGATTTCAAACTTGACGACGCCCTCCAGGGCGGCGGCCCCGGCAATCAGCTCCTCCAGACTGATCTCCATGTCGGAAGTCTCAGCAGACACCGTCACCGCGGCGCAGCCATTGGTAGGAATAGATTGGTTGATGGTAAGAATATTCGCCCCGCTCCCGGCAAAAATAGCAAGTACATTGCTCAGTACGCCGGGGTTGTCCTTCAGCATGGCATAAAAAGTAATGATGTGCCCCGTCTTCATGTCGTTGAAGGGCTGCACCGCGTCCTTATACTTATAAAACGCGCTGCGGCTGATGCCCACCAGCCGGGCGGCCTCGCCCACAGTAGCGGCTTCACCGGTCTGCATCATCCGTTTCGCCTCGGCCACCTTGACGAAAATCTCCGGCAGGGCGGAGGCGGCTACAATATAATACTTGGTCTTTGCACTCATGATGTATCCCCCTTGCGGTCACATGTCCTCGAATGATGTTAGTTTATCACAGCCTCGCCCCTTTTACAACCCGAAAACTAATGGAAAATTCCACAATCTTTCCTGACGGTCAGGAAGAAACGAGGTACAGTTTGTCTATATGTCACAACTAAGTGTCTTTTTACAAAGGACAATCACCGTCCTGCTCTGGCTGGGCGGCGCGGTGGCGTTCTTCAAATGGCTGCTGGCCCCGCTGCTGCCGTTCCTCCTGGCGCTGGCGCTGGGCGCCATGATGGAGCCCACGGTGCAGAAGGTCCGGCGGGGACTGCGGGTGAAGCGCGGCTTTGCCGCGGGGCTGGTGACCACGCTGCTGATGCTGGTGGCGGGAGGCACCGTCGTGCTGGCGCTGGTGCGGCTGACAGTGGAGCTGCGGCAGTGGTCGGACCGCCTGCCCCAGCTGATCGCGGGCTTTCCCGCCGCCTGGAACGGGATGCTGGACCAGATCGAGCGGTGGTACGCCGCCTGTCCAGCTTTTCTGCGTTCCGCGCTGGATTTCCTGGCGGGACAGCTGATGGAGGAGGGACCCGGCCTGGCCGGCGCGGCGGGAAGCTGGCTGATGGGGGCCGCTTCCGCTGTGCTGGCGGCATTGCCGGACGTGGGGCTGTTCCTGGTGACCACGGTGCTGGCAGTGTATTTTACCAGCTTCAGCTATCCGGCCATTCTGGCCTTTCTGAAGCGTCAGCTGCCCCCGGCGTGGCAGTCCAGGTGCCGGGACGCGGCCCACTGCTTCCGGTCCACCATTTTGAAATGGCTGCGGGCGGAGATGCTTCTGATTTTAGTCACCTTTGTCATCCTCCTGATGGGGTTTCTGTGGATGCGGCTGGACTACGCCCTGCTGGCGGCGGTGTTTACCGCGCTGGTGGACGCGCTGCCGGTGCTGGGGACGGGGACGGTGCTGTTCCCCTGGGCGCTGGGGTGTTTCCTGACGGGAAACACGGAGCGGGGACTGGCCCTGCTGGTGCTGTACGCCGTGGGGCTGGTGGTCCACACGCTGCTGGAACCCAGACTGCTGGCGGGGCAGGCGGATCTGCCGCCCATTACCGCCCTGCTGGCGATGTACGTGGGCTTCCGGTTTATGGGCGTGGGGGGCATGATCCTGCTGCCGGTGGTCCTGCTGCTATTGAAACAGTTCCAGGACGCGGGGGTCATCCATCTGTGGAAATAGGCCGCCGGTTTTTGGGGGTCGGATTGGCGCTGCCCGGCATTGTTTCGCAAGGTTCTCCGTCGAAATATTAAAAATGGGGCGCTGCCTTTACAGGCAGCGCCCCACCGATCACTCGGAATATATATTATCCTTTATATTTCGAAATCAGGAATTACTCCGCTATTAACGCACCTTACAATGTTCAATGCCTCCGCCTTTACCCTGTCGATTCCCTCAGGTGTATTCATCCAGTTATCCCTTTTCGTTGTTGTGTCATCTGCCGGACAAGGATATACGCTTATATGAGATGGAAAAAGATATTTTGCAATATGCAGGCTTCGGCGCATATGATACGTCGTTGTCACCAACAATACGCTTTTTACTTTATTAAGCCACATTGAACGTTGTAATTCCAAAAGTGAGCACAATATGTTTTCTATTGTATTTTGAGAACTTTTTTCAATAATAATGCTGGTTTCTGGAACTCCTAATTCTAAGGCCTTTTTATACATGCTGTCTGCCTCTGTCATACTTCCACTTGAAAAGTTTCTCATTTTTCCTCCGCACAACAGCATCTTTTCAGACCTTCCTGAGAAAAACGCCTTAGCCGCCGCAGGAACTCTATATTTTGCTGCTTTTATACTGCCTAAAACAATAATGCAGTCAACATTTGCTCCATTATCATTCAGGCCCTCAAATAAAAGATGATCTATCACATTATTCGTTAGATTTTCTTTTGTTATCTTTGATACCCACATACTTTATCTCCGCTTCACATCTCTTGAAAATCCATTTTAATCTATTTGGCATTTCTATAAATTGGCGTTTGGCCCGCTCACAAATGCCGATTTGTTATGCTGATTATAACATGGGCCTTGATTCAATTCAATATATCCCGTAAAATCGCCGGATTTCTCATTCAGCACTGCTTCCTGGGAAGGAATGGTTTTTGTCGCATCTTGACAAATCCGCAGAGAAATGCTACACTCAGTACACAC
This sequence comes from Oscillibacter sp., assembly GCA_014799845.1. Classification (GTDB taxonomy): domain Bacteria; phylum Bacillota; class Clostridia; order Oscillospirales; family Oscillospiraceae; genus Pelethomonas. The sequence goes on along the minus strand of JAAVHF010000018.1, from coordinate 4,313 downwards.
GAATCCACCAAAAAGGACGGCCCCGCGCTGCCCTTTTTGCAGTTTACCAAGAGAGGAAAACGGATATGGAAAAGACCGATCCCCGCTACCGCCACTTTGTCCAGATCCTCCGCGAGGAGCTGGTCCCCGCCATGGGCTGTACCGAGCCCATAGCCATTGCCTACGGCGCGGCCAAGGCCCGGGAGGTCCTGGGCCGTCTCCCTGACCGGATGCTGGTGGAGGCCAGCGGCAACATCATCAAAAACGTCAAGAGCGTCGTCGTCCCCAACACAGGCGGACTGAAGGGCATCGAAGCCGCCGCCGCCGCGGGAGCCGTGGCCGGGGACGCGGGAAAGATCCTGGAAGTGATCTCCTGCGTAACCGGGGAGCAGAAGTCCGCCATCCGGGACTATTTGTCCTCCCATGAAATCGCGGTCCGGCCCGCCGAGGGAGACGTGGTTTTCGACATCATTCTCACCCTTTGGTCCGGCGAGGACCAGGTCCGCCTGCGGATCGCGGACTACCACACCAACATTGTCCTCATAGAGAAAAACGGCGAGACACTGCTGAAATGCGGCGAGGTCCTGTCCGCCTCCGGCGCGGCCAGCGGCCTCACGGACCGCAGCTGCCTCTCCGTGGACGCCATCGTGGACTTTGCGGACACCGTTGACCTGGAGGACGTCCGGGAGATGGTCCAGCGCCAGATCGACTACAACTGCGCCATCGCCCGGGAGGGTATGACCCACGACTGGGGCGCCAATATCGGCAAGGTCCTCAGGGAGCACTACGGCGAGGACGTGAAGGTCCGCGCCCGCTACATGGCCGCCGCCGGGTCCGACGCCCGGATGAGCGGCTGCGAAAAGCCGGTGATCATCGTCTCCGGCAGCGGCAACCAGGGCCTTACCGCCTCCGTCCCCGTAGTCGTCTACGCGGAGGAGCTGAACGTCGGCCACGAGAAGATGCTCCGCGCGGTGACCCTCAGCGACCTGCTGACCATCCATATGAAGACGGGCATCGGACGCCTGAGCGCCTACTGCGGCGCGGTCAGCGCCGGGTGCGCCGCCGGAGGCGCCATCGCCTACCTCCACGGCGGCGGAAGCCGGGAGGTGGGCCACACCCTGGTCAATGCCCTGGCTACCATTTCCGGCATGATCTGCGACGGGGCCAAGCCCTCCTGCGCCGCCAAGATCGCAGCGGCAGTAGACGCGGGCATTCTGGGCTACCACATGTTCCACAGCGGCCAGCAGTTCCGGGGCGGCGAGGGCATCGTGACCAAGGGCGTGGAGGAAACCATTGCCAACATTGGCCGACTGGGCCGCCTGGGCATGCGGGAGACGGACAAGGAAATCATCCGGATCATGACCGGGACATAAATCGGTACAGGCCGCAAGCGGCGCTTTCCTCAAGGTAAGCATCGTTTGCGGCGTTCTTTTGCCCGCCGCGACGAAATGAAGAGTCCTACAAGAAACTTTTGCACGCGGGCTGTAGAAGACAGAGACACAAAAAGGCGACGCGCCATGTTTTGGCGCGCGGCGGTTATTGATTCGTGGTTTTGGCGCTCGGCAAAATTTTTCAATAAATTTTGCATTTTGGTATTGACAAATCCGGATGAATCTGTTAATATGTGACCTGTCAGTTGAACAAGCCGTCGCGAGAATGAACAGAGGCATTGTTTTCTGAAGATATGTCACGGGAAATATTTGGGGGTATAGCTCAGCTGGGAGCCCAGCACAAGCGTTATACTACCCCCGTAAGCACCAAAAATTGAAAATTGTCACTCTCTGCCAGAACTGGAAATATCTGGGGGTATAGCTCAGCTGGGAGAGCGCTTGAATGGCATTCAAGAGGTCAGCGGTTCGATCCCGCTTATCTCCACCATCACCAGAGAGTGACACAAAAACCTCGTTTCTTCGGAAACGGGGTTTTTGCTTTATGCCGCAATCGTGGTGATCCCCAGGACGAACTGCTCCAGGTCGATGTTGAAGTCGATGTGCAGCTTGTAGTCCCGGTAAACCTCCACCCTCTTAATCAGGCAGTTGACGATCATCTTCTTGGCCTCCAGGTTGGCGCTGTCATACATATCCGCCCAGGAGATGATGTCCGCATACTGTGCGTTGAGGGCATCCAGAACGGTCTGCCCTTCCTCATAGGATTTCTGTGCCTCATCAAGCTGTTCCTGCAATCGGGCAACTTTGGCCTCGGCCTCCGCCACCATGCTGCTCAAGATTTCTTTGGAGAAGGTACTTTCGCCCCGCAGGACATTGATGATCTCCGCCTTCAGTATGTCCAGCTCCGCAGAGGCGTTTCTGTGTTCCGTCTTGATGGACTGGAGCAACAATTTCCGTTCCTCCATCTTCTGCTGGTAGCGGGCGTTGACGATCTCACCTTTGGGGACTGACTTCATCCGCTCAAAAATCTGCCGCACCACCTTGTCGATGATGCCGTCCAGGATGTGGGCTGTGTAGCCGGTCTGTCCATCGCACTCCGTCTGCTTGCGGGTCTTGCCGTAGCAGATATAGCGGACACGCTTTACGATCCGGTGAGGGTCCCCTGCACAGGGGTAAGCCTTTCCGTTGGTCGTGAGTGCTAGCCGCGCCCCACAGTGGCCGCAAAAGACGTTACCGGACAGGAGCGACTGTCCCCCAATATTCCGGGGAACAGTCCTCTCCTTCTCCGCAGCNTTGGCACGGGAGGTACGGATGCGNTGGGCGGCGTCAAACATCTCCTGGGNGATGATCTGCAAATGCGGGAGTACCTGGGAACGGCTCTCACCGCTCCGCAGAACGCCGGTATAAGTCAGGTTGCAGATGATGCCCCGAATGGTGGCATGGTGCCAGTTCTTCCCCGTTCTGGCACGGTAGCCCAGGCGGTTCAGATAGGTGGCAATTCGCTGTGCGCCAAAGCCCTCGTTGACGTACTTCTCAAAGATGATACGCACAACAGCGGCCTCGGTTTCGTTCAGCGCCAGTTCATACAGTTCATGCTTGCGCTTGTTCAGCCGTCCGCTTTTCACAAGGTCATAACCGTAGGGGGCCATGCCACCCTTGAAACCACCGCTCTCTACCAGCTGGCCCAAAGCCGTCCGGGTACGGATGGAGGTCTTTTCGCTNTCGCCNTCGGCCTGCCAGAAACGGATGTAGTTGGTGAGCTTGTCGGTATGATTGTCAAACCGCTGCTCCCCTTCCTGGGTACTCCATACCCGGACACCGTTCTTGACAAACCACTCCACCACGAAGGGCGTTTCGTCCGCAATACGGCCAATCCGGTCAAACATGAATACCAGCAGGATGTCGAACTTCCCCTGACGGGCGTGGTCCTTGATGATCTGGAGTTTGTCACGGTTCTCCGCCCGGACTTTGTGACCGGACACGCCGTCCTCCTGTTCTTCATGGATGATGGTCCATCCCTTTTCCTCCGCAAAGCGGTGGCAGGCTTTCCTCTGCATGGGGATGTCAGCCTGACTTCTATCGTTATAGTCCACCTGCTTGTCAGTGGACACCCGATAAAGACAATAAACTCGGTTTTCCATGCACCGATCCTTCCTTTCATTTAAGTAATAGGGTGAAAGGCGTAATCAATGCACAGGAGAGATATAATTGTCAAGGTGCATGAGGTCTGTCCTCACGCTAAGTATCCCCCTGTTTCGAGCAAATTGCAAGGATGTCACCAGGCCGCGGCGCATTTGCTATGAAGGATGAAAGCAGGATATGCTTGATCTGATTGATTACGGCGGTATTTTTGGTATCGGTAAAGCTGACGGATACTTCATGTCCATCAACACAAATCTTTTTTTCAGATTGCTTGTTGTCCACAGAATAACCTCCTGTGTAAGACTCATCTTAAAAAGCAGCCGCGCCGGAAAATGCTGTGTCCGCATACATAGAGCGGGCGGTATCCCGGCGCGGCTGAAATTGTTTCGTTTCGATGCGTTTTCACCGTATTTGCCACGCAGCCCCGGTGAAGGGGGATACTGCAAGCCGCCCCTGGCGGGGCTGTCATAACTCCGCCATACCGTGTCAAACGCATACAGCAGGGTTCCGTCGCAAGTCCGTGGACGGGCGTGAGCAAGTGTCATTATCCTCCGCGCAGTCATCGCGCCCGATGTGCCAATATCGGGTCCAGAACTACGTTGATCGCTCGGCCAGCTTGTCCATCACCTCCCAAAGCTGGCGGTCTTGGCGGCGCGTCCTGTGCCGCTGGTGCATAGATTTTGTGCTTGCAGTACCGTATATTCAGTTGTCAATGTAACACGAGAGGCACAGAAAACGCGCCTTTCACTTACCGCCTCTGAAACGGCATTTCACAGGGGCGAATTGAGAAATTTTTTGAGTTTT
>JAAVHF010000017.1 GCA_014799845.1 Oscillibacter sp. | reverse complement strand
GGCCCCGGGCCGTCAAATAGAAACAAGCCGGGCTGCCCGCAAGATTTTGCAGCGGCCACATCGAGTAGCCGTGCAAAATTTAATCGTGCATGACCGCTCCGTGAAGCGCCGCAAGCGGCGCTTTTAGCGCTAAGGCCGCCGTAGGCGGCCCACGGATGCGGTCATTGCACGATCTTGGCGGCAAAGAAGAAAAGGAGCTTCCATGAAGATTATCGTAGACGCCATGGGCGGCGACAACGCCCCCCAGGAGATCGTAAAAGGAGCCATCAACGCTGCCAAGGCCCGCATGGGCCTGGAAATCGTGCTGGTGGGGAAGGAGGCGGAGGTGAAAGCCGCCGCCGCGGCCTGCGGCGGTCTGCCGGAGACAGTGACCATCGTCAACGCCTCCGAAGTGATCGAAATGCATGACGACCCCGCCACGGCNTTCAAAAGNAANAAAGATTCCTCNATGACNGTGGGATTGAACATGCTGAAAAACGGAGAGGGCGACGCTTTCGTCTCCGCCGGCAGCACCGGCGCTCTGCTNAGCGCCGGNACCCTCCTGGTGAANCGGATCAANGGCATCCGCAGNGCCGCNATGGCNCCCCTGCTGCCCGTGGCGGGCAAGGGNCTGGTCCTTGTGGACTGCGGNGCCAACGCGGAGTGTACGGTGGAATACCTGGTCCAGTTCGCCTATCTGGGCAGNTTCTATGCCGCCAAGGCNCTGGGGCTGGAAAGGCCCCGGGTGGGACTGCTCAACATCGGCACGGAGGATACCAAGGGGGACCAGCTNCGGCTGGATNCCTATAAGGCGCTGAAAGAGGCCGGGGACGCGGGACATCTGAATTTCATCGGCAATATCGAGGCGAAAGAAGCCATCAAGGGCGGCTGCGACGTGGTGGTNACGGACGGCTTCTCCGGCAACGTGATGCTGAAAACCGTCGANGGCGTGGGCTCCTTNATGGGNAAGGAATTAAAGGGCATGTTCATGCAGAGCATAAAGACCAAGATGGCNGCNCTGCTGGTGAAGAAGGGNCTCGGCGCCTTCAAGGAGCGGCTGGACCCGGATACCATCGGCGGCACGCCCTTCCTGGGCCTCCAGAAGCCGGTCATCAAGGCCCATGGGTCCAGTAAGGCCAGNGCCATCGAAAACGCGGTCTATCAGGCCGTGGCCGCCGCGGAGGCGGATCTGGCCGGTCAGATCGAGGCCAACATCGAGCTGATGAAGGTGGANCGCTGACCGGACGGCAGAAATTGGAAGAAATCTGCCGCGCCCTATTGACAGACGNNGGGAAAAGTTTTATCATNCCATTGGTGTATNATNCACTAATACCATCCCTTTGCGAAAGGAGGGAAACGACATGCAGGACATCTTTGAGCGTATGCAGAGAATCATCTCTGAACAGTTCTCCGTGGATGAGGATGAGATCACTATGGACACGTCCTTTGAGGAGGATCTGGGCGCCGATTCCGTGGACCTGGTTGAGCTGGTCATGAGTATGGAGGAGGCGTTCGATATCGGCGAGGTGCAGGAGGACGAGCTGAGCGGGCTGTCCACNGTGGGCGACTGNGTCAATTTCCTGACGAGCAAGCTGGACGATTGAGCAGAGGCGCTGGTTTCTCGTATACAGATGTTTCGGGGCCTCGCCGCGGAGATGCGTATCTCCGGCGAGGCCCNTTCCTTNGAAAGGAGGGGAGAGCCTGTATGGAATCCCTGGAGAAAAAATTGGGCTACCGGTTTCAGAACCGGGAGCTGCTCAGCGAGGCCCTGAACCACAGCTCCTACGCCAATGANCACAAGGGCGGNCTGGGCAGCAATGAGCGGCTGGANTTTTTGGGCGACAGCGTGCTGGGATTTGTGTCGGCGGAATANCTGTTCCGGCTTCACGCGGANCTGCCGGAGGGNGATNTGACCCGGATGCGCGCGGCGCTGGTGTGCGAACAGAGCCTGTACGAGGTGGCCAAGACCCTGGAGCTGGGCNGCTANCTGAAGCTGGGCCGGGGCGAGGAGGCCGGNGGAGGCCGGAAACGGCAGTCCATNCTGGCGGACGCGGTGGAGGCGGTGTTTGCCGCCGTNTACCTGGACGGAGGCATTGANAAGGCCCGGGAGCTGATCGTCCGGGTCCTGCTGAGCCAGGCCCCTGCCGCCGAGGAGCGGAAGGACTACAAGACNACCNTGCAGGAAGTGGTCCAGCGCAGGAGCGGGCAGGTGCTGACCTACCACATGGTGGACCAGAGCGGGCCGGACCATAACAAGAAGTTCCTCTTTGAGGTGCGGCTCAACGACCGTCCCGTAGGCCGGGGCGAGGGCCGCAGCAAAAAAGAGGCCGAACAGGCCGCCGCCAGGGATGCGCTGGAACATTCTGACGCGCTGTAGCAGNANAATGGAAAAACGCCGAATCGATCTCCTCGACCGCCATTGGGCGGCGCGGGAGGACCGATCCGGCGTTTTTNTTTGTGGTTTATGCGTTTCCCCGGTTAAANGCGCAGCATCGTTACCGTGCGGGAATGCGGAACTCGCAGGGAGCTGAAGAGCAAGATTAAAGTTCTTTTCGGTACTGTTTTCAATTATCAGGATGCTGATTCAGCCAATGTCGTGTAGTTTTAANCGGTCAGCAACAGCTTCGNTTGTGTATAAAACTATGTACCCGCGCNGCAGGAAGGAACGCATTTTTTGCTGCANAGAAGAGAGTGTTTAACAGATTTCTCGATGAATTGGAATTTATAACTCACGATAATAAGGGCAGATATTCTCAANATGCCCGTCTTTCATTTTGAAACCATTTGGAATAGTTCCCAACTGAACAAATCCAAGCCTTTCATATAAGTGCCTTGCGTGGGTGTTGCTTTCAACTACTGCATTGAATTGCAATATGGCAAATGCGTGCTTCTTCGCTTGGNACAGNCTGTCAAGAACAAGCTGCTCTCCAATATGCTGNCCTCTATGGTCNGANCTGATGGCATAACTTGCATTACTGATATGTCCGCACCGCCCAACATTGTTAGGATGCAGTATATAAAGNCCACATATAACATGAGTGTTTTCGTCTTCTGCAACAGCNGNGTAAGTTTGCGATGCAAAAAAATCAGCCCCTGATATATTGTCCAGCAATTCTTCTTGTGGGAAAGCAATGCCTTCCTCCACGACTTCATTCCATATTTTAATCATTGCNTCCAAATCCTGNTTTTCATAGGCTCGAACGATCATCTAAATCCCTCCATAAGTANCGGTTCATCGAGTTGTATACAAAGAAGCATAGCACTGCCGCATAAATAATGCAGCCAAAGAATCTGCGCGCTTCTNAGCAACACGCCACCCNGACCCCAAAAGTGCTGCATTNCAAAACGGNTTAGGTGGTTNCTGCCTTTAACTGTTGGGAAAAGTATCAGTCGTCTTCGTCCCAGGGGGCNNNGNCNTNCGANNGCGGCGNGTNCGGTGTGNAAGAGNGGGGGAACCGCCCAGCTTGATCTCCTGCCACTGGGCGCGGGTAATGAGCAGCTGCCGNGGCTTGGAACCCTCGAAGGGGCCTACNTANCCCNTCTGCTCCATCTGGTCCACCAGGCGGGCNGCCCGGGAGTAGCCCAGCTTCAGGCGGCGCTGGAGCATGGANACGGAGGCCTGNCCGGTCTCCAGAATGACCTCCACGGCGGCGGGNAGCAGCTCGTCGGCGCTGTCGTCCNCTTCGGCCTCTCCGCCGGGGGCGGGGGANCCGCTCTTGCGCTCCTTCTCCTGGACGTTCTCCTCGATCTTCTGCATGACCTCGTCGGAATACTGGACCTCGCCGGTGGACTTGACGTAGCTGACCACCCGCTCGATCTCCTCCGGGGTGATATAGCAGCCNTGGACCCGGAGGGGCTTNTTGCTGCCNATGGGNGCGTANAGCATNTCGCCCCTGCCCACCAGCTTTTCCGCGCCGGTGGCGTCCAGGATNATGCGGGAGTTGATGGCGTCCTTGACGGCNAAGGCGATGCGGCTGGGGATGTTGGCCTTCATCAGGCCGGTGATCACGTCGGCACGGGGNCTCTGGGTGGCGATGACCAGNTGCATCCCGGCGGCNCGGCCCATCTGGGCTACGCGGCAGATGGATTCCTCCACCTCCTTGGCGGCTACNGTCATCAGGTCCGCCAGCTCGTCGATGACCACCACCACNGNGGCCATGTGNNGNACGTCCTCCCGNNGCNNGGCCAGGGCGTTGTATTCCTCCAGCTTCTTCACGCCCAGCTCGGAGAAGGTCTTGTACCGCTTCATCATCTCGTAGACCGCCCATTGCAGCGCGCCCGCCGCCTTCTTGGGGTCGGTGACCACCGGGATCAGCAGATGGGGGATGCCGTTGTAGGGGGCCAGCTCCACCATCTTGGGGTCCACCATGATGAAACGCACGTCTTCCGGGCTGGATTTATAGAGCAGGCTGATAATCAGAGAGTTGGTACAGACAGACTTGCCGGAACCGGTGGTGCCGGCGATCAGCAGGTGAGGCAGCTTGGCGATGTCGCCCACAATGTCCCGGTTGTTGATGTCCCGGCCCACGGCGAAAGCTACCTGGGATTTGTGGTCCACGAAGTTTTTGGATTCAATGACATCCCGGATCAGCACCGGGCTCACCGTCCGGTTGGGCACCTCAACGCCTACCACCGAGCTCTTGTCCGGGATGGGGGCGATGCGTACGCCTACGGCGCCCAGATTCAGGGCGATGTCGTCGGCAAGATTGGTGATCTTACTGAGCTTCACACCCTGGGCCAGGGTAAATTCGTACTGGGTGATGGCCGGTCCCCGGATCACGTCCCCGGGAGCGGCGTCCACGCCGAAGCTGTGGAGTGTGTCCGCCAGCCGCTGGGCGGTGGAGCGAAGTTCCGCGCCGGCCTCGATGTAGTTCTCCTGCAAATTTTCGTCCAGCAGGGTAATGGGGGGATAGCCGTAGTCGTCTCCGCCGGAGGCCAGGGTATTGGCAATCTCCGCCGTCACCTGGGCGGCGGCCTCCTCCAGTTCCTCGGCGGCGTTCCTCTTTTTCCGGCGCTCCTCCGGCGCGGGGGTGGGAGGGGGCGGCGGCGGCTCGGGCGCGGGGACCGGGCCGGGATCAGGTTCCGGCTCCGGCAAGGGTTCCGGCTCCGGCAAGGGTTCCGGTTCCGGAACAGGTTCCGGTTTTACGGCGGGGGCAGATGTAAAAACGGGGTCCGGTTCAGCCTCCGGCACGGGCGCCGGAGCGGCAGGAGCCTGCTGAGAGGCCAGCACGTCGGCAGGAGTCAGCTGCTCCTGCTCACGGGGACGGAAAAAGCCTTTCTTTGCGGGAGGTTGATCCAACGCCTCCTCCGGGGCAATGGGCGCGCCGCCCAGAGGCGTGCCGTCCAGGGGAATGTCGATGACGGAGCGGGCTTTAGCGGGTTTCTGGGGCTGCTGAGCCCGTTTGGGCGGGGGAGCGCGGCGGGGAGGCGGCTCGGGGTAGTCCTCCTCGTCATAGTCCTGCCGCTCCCGCCACAGCTCCAGCAGCATGGCGGGCGTCACCTGGGACACCACCATCAGCAGAGTGAGCAGCAGTACGAGAAAGACGATCACCGACGCCGGCTTGCCTAGCACGGCCATGAAGCCGTGGGCGGTGCCTCCGGAGAGGACGCCGCCGGATTCCAGCGTAAAGCCCGTCTCCCATAGGGTGGGGAACAGCTTTGCCGCGTCGGACAGGTCCAGCTTGCACAGCAGCATGTGGCACACGCCGCCGAACAGGTAGGGCGTCAGCAGGGCGCAGGCCGTCCGCAGGGCCACGGGCCGCCCCCGGTGGGTCAGCAGCACCCAGGCCGCCCCCAGCAGGGCGGGAAGCATGAGGTAGTACCCCACGCCGAAAAGTCCCTTGCACACCTTGGGGATCAGGTTAATGAGCCAGCCGTCCCCGGTGAAATAGCTGACCAGCACGATCAGCGCCGCCAGCAGCGCGGCAACGCCCCCCACCTCGCGGCGGATGGGGCGTTTGACGTTTTTCGCGGCGGCGTGTGACCTGGAAGCGCTCCCGGAACGGGAACCGCCGCCGCTCTTGGTCCCGCTCCTCGCGCTGGATGTGGTTTTCTTTCGTGTCGTTGCCATGGTTCTCCCTCTTTATTTGAAATGCTCCGTAATGATTCGGTCAAAAGCCTCCTGATGATCCAGAAAGCGGACGCGGACAACGTCCACAAACCGGTCTTCCCTCAAAACCCGCTTGAAATCCTCGTAGGGCAGCAGTTCGTAGTCCGCCGTCTCCCCTTCCTGAAGGTGGATGACCTGCTCACCCGGGTCGAAGAATACCACGAAGCTGTGGTAGATGGTAGAGTTCATCCCATTCATTTCAGGCCAGACATCCACGTAAACCGGGTGCAGATCCTGAGCGGAAACAATAACGCCCGTCTCCTCCCGCAGCTCCCGCAGTGCGCCCTCCACAGGCGTCTCCCCTTTTACTACAGCCCCTCCGGTGTACTCCCAGCGGCCGCCCCACGCCTTATCCGGATGCCGCTGGGTAATCAGCACCCGGCCATCGGCGGTTACGGCGAAAATCTCCACAACCAGATGGTATACACCCTCCGGAACAGGCTCGCCCCGTACCAGGTCAAACCCCAGGGGGTTTCCCTCCCGGTCATAGGCGTCCCAAAGTTCTCTTGCCATTGTTTTCTCCCTATGTAGATCAGACCGCGGCCTTGTACCACAGCACGTTGAAAAACTTCAGAAAGCTCAGAATTACGGTGATCGCTCCCGCGGCCAGGCAGTAGTAGGCGAAGGCCCCGAACCTGCCCTTGTCCGCCACCATCCGGACCAGACGGATGGAGAGATAACCGGCCGCCGCCGCCACGATCACGCCAAGGATATAGGCGGGGAGGAGCTTTACGTCAATGCCGCCGGCTTCCACCACGTCCTTGATTTGCAGGATGTTGGCCCCCAGCACGGCGGGGATGGACAGCAGAAAGGCGAAGCGCACGGCAAACTTCCGCTCAAAGCCCCGGAAGCAGCCCACGCAAATGGTCATGCCGGACCGGGAGATGCCCGGACAGGTGGCCACGGCCTGCCCCACGCCCACCAGCAGCACGTCGGCGATGGTGGCGGTGCGGGCGTTCTTCCGGCCGTTCCTGACGCGGTCGCAGAAGAAGAGCAGCAGGCCCGTGATCAGCAGGGCCCCGCCCACAAAGAAGGTATTGGAATACAGGCCCTCCACCAGTTTTTTAACAGGCAGGACCAGGAACAGGGGAAGGGTGCCTATCACGATCAGAAGGATCATCCGCCGGGCGGAGGGAACTCGCTGGGGGGAGTTTCCTCCCGTCAGGTCGCTGAGCATGCGGAAAAATTCCAACACCATTTCCTTGATGTCGGCCCAATAGGCCACGAATACCGCCGCCAGAGTACCCAGATGAAGCAGTACGTCAAAAAAGACGTCGTCAGCGCCCTCCATGCCAAGGCCCAGCAGGTTCTGGGCGATGGAAAGATGGCCGGAGCTGGAGATGGGCAGAAATTCTGCCACGCCCTGGATGATCCCCAGGAGCAGAGCGTTTAGTATGGTCACGGCGAAGCCTCCTCTAATAATATCTTTTTCTATGATAGCACAACTGTTTGCGATTTTCCATAGTTTTTTGCCGCGGTTTTCCAGGTTTGGAAAATCTTAAGAAGATAGCGACAGGCGGGGCAGGAGATTTCTCCGTATTCCGCTTTTTCTGTTGCGCTTTTGGAAAAAATCGGATACACTGGAAGCTGAAAAGGAAAGGGAAGGGGCGGATGGCATGGAGCGTCTGGATAAACTGCTCTCCTCCACGGGGCGGTGGTCCCGGCGGGAGGTGAAGCAGCTGGTGCGGGAGGGCCGGGTGCTGGTGGACGGCGTTCCCGCTGCCGGGGCGGAACAGAAGCTGGACCCCGGTATCTCCCGGGTGCTGGTGGACGGGACGGAGGCGGTGATCCGGAAGTATACCTACGTCATGCTCAACAAGCCCGCCGGCGTGCTCTCCGCCACGGAGGACTCCCGGCAGGAGACCGTCCTGGACCTGCTGAGCCCGGAGCTGCGGCGGCAGGGGCTGTTTCCGGTGGGGCGGCTGGATAAGGACAGCGAGGGACTGCTGCTGCTGACCAACGACGGAGACCTGGCCCACCGGCTGCTCTCCCCCAGGCGTCATGTGGACAAGGTCTACTATATCCGCGTGGACCGCCCCCTGGGGGAAGAGGACAGGGAGGCCTTCGCCCGGGGCGTCACCCTGGCGGACGGCACGGCCTGCCTCCCGGCGGGTCTGGAGCCGCTGGGCGATGGCAGCGAGGCGTTGGTCACTTTGCATGAGGGTAAATTTCACCAAATCAAGCGGATGATTGCCAGCCGGGGAGCGGCAGTATGCCAGTTGAAACGGCTGTCAATGGGAACGCTTGTACTGGATGAGAGGTTGGAAAGGGGAAAATACCGGCTTTTGACCGGGGAAGAAGTTTTGAAAATCGGCGGAAAACCCTGAAAAAGCGGGAAATTTACAAATCAGCCAAAATGAAATGAGTTTTTTTGTGGAAAAAAGAAAAAATGTCTTGCAAAGTGTCGATTGGCACGGTATAATAAAATCAGTTTGACAGATTGCACAAATGGATGCGACGAAATTACTGCTGATGAACTGCTGATGGAGGGAGAACCGCTATGTCAGGAAGAATTTTTCAGAATGTTGTCCTGCAGATCAAGGAAGCCGCTGACCGTGTCGTGGGCGTGATCGACGGCGAGGGGACTGTCATCTCCTGCAGCGATCTGGGACTCATCGGAAAGAAGTGGCCGGAGTATGTGAACCAGATCAACCAGGCGGACGGCGCCATTACCGTGATAGACGGACGGACGTTCCATGCTCTGGGCGGCTGGGGCTCTCATTTTGATTACGCCGTATTTACCATGGGGGAGGACGAGGTCAGCCATACGGTCTGCTCCATGGCCAGCGTGGCCCTGAACGGGGCGAAGAGCTACTACGAGGAAAAGCATGACCGGGGTTCCTTCATTAAGAATATCATTTCGGACAATATCATGCTGGGCGACATCTATATGCGGGCCAAGGAGCTCCATGTGGCGCCGGAGGTGCCCCGTAGCGTATTTCTGGTCCGGCAGCTGGAGGACAGCGACGCGTCCCTTATGGACGTGATCCAGGGGTTGTTTCCTGACCGGCAGAATGATTTCGTCCTCAGCGTCGGGGACAGCGACGTGGCCCTCATCCACCAGCTGCCGGAGAACGGCGGCGAGAAGGAGGTCCACCGGGTGGCCGCGCTGCTGGAGGACACCCTTCGGGTTGGCGGCGACGGCCATGTAGTGGTCGGCATCGGCACGGTGGCCACCCATCTGCGTGATCTGGCCAAGAGCTACAAGGAGGCCCAGATCGCCATCGAGGTGGGCAAGGTCTTCGACACGGAGAAGTACATCATCAACTATGAAAACCTGGGTATCGGCCGCCTGATCTACCAGCTGCCTACCACCCTGTGTGAGATGTTCCTCATCGAGGTGTTCAAGAAGAATCCCATCGATTCCCTGGATCAGGAGACGCTGTTTACCATCCACAAGTTCTTCGAGAACAACCTGAACGTCTCCGAGACCGCCCGAAAGCTGTTCGTACACCGCAACACCCTGGTCTACCGCCTGGAGAAGATCAAGAAGCTCACCGGCCTGGACCTGCGGGAGTTCGACGACGCGATTACATTCAAAGTGGCGCTGATGGTCAAGAAGTATCTGACCAGCCGCGGCATCGATGCGTAAGAGTGAAAAGATAGCAGAGCGCCCCTGGGACGAGGCCGTCCCAGGGGCGCTTTTTGCTCTCAAGTGGTCTTCCCGTACAGGTCTGACAAGATCCTGGCGTACAGCTCTTCGGCGCCCTCCCGGAACCGCTTTTGCAGCTCCAGCGCCATGTCCTGCCGGGTGACCAGCAGGCGGAGGTTCATCAGCTCATCCAGATCGTCGCTCAGGGACAGGGAGACCTCGTACCCGCCCTTGTCCCGGGGATGGATGGAGGCCCTTACCAGGGCCCGGCGCTTGAGCTGCTCATTGCACAGCGCCAGCTTCTGCTCCGCCTCCATCCGCACGGAGTAGGGCAGGCTGCTCTCGCAGACGGCGCTGTTGCGCCGTCCTTTATCTGTAATGGTATAGAGCCCCTCCTTCAGGGTGAGGTGCTCCGTCCGCACCAGGTCCGCCAGACACTCGGAGAAGCCGAAGTAGTCCACTCCGCCGTCGCACATGCTCAGCTCCTGAAGGGTCTCGAATGGGACCGGCTCCACCAGCCGGGCCGAGATGTAAAGAATAAGAAATTTTATTTCCAGCTTGCTGCTGATAAATCCGAATGAGGGCATAGTCCGCCTCCTAACGGCCGTTTTCTTCATTATACCTGCTTTGACCGGATTTGTATAGCCTAAATTTTTCTTCCGCTCCCGCACCACTTGCCCACAGGCGCATAGACTGAATTGAAGGCACCAGCCTTCCCAACAACAGAAACTTCAACGTTACTATTTAGGAGGTCCATTATGCCTGAACGTATTGCTCCCGGCCCCGTCTCCGGTATGCGGGATAACTGCGAGGCCGTTTGTATCCATACCAGAAAGATTTTTGACAGCTGCCGCGAGCGGGATATAGCGCCTTATAGACTTTGCCGCATAAAAAATCAGAGGGGTCTCAGTATGACCTCCAGCTCAAAGGCGGCGGGCCTGGATTTCTTCTCCTTGCGGTAGATCACCTGCTCGACCACCGTATGCAGCAGGGCGTTCCGGTGGGCGGCATCGCCGGCGGCGTAGGCGTCCAGAACGGTGCGGACGCCCGCGGCCTGCCGGGAAGGGCCGCGGGCATCCGCCTGCTCCAGACGAAACCGCGCGTCCTCCCGGCGGCGCTCCAGTTCCTCCATTTTTTCCGTCACGGCAGCCATGCGCTCCCGGTAGGTGGGAAGATCATACTCTCCCAGCTCCAGAAGCTCATGGAGCCGTTTTTTTTGCCTGACAGCGGCGTTCCATTCCCTGGTGACGGCCTCCAGCGTGTTCCGGAGGGGCGTCAGGTCCCGCCGGCGGCTGGGCCGCTCCAGTTCGATCCCGGACAGCACGTCCTCCAGATGGCCGATGATCCGGTCCTCCACCAGCTCGAACCGGGCGGAGGCGCAGCACCCCGCGCGGGTACAGAGAAGATACGCCTGCTTCTTCATGACCAGACGCTGCATATTGCCGCCGCAGTTGGCGCATTTTACCAGCCCCGCCAGGGGGCTCTTTATCGTGCCGTCGTTTCGGGCCGGATGGCGGCGTCCGGCCATGATCTCCTGCACCTTGTCGTACAGGTCCTGCTCGATGATGGGAGGATGGAGCCCGTCGGTAACGGTCCACTTTTCGCGGGGATTGTAAATCGTGACGCGCTTGAGATTCCCGTTGCTGTTTTTCTTGATATGGGTCTTCTGATCCCACACGATTTTACCAATATAGGTGGGGTTCCGGAGGATCTGGGCCACGCCGGTCCGGGAAAAGGCGGCGGAGCGGCGGGGCCGGGCCCCCATGGCGTTGACCTGTCCGGCGATAGACTGGCAGCCGAAACCGTCCGCGTACAGCTGATACATGATCCGGACAAATTCTGCTTCCGGCTCGCAGATCTCCAGGGTGGGGCGGCGGTCGATGACGGCCTTCCGGTATCCGTAGGGGGCGTTGGACACGTAACAGCCCTCCTGAATGGACCGCTGGAGCCCACGGCGCAGGCGCTTGTTGATGATCTTGTACTCCCGCCGGGACATGAAGGTCTTGAACTCCGCCAGCTCGTCGTCGATCTCGTCGGACAGGTCGTAGACCTTATCCGGCGTGACGATCAGCGTGCCGCTGTCCCGGAAGGCGTCCAGGATGATCCCCTGGTCCTTCATCCGCCCGCGGGAGAGACGGTCCAGATCCATGCACAGCACGGCGTCAAACCGGCCCGCCTCCACGTCCTCCAGAAGGCGGAGCATCTGGGGACGCGCGTACAGACTCTCGCCGCTGACGACCTCCGGGTAGAAATCCGTAATCGTCAGGCCATGGCGCTGGGCGCACTCCGTCAGGCCCTGCCGGTGGCGGCGCAGGACCTCTTCCGTGTCCATGCCCTCCTCCATCCGGGACTTGCGGAGATAAGCGGCGGCGGTCCGGCCCAGCATGTCGGGTTTGCCGGTCAATCGCGTCACCTCGGTTCCTGAAATTTGCAGGCGCGGGCTGCTCAAGTCAAATCATTATACAGACCAGAGAACCGAAATAGAAGTAAATCATTTCCCGGGAAACCATTGAAAGCGCCCCGCCGGATGATAACCACATCCGGCGGGGCCAGGAGGACCGAAAAATACAAAAATCAGCCCAAGCCCTATTTTAGCACATACCGTCATTTTTTGCAAGTACAAACATAGGACATGCCGTTGGCCGCGTAAAATGGCCGTGAGGTGAGTGGAATGGAAACTATAGTCCGGCACACGACGGAGACCATCGGCGGGAAAGAGTATCCCCTGACCATCACAAAGCAGAGGGGCTTGCAGGAGATCACGGCGCAGGGGCAGCCGGTCCCGGCGGAGGCCGTCACCATTTTTGAAAGCCCCCTGGGGACCTCCCGGTGCTTCACGCGGGCAGGAGCGGAAGCCCCCGGGGAGGAACGCGCGGCCAACCGGCGGCAGATCCAGGAGATTGCCGCCAGGGCCATGACCGATATGGGTATCTGGTAAGCGGGTCGGCATAAGGGCATAAAAACATCCGGCAGGAGAAACCCTGCCGGATGTTTTTCGCGTTTTAGAGCTTCTCGCGGACCTTGGCGGCCTTGCCCACGCGGTCGCGCAGGTAGTACAGCTTGGCCCGGCGCACTACGCCGTGACGGACGATCTCGATCTTGTCAATGGTGGGGGAGTGGAGGGGGAACACCTTCTCCACGCCGATGCCGTAGGACACGCGGCGGACAGTGATGGTTTCCTCAATGCCGCCATGCTTCTTGGCAATGACGATGCCCTCGTAAACCTGAATACGCTCGCGGGCGCCTTCCTTGACCTTGACGTGCACCTTTACGGTGTCGCCAACCAGGACTTCGGGCATTTCCTTGATCTGAGATTTGGTCAGTTCTTTGATGAGATCCATGAGATTTTTCCTCCTAATATATAGGCGTTCTTAACAATTTGTGATGGGCGGGCGGATGTCCGGCCCGCTCCTTGACAGAGGACCGCCCTTTATCGCCATGATAGAATACCACACCGGAGGAAAAATTGCAAGCACTTTTTTGCCTTGTTTTGCCATTATTTGAGATAAGAAGCAAAATCATTATAAGGCGATATATCTTCCGATAAGGACTGTATCGAAGACCTGCGCTTCTACCCCACGGCCTGCGGCCAGGATGTGCTTAACCGCGCCCAGACCGTAAAGGGCGGCAAGGCGGAATTGCTCTATACGTACATCGACGTGGAGCCCGTGGTGTTCAACCGGGGCTTCTACACGGTGGATATGCGGTTCTTCTACCGCGTCACCCTGAACGCTTACTGCTCCTGCCCCCGTCCGGTAGAGGTGGAGGGCCTGTGCGTGTTTGACAAGCGGGTCATCCTCTTCGGCAGCGAGGGGAACGCGAAGATCTTCTCCTCCGAGATGCGCGTGGACGCTCTGGACCGCCAGCTGCTGGAGCAGAGCAACCTCCCCACCGCCATCGTGGAGGCCGTCGATCCCATCGTCCTGGACGCCAAGCTGGTGGAGTGCTGCGAGAACCGCTGCTGCGACTGCGACGTCTGCGAAATCCCGGCCTGCGTGTGCCAGTGCTTTGGCTGCGAGCTGACCATGGGCGACGATTACCGCCGGGCCTTCGTGACCCTGGGCCAGTTCTCCATCATCCGTCTGGAGCGCGATACCCAGCTGCTGATGCCGGTGTTCGACTACTGCATGCCCGACAAGGACTGCACCTGCGGCGGCGCCTGCGCCAGCGAGGACCCCTGCGAGCTGTTCCAGAACATCAGCTTCCCCGTGGATGAGTTCTTCCCCCCCAACAGCCTGACCAGCACCTGCGACTACGAGGGCGCGAAGCAGCATTGCAGCTGCTGCCATTGATCTGGCGGCAGTAAAGTCCCTCTGATATCCCGGCCCCTGCGGGAAGTTTTCCGCAGGGGCCTTCCTCAGTTTTCTGTTTTTTCCGATTTTAGATGATCTAAAATCCAGAATGTAACTGGCCTGAAAATCATATAAAAACCATATCCGAGTATTCCGCCGGTCACATTCGTGATTAAATCCGTGACATCCGAAGATCTGTTGAAGAATGGCTGCAATATTTCAATAACCAGGCTCATCAAAAAGCAGAAAAATACCGTCCGGCCCAATTTGGCAGTCCTGTTCCGGGTCAGGGGAAACAGGAAACCAAAAGGTACGGTCATAATCATGTTCAATACGACCTGCCTTGAAAAATCCCCCCGCCCCATGGAAACATCAATAAATGGCACCAGATTCATAGGCTTATAGCGATGATTGAAAACAAATGGGAGAGCCGTTATGACCGGCATCAGGGTAAAATAAAGCACAAAGGAAAGATATATATACAGCAGTGTGTTGACGAGCAGTATATCTTTGCCCCTGACCTTCCACTTTCTGAAAAAGACTAAAGCATATAAGAGAGCCAAAGCTGTAAAATCTATCAGGTATTTCATAGCAGCCTTTCTTTTAATGAGATTGATTGGTTCGATTTTATCACAGAGTCCGGTCCCGTGCAATATGATTTTGCGCAGATGCCGGAGTCATAAGCCGGTAACGCTTTTTTGAAAAGGAATGGCAAAAACGGCGGTGGACTTTTTCTCCATAATGCAGTATACTGAACATGGAGAATCCGGAGAGAGGAGGCGTGCCCCTTTGGTACAGTGGATCGAAGCGCCGGAACAGCGGGCGGTGATTGCCCGGCGGGTTCTGGAGAGTCTGCCGGACTGGTTCGGCATACCGGAGAGCAGAGAGGCATATATCAGCGGGAGCCGCACCCAGCCGTTTTGGGCGGATATTGAGGACGGCGCGGCCCGGGGCTTTCTGGCTTTGAAGGAGACCAGTCCTCACACGGCGGAACTGGCCGTTATGGGCGTGCTGCCGCAGTATCACCGCCAGGGGGTTGGCAAGGCCCTGTTTGAAGCTTTCCGGCAATATGCCCGGGCGGAGGGATACGCTTTTTTGCAGGTCAAGACCGTCCGGGAAGGATGCTATGCGTCTTACGACGGGACAAACGCTTTCTATAAAAGCCTGGGATTTCGGGAACTGGAGTGTTTTCCCACGCTGTGGGATGAAGAGAACCCCTGCCAGATCTACGTGATGGCAGTTTAGAGAAGAAAATCGCAATGAGAAGTAAGGATACCGCCGCCTTGCGGGGATTTCTGAAGGGATACCACGCCGCAGGCGAGGCGGACGCGCACCCCGCCGGCCGGCAGATAGGCGGAATTTGCCGTATACGCCTGCTGCGCGGGACGGACCGGGTAAAGACGGGGAGGAGCCCATGCGGGAATTTTTGATTGGGAAAAACGACGCCGGACAGAGATTGGACCGTTTTTTGTCAAAGGCCATGCCCTTGCTGCCCCCGGCGCTGCTGCAAAAATATATCCGTATCAAGCGTGTCAAGTGCAACGGCGCGCGCTGCCAGCGGGACCAGCGGCTCAAAGAGGGGGACGTGCTCCAGCTATACATCAATGACGAATTTTTCGAGCAGCCGAGAGAGGACAACCTGTTCCTGACCCTTTTCCAGCCGAAGCTGAATATCCTCTATGAGGATGAAAACATCCTGCTGGTGGACAAGCGTCCCGGTATGGTGGTCCATGCCGATGAGACAGAGAAGGTAAATACCCTCATCAACCATATCCAGGCGTATCTCTACCAGAAGCGGGAGTGGAATCCCAAGTGGGAGAACGCTTTTGCCCCGGCGCTGTGCAACCGGATCGACCGCAATACCGGCGGCATCGTCATCGCTGCCAAAAACGCGGAAGCGCTGCGCATTCTCACCGCCAAGATCCGGGACCGTGAAATCACAAAGAAGTATCTCTGTGTCACGCTGGGCAGAATGAATCCGCCAAGGGGTAAAATTGAGTGTTTTCTCCTGAAAGACGAGGGTAAAAAGCAGGTCTCCGTCTATCACCGTCCCGTTCCCGGCGGAAAGTCCGCCGTCACGCTGTATAATACGCTGCAAACAAAGGGGGAGCTTTCCCTGACGGAGGCGGAGCTCCTGACGGGCCGCACCCACCAGATCAGGGCGTCCTTTGCCGATGCGGGGCACCCTCTCCTGGGGGACGGCAAGTACGGCAGGGGAGAAGTGAACCGCCGTTACGGCGAGACGCGGCAAGCCCTTTACAGTTATTATCTGCGCTTCGATTTCACAACAGACGCAGGTATCCTGAATTACCTGATGGGAAAAGAGTTCCAGGTCCAGACCGTCCCCTTTGTGGAGAAGTATTTCAGCGATACCCCCAAATCCAACAAAAGATAGGAAATCCAAAGCTCCCGCCAATATTTACGCAGAATCGAACGAACCCCTCCTGACCGCCGGGAGGGGTTTATCCGCGTCGCGCATATGTATGTGGACAGCCGCTCCGCCCCATACGCGGACGGCGGCAAAAGAGGCCGGCCCGGTCCAGCGCCTGACACCCCCGCCGCCTTCCGGCATATAATAATGACGGGAGGTGGCAGCATTGTCATATTACCTGCTGCTGAGCCGCTCCATCACCCATGCCCAGCGAATGAGCAGGACCCTGGAGCGGGCGGGGATCACCGCCCGGTTCTTCCGTCCCCCCATGGGGCTGACGGACAGAGGGTGCAGCTACGCGGTGCGGATCGGGGAGGGGAACCTTCCCGCCGCAATGAACCAGCTGCGAAACGAAGGGCTTGCGCCGATGCGCGTGTTTCACGCGGAAGCGGATGGGACGTTCAGCGAAATCACTATAACCATGTAACCAGGGGCCGCCGTACAGATCCCGCACGGCCACATCCGTGCACAATCGCTGCGGCGGCCCTTATTGACCAATCAGGAGGAACCCGCAATGATCTATTTCGACAGCGCGGCCACCACGCTGCAAAAGCCGGCCTCCGTGCCGGCGGCGGTGGCGGACGCGATCCGTACCATGACCACCCCCGGACGGGGAGACCACCCCGCCGCCCGTCTGGCGGCGGACCTGATGCTGCGCTGCCGGATGGAGGCGGCGGAGCTTTTTGACGTTCCTCAGCCGGAGAACGTCATCCTGACATCCAACGC
This sequence comes from Oscillibacter sp., assembly GCA_014799845.1. GTDB lineage: Bacteria > Bacillota > Clostridia > Oscillospirales > Oscillospiraceae > Pelethomonas. Next base: position 10,586 of record JAAVHF010000017.1, on the reverse strand, counting down.
CACCCACGGGCTGAATATCGCCATTCACAGCCTGGTCTCCCCCGGAGATACGGTGGTGATCTCCGGCTACGAGCACAACGCCGTTACCCGGCCCATCCACGACATCGGGAACGTATCCTGCCGGATCGTCAACGGGCGGCTTTTCGACCGGAAACAGATGGCGGAGGGCTTCCGCCGGGCGGTGGACGGCGGGGTGAAGGCGGTGATCTGCACCCACGCGTCCAACGTTTTCGGATATACGCTGCCCGTGGATGAAATCGCGGCCGTCTGCCGGGAAAGGGGCGTGCCCCTCGTTGTGGACGCGTCGCAGTCCGCCGGCATCTACCCGGTAAGCCTCAGCCGCTGGGGGGCGGCCTACGTGGCCATGCCGGGGCATAAGGGCCTCTACGGCCCCCAGGGGACGGGCCTTCTGCTGTGCGGGGAGGGCCGGACGCCCAGGCCCCTGCTGGCCGGGGGCACCGGCAGCCTCTCCAGGCAGCAGGATATGCCGGATTTTTTGCCAGACAGGCTGGAGGCCGGCACACAAAATATCCACGGCGCGGCGGGGCTGCTGGAGGGAATGCGGTTCGTCCGGGCCCAGGGACTGGAGAAGATACGGCAGCGGGAGGGCGAAGTGATCCGTACGCTGGCCGGCGGCCTGGGCCGAAGGGGGGATTTCCGCGTCTTTGCCGACCCGGCGGGTGGCGGGAGCGTCCTCAGCGTCGTTCCGCTGAAGGAAGCGCCGGAGACCCTGGCCGACCGCCTGGCGGAACAGGGAGTGGCCGTCCGGGCGGGGCTCCATTGCGCGCCGCTGGCCCACCGGACCGCGGGNACGGANAAAACCGGGACGCTGCGTTTCTCCGCNTCGGTTTTCAANACGGCCNACGAGGCNGAAACNGTGCTNCGGATGCTCTGATGAGGNAAAAANNGGNGATAAGGGACGNGCGGNATGCGCGTCCCTTATAAACTTTTTGTGAATATTAAAGCCAATTTGTTTTGNGNTTNGGAAAGATATCCGGATTTTTACNTNGATTTGGACGAAAAAGTGATTTTCGACAAGATTCANCNCTTTTTTTAGAAAAAATCCGGACGATAATTTATTGCTTTTTCCATAGGTTTAGAGTAAAATGTAAATTACTTATGGGATTCTTTTTCAATGGAGGGAAGCCATGGACGCCATGGAAGTATTGACAAATCTGGGTTACCGGCTCAGCAGCTTTGCNATGTCCCTGAGTTTGTGGGACGCGCTGGATGTGCTGGTGATCGCCTATCTGATCTACCGCCTGCTGCTGCTGGTGAAGAAAACCAATTCCTCCCGCCTCATCAAGGGCGTGCTGGTGGTGATGGCCGCCCTGTGGCTGTCCTCGGGACGGCTGAGGGCATTCAACTACCTGCTCAGCCATGTGGTGCTGAACTGGGGCGTGGTGGCGCTGATCGTCCTGTTCCAGCCGGAGATCCGCCGGGTGCTGGAGCAGGTGGGCAGCAGCCAGCTGCCGTTTTTGCAGATGTTCTCCAAGCCGCAGGTGGACCGGCACATCATCGAGAAGGCCATCNNCGAGACGGTGTCGGCCTGCGGCGACATGAGCAAGNCCCGCACCGGCGCGCTGATCGTCTTTGANCGCAAGAACCAGCTGGACGAGCATCTCCGCAGCGGCACCANGCTGGACGCGGAGGTNTCCTCCGANCTGCTNAAGAACATCTTCTTTGTCAAGGCCCCCATGCACGACGGNGCGGTGCTGGTCCGGGAGGGCCGGGTGCTGGGCGCGGGCTGNATGCTCCCNCTGAGCAAGAACGTGAANCTGAGCCGGGANCTGGGCATGCGCCACCGGGCNGGCATCGGCATGAGCGAGAACTCCGACGCCGTGGTGGTGCTGGTNTCCGAGGAGACGGGCTCCATCTCCGTGGCNGTNGGCGGGATGCTGAAGCGGCACCTCATGACCGAGACCCTGGAGCAGCTGCTGCGCAANGAGCTNCTGCCCCAGCNGGAGGAGGNCGANGAGAGCGGAAAGANGCGGAAGGGCATCAAGNGCCTGCTGGNCAAGGANAAGAAGGACGGTGAAAAAGCGGATGAGTGAGAAAGCGAACAAGATCCTCTATATTGTACTGAGCCTTNTGCTGGCCNTCGTATTCTGGCTGTTTGTTGACAATGCGCTNGGCAACACCACCANCGAGAATTTTACCAACGTNCCCGTGGTCTTTATCGGGGCGGAGGACACGCTGCCCAGCCGGGGNCTGATGCTGGCCGAGGGCGGCGACGCCACGGTGGACCTGCGNCTGAGCGGCCCCNGGTCNGTGATGGCCGAGCTGCGCCGGGGCGGCGTCCGCGTCCAGGCGAGCCTNACCNGCATCAACGCCGTGGGTCCCTACAGCGTNACTTACGAGCTGCTCACGCCGGACAACGTCAATAAAAGCGATATCACCATCGAGCGCCGCTCCCGCAGCAGCATCACCGTNCAGATCACCAATCTGTACTCCCGNGAGATNCCNGTCAGAATGGANGTNGTGGGATCGGTGGANGATCCGTANGTGCATGTAGCCGAGCGNCAGACNNNNGANCCGGCCNCGATNACCCTCAGCGGCCTCCAGAGCGAGGTGGACNAGNTCGCCTCCGCCCGGGTGGAGGTGGATATCACCGGCGCCACCAGCACCATCGAGCAGGAGTACAGCTATAAGCTGCTGGATGAGGANGGCAANGAAATAGAGNTNGANAATATCCGNGTATCCGACCAGCGGGTGAGCGTGACGGTNCCCATNCATATGATGAAGACCCTTGATCTGATCATGAAGATCAAGGANGCCCCCGGTTCCCGGGAGGCCAANGNGGACTGGAAGCTGGAGCCCTCCTCCATTACGGTGGCGGGCGACCCCCTGAGCCTGGAGACGATCGACGAGATCCCCATGGGCGAGCTGGACCTGAGCGCCTACATGACGGATCATGAAGACGACCTGGATATCAAACTGCCCGCCGAATGTGAAAATATCAGCGGGAATAAGACCACCCATCTGTCCATCCATTATCATGGTCTGGACACAAAGGTAGTCAAGGTGACCAACATCAAGGCCATCGGACTGAGCGAGAGGCAGACCTTTGACCTGATCACCACTTCGGTGGACGTGATGCTGCGGGGGCCCGCCGGGGATCTGGAGCAGGTGACCGAGGAGGATGTGCGAATTGTCGTGGATCTGTCGGAGTTTACCTCCGACAATACGGTGACCGTCCCGGCGACCGTCTTTGTGGACGGCTACAGCGAGGTGGGAGCGGCAGGAGGCTGCTCCATTACCGGCAAGCTCATGTCTCAATAGGAGGATTTCCCGTCATGACACAGACCGCTACCGTCACCGCGCTCCCCGTCTCCGCCGGAGGCATGGTGGAGCTGACCATCACCCGGCAGACCGCCTGCGGACACAGCTGCGACGGCTGCGGCCGCTGCGCGGGGAGGACCCCCGATGTGGTGATCCGGGCCAGCAGCGACGTGCCCGTGGAGCTGGGGGACCGGGTGGAGGTCTACAGCGACAACCGGGTGCTGGGCCTTGCGGCGGTGGTGTACGGACTGCCGGTGGTGTTGTTCCTGCTGGGTTATCTGCTGCCGGCGTCTCTGCCGGAGCCCTGGCGGTACGCTTGCGGCGGGATGGGCTTCGCGGTGGGACTGCTGGCCGCGGTGGTCTGCGACCGCGTGGTGAAAAAACGGGCGAGCGTCACCTACCGCATTGTCAGAAAGGTGTAGGACGCGGTGTTCGGCTATGTGCGGCCCTCCGCGGCCCGCCTGACGGAGGAGGACCGGCGCCGCTTTGGAGCGGTCTACTGCGGGCTCTGCCGCCAGCTGGGAGAGCGGTACGGTCAGGCGGCAAGGATGATCCTCAACTATGATTTTACGTTTCTGGCGGTGCTGCTGTGGCAGGGAGACGCGGCGGAGCCCTTTCGCCGGGGCTGCGTTGCCCACCCCTTTGCCGGGCGGGACTATTTCCCGGGGAACGACGCTCTCGCGCTGGCTGCGGACGAGAGCGTGATCCTGGCCTGGTGGCAGGCGCAGGACGCCCTGACGGACCCGGGGAGGGGAAAGGCGAAATACCGCGCCGCCTCACTGGCCTTGCGGGGCGCGTACCGCCGCGCCCGGGAGCGCCGCCCCGGCTTCGATGAAGTGACCCGGGAGCGGCTGGCGCGCCTGCGGGAGCTGGAGGAGGGGAGATGCCCCTCCCTGGACCAGCCGGCGGACGCGTTCGCCAAGCTTCTCGCCGCCGCGGCGGGGGAGGCGGAGGATCCGGTGAAGCGCCGGGTGCTGGAGCAGATGCTCTACCACCTGGGGCGGTGGGTCTATCTGGTGGACGCCGCCGACGATCTCGCGGAGGACTTCGCCTCCGGCAGCTATAATCCGCTGATCTGCCGGTTCTCACTGGAGAAGGGAGAACTGACGGAGGAAGCCCGGGAGGCCCTGGTGGTTTCCCTGGACCACTCCATCCGGCTGATGGCGGCGGCCTTTGAGTTGTGGGACTTCGGCGTGTGGAGCCCCCTGATCCGCGCAGTTGTTTACGAAGGGCTCTTTCTTGTAGGGAGGGCCGTTTTAGAGGGAACATTTCAAGCCAGTGATATGACCTTTCGTATCATGGGCAGGAAAAAGGAGCAGCTATGACCGACCCCTATGAAGTCTTGAACGTCCCCAGCACCGCCACCGATGAGGAGGTCAAAAAGGCCTATCGTGATCTGGCGCGGAAGTACCATCCAGACAACTATCACGACAACCCTCTGGCGGATCTGGCCCAGGAAAAAATGAAGGAGATCAACGCGGCCTACGACGCCATCCAGAAGGAGCGGAGCGGGCGGGGGTCCGCCTCCGCTTCCGGGGGCGGTTACGCCCGGCAGAGCTACGGCGGCTACCAGTATCAGCAGCGGACGGCGGGCAGTCCCGCCTTTCAGCAGGTGCGCATGGCCATCAACCGCAACGACCTGGGCATGGCCGAGCAGCTGCTGGACCGGATGACGGACCACGACGGGGAATGGAATTTCCTCAAGGGGACCATCTGCTACCGCCGGGGCTGGGTGGATGAGGCGCGGCGGTACTATCAGACCGCCTGTCAGATGGACCCCGGCAGCGCCGAGTACCGGCAGGCCCTGAACTTTGTGGAGAACAATCAGGCGGGCTACCGGCCCGAGGGCTACGAGGTGTTCTCCTCCGGGTGCGGCGGGAACAATCTGTGCGGGCGGCTGGCGTGCGCGTATTTGATGTGCAACCTGTGCAGCTTTGGAGGCATGCGCTTTTTCTGCTGCTGATCATATAGGGACATAGCAGACGCTATTATAAATGGGAAGGGGAAAATAAATTGGTCAAGAGTATGACCGGCTACGGCCGGGCCCGGCAGACTGTCAACGGGCGGGATATCACCGTGGAGGTCCGCAGCGTCAACAACCGCTATCTGGACTGCTCGGTGAAGATGCCCCGGGCGTACATTTTCGCGGAGGACGCCATCAAGTCCCTGGTGCAGAAGAGCGCCAGCCGGGGCAAGGTGGACGTTTTCATTACGGTGGAGTCCAAAGGGGCGGAGGAGACGGTGGTAGCCGTCAACGAGCCCCTGGCAAGGAGCTATCTTGCCGCGCTGCGGCAGCTGTACGAGCTGGACGGCGGGAAGATGGTGAAGGGCGATTACTACGTTACCGACCTGGCCCGTCTGCCGGACGTCCTGGCGGTGACCAAGGCGGAGGAGGACCTGGAATCCCTCTCCGCCGACTTGTGCGCGGTGGCGGAGGAGGCCCTGGCCGCCCATACCGCCATGCGCGAGAAGGAGGGCAGGAAGCTGGCGGAGGACATCCTTGGCCGGCTGGATACCATCGAGAGCCTGACCGCCAGGGTGGAGGAGCGCTCCCCCCAGACGGTGGCGGAGTACCGGGAAAAGCTGCTGGCACGGATGAACGAGGTGCTGCAAAGCGCCACCATCGACGAGAGCCGCATCCTCACCGAGGCGGCGATCTTTGCCGATAAGGTGGCGGTGGACGAGGAGACCGTGCGCCTGCGCAGCCATCTCTCCCAGCTGAGGGAGATGCTGCAAAGCGGCGAGCCCATCGGACGGAAGCTGGACTTCCTCATTCAGGAGGTCAACCGGGAGTCCAACACCATCGGCTCCAAGTGCAGCGACGTGGAGATCGCCAGGAACGTGGTGGACCTGAAGGCCGAGGTGGAAAAGATCCGGGAGCAGGTGCAGAATATTGAGTAAGGAAAACGAGCTGGTGAGCATCGGCTACGGCGGCATGGTGTCCGCCAGCAGATTGATCGCGGTAGTGGGGCCGGACTCCGCCCCGGTGAAGCGGCTGATTTCGGAGGCGCGGGAGCGGAGCATGCTCATTGACGCCACCTTTGGCCGCAAGACGGCGGCGGTGCTGGTGATGGACAGCGATCACGTGATCCTGTCGGGCCTGCCGCTGGAGAAGCTGGCGCCGAGATTCGGCGTCGATCCGACTGTGCTGGAGGAAGAGCCCTAAACGGGCGGCCAATTCGCTCTGACAAATGGATATAACCTCAGATTACAGCCCGGTAACGAAAAATTCTGATATAAAGGGGGAGTTTCTGTGAGACGAGGAAAAACCTTCATTATCTGCGGCCCCTCGGGTGTGGGGAAGGGTACGGTGGTGGCCCGGCTGCTGGCCAGCGACCCGACGCTGTACTTCTCCGTGTCCGCTACCACCCGGGCCCCGAGGCCCGGAGAGGTGGATGGGGTGCATTACCACTTCCTGACAACGGAAAAGTTTGAGAAGTGGATCGAAGAGGACCAGTTTCTGGAGCACGCCCAGTTTGTGGGTAACCACTACGGCACGCCGCAGCTCTATGTGGACAAAGCCATGGACCAGGGCCGGGACGTGCTGCTGGACATCGAGATCCAGGGCGCGGACCAGGTGAAGAAAAAACGGCCCGAGACGGTGCGCATCTACGTGGCTCCTCCCAGCTGGGCGGAGCTGGAGCGGCGGCTTATCGGCCGGGGCACCGAGGATATGGACAAGGTCCGTTCCCGCCTGGAGCGGGGAAAGGTGGAGTTCGCCGCCGCCAGGGATTTTGACTACTTTGTCATCAACGACACGGTGGACCATGCCGTAGACGAGATCCGGGCCATTATGATGGCTGAGCACTGCCGCCCGGACGAGCGGGTCGCGCTGATCGACCAGCAGGGGCAGGAACGATGAAACTGGGTGAAGTCAGTATTTTGACCCGTGATGTGGTGAGGCTCTCCAATTTCTACAAGAGCCTGCTGGAGACGGACAATAACAGCAATGACGCGGTACATCAGACGATCATCGCCGAGGAAACCATGCTCACCATCTTCAATGATGGGCAGGAACGGGAACATATCAATCAAAATATGTGTTTGGCGTTTACGGTTGATGATATTGACAAAGAATACCATAGGGTGCTGGCCCTGGGCGCGGAAATCATCGAAAAGCCCACCGCCCGTCCCTGGGGCGCGGTCAACATGCGCTTTGCTGACCCGGACGGCAATATCGTTTATCTGAGGAGTTTTCCCAAACAATAAGTCCAAATTTATCGAGAAGGAATGATGTTATTATGATGCTCTATCCCGCAATGAACAAGCTGACCGCCAACGTGCCCAACCGTTACCTGCTGGTGAACGTGGTAGCCCGCCGGGCCCGCCAGATCGCCCAGGAGGCCGAGGACCTGGGGGAAAAGATGGACGCGAAGCCCGTGACCCTGGCGATCCATGAGGTGGCCGACGGCAAAATCTCCGCCGCCGCGTCGGACGTGGTCGTAGAGGACGTAGAATAAGACATAGTAGAGGTGAGGGACCGCCATGGAGCCGGCCAGCATCGCACGGGTGGCGGTTTCCGCCGCTACCTACGCCATTGACAAGCCATATGACTATCTGATTCCCGAGAAGCTGCTCCCAAAGGTCCGGCCGGGGGTGCGGGTGACTGTGCCCTTCGGCAAGGGCAACAAAACCAGCGAGGGCTTTGTCCTGGCCGTGGGACAGGACAGCAAACGGGGAGAACTGAAAGCCGTCAGCGAGGTCCTGGATGATGAGAGCGTTCTGGGCCCTCAGCAGATCAAGCTGGCGCTCTGGCTGCGGGAACGGTATTTCTGCACACTGTATAACGCGGTCAAGGTTTTGCTGCCCGCCGGATTGTGGTACCGCCTGCGGGAGGTCTGCACGCTGGCGGTGGACCGGGAAACGGCCCTGGAATCCGGCGCTGACGAAAAAGAAAGCCGGATACTGGAAGCCCTTGCCGCCCACGGCGGCAGCGCGGAAATGGAAACGCTGCGCCTGGCCTGCGGTGAGACGGCGGGGACCGTGGCCCGGGAGCTGCAAAGGCGGGGCCTTTTGACCATCGACGCCGCCGCCGGCCGGAAAGTCTCCGATAAGCAGGCCCGCCAGGTGTCTCTGGCGGTGTCGGCGGAGGAGGCTATGGCCGCCGTGGAGCCCAAGCGGCGCTCCGCGCCCATGCGCTATGAGGCGGTGAAGCTGCTGTGCGGCATTGGCAGCGCCCTGTCCAGCGAGGTATGCTATTTCACCGGCGCGACCATGCGGACGCTGAAGAGCCTGGAAAAGAGCGGACTGGTAGAATTCTCCCAGGTGGAGGTCCTGCGGGTGCCGAAGCCCGAACCTGCCGACGGCGCGCCCATTGTCCTCAGCGAGGAGCAGCAGGCGGCTTACGACAGCGTTCTGGAGAAGATGGAGCAGGGCGGCGCTTCCTGCGCCCTGCTTTATGGCGTCACCGGCAGCGGCAAGACCTCGGTGTATATCCGCCTTTTGGAGGAGGTCGTCCGCCGGGGGAAGCGGGGGATGATCCTGGTGCCGGAAATCGCCCTGACGCCTCAGATGATGGCGAAATTCACCGCGTACTTCGGGGACCGGGTAGTGATGCTCCACAGCGGCCTGCGAATGACCGAGCGGTACGACCAGTGGAAACGGATACGCCGTGGGGAGGTGGACATTGTTCTGGGTACCCGCAGCGCGGTATTCGCGCCGCTGGAGAACCTGGGCATGATCATCCTGGACGAGGAGCACGAGAGCAGCTATCAGTCCGAGAATCCGCCCCGGTACCACGCCAGGGATGTGGCGAAGTTTCTCTGCTCCCAGCAGAGCGCGATCCTGGTCCTTGGTTCCGCCACCCCGTCGGTGGAAACGACCTTTCAGGCCCAGCGGGGGGTGTATCAGAAGCTGATCCTCCGCTCCCGCTTCAACCGGCAGCCCCTGCCCAGAGTGGTGATCGCCGACATGCGGGACGAGGTCCGCGCCGGCAACAGCGGCATGATCAGCGGGCCGCTCCGCCGGGAGCTGGAAGAAAATCTGGGAAAAGGGGAGCAGAGCATCCTGTTCCTCAACCGCCGGGGCAGCAGCCGGATGCTGCTGTGCGGCGAGTGCGGGGAAGCGCCCCAGTGCCCGCGGTGCAGCGTGCCGCTGACCTATCACAGCGCCAACGGGCGGCTGATGTGCCACTACTGCGGCCACTCGGAGCGTGCCCCGAAGCAGTGCCCGGAGTGCGGCGGTCTGATGAAGCAGATCGGCGCGGGTACCCAGAAGGTGGAGGAGGAGCTGAAAGAGTTGTTCCCCCAGGCCCGGGTGCTGCGCATGGACGCGGACACAGTGTCCGGCAACCATGAGGCGCTGCTGGAACAATTTGAGAAGGAAAAAATCCCGATCCTGCTTGGCACTCAGATGGTTGCCAAGGGATTGGATTTTGAGAATGTGACCCTGGTAGGCGTGGTGGCGGCGGATCTGAGCCTGTATGTGGACAACTATCACGCCGCCGAGAGGACCTTCAGCCTGCTGACCCAGGTGGTGGGCCGTGCCGGCCGGGGAAGCAAGGACGGGCGGGCGGTGATCCAGACGTTTACCCCGGATAACGAGGTGATTACCGCTGCCGCCGCCCAGGATTATAACAGTTTTTACGCGGCGGAGATCCGCATCCGCCGTGCCAGGAGGTATCCGCCCTTCGCGGATATTTTTACGCTGACGGTCTCCGGTCCCGAGGAGGGGGCGGTGCTCCGCGCCGCCGCACAGCTGCGGGAGGCGATGCGGGCGGGAGTGCGCTACCCCACCGCCGCCAATATGTCGGTGGAGATCCTTGGGCCGGCCCCGGCCCCGGTGGTGAAGGTAAATAACCGGTTCCGGTATCGGGTGTTCTGGGTGGGCAAGAACGACCACACCACCCGGGAGCTGATTTCGTACTATATCCGGGCCTTTCATCAGAAAAAGGAAAACAGAGGGATGAATCTGTTTGTGGACTGCAACGCGGAGGAGTAGTAAACTGCCGCCGCTGGGCGGCATGAGAGATTCTTCTGCGGCCCTGCGGGCCGCTCCGCATAGTCTCTATTCGATACCCCGGGAGCTCCCCGCTCCCGGACCCTGGGCCTACTTTTTGTGTGAACAAAAAGTAGGCAAAAAGTCACTTAAACCTACGGTTTAAGAATCCCTTGACGGGCACCGCCAGAGGCGGCTGCCCTATACGGGGGGAGTTTGTCGCCATTGGGCGCAAGTGAAGAGCTGCGAATGCCCCCGAACAACATGTTGTTCGTCTGGTGGCCTGGTACTTGAAGGACTCCGGCTGCCGCCCTGTTAAAGGGGGACTGCTTTGCAAGGGGGACCGTCTACCGCGACTGCCCCGGGAG
>JAAVHF010000016.1 GCA_014799845.1 Oscillibacter sp. | reverse complement strand
AGGTCCCCCTTGCAAGGCAGTCTCTCTTTAACAGGCCGGCAGGCGGAGTTCTTCAAGCGCCAAGCTGCCAGAAGGACAGCCGCCAACTCAGGGGCACCCAATCCGGCAAGTTACCACCCAATGGCGACAGATACCCCCGTATAGGGAAGCGGCACGAACGTGCCGCCCGGTCAAGGGATTCTTAAACCGTAGGTTTAAGCGACTTTTTGGGTACTTTTTGTTCGCACAAAAAGTACCCGCGGGGTCCGGGGCCGCGCAGGTCCCGGGGTAACGAATCGAAACAACTCCCGTTTGCGGCCCGGAGGGCCGCAAAGATAAGACTATGCTCCCGTCACATCATTGATCCACTTCCTGCTGCGGAAGCGGGTCAATCCTATCGGACATTTCAGCAGATTTTCCGCCTGCATGGCAATGCAGACGACCCAAGTCGGCGCATGGACGACAAGTCCGGTAAAGGCCATCAGCGGAATGGCTGCCAGCCACAGCGGCCCGATGTCGATCAGCGACGCCACCTTGGCGTCGCCTCCCGCCCGGAGGACCCCCGTAATGTTGGTCACATCGAAGGCCCGCATTGGCATGGAAACGGCGTAAATAACAGAAAGATACGTGGCAACTTCCACCGCGCCGGGGGTCAGCTTGAATAGCGGGAACAAAACCGGCCGGAAAAATGTGGGCAGCAGCGTCAGCAGCAGAGCCATGACCACGCCGCCAACCAGCATGGAAGCCAGAAGCAGCGTCCAGCTGACCTCGTAGATCCGCTGTTTGTCGTGGCCCTGTCCGATCTCCTTGCCCACGATCACCGCCGCCGCGGCGGCGATGCCGAAGCAGACCACGGTGGAGATCCGGTCAATGTTGCCGATGAGGGCATACGCCGCCAGCATGTCCTGGCTGTTGTCCATGTGGCCCATGATGACCGTCAGCATGGAGGTGCCGATGCTCCACATGGCTTCGTTGCCCACCACGGGGGCGGAGTAGCGGATAAAGCTGTGAAGGATTCTCTTTCCGGGCCGCAGGATGCAGCCCCACCGGAGGGGCAGGCGCTTACTCCGAAAAGCAAACGCCGCCGCCACCAGGAACTCCACCACACGGCTGGTCAGCGTGGCCGCCGCCGCGCCGGTGACGCCCATGGCGGGCGCACCGAATTTGCCGAAGATCAGCACGTAGTTGAGGAACGTGTTCACGCACATGGAAACCGCGAAGAGGATCATCCCGAATTTGGGATACTCCGTGCTGCGCTGGAGCCCTGAGTAAATACTGCTGATGCCGTTGAGAATGTAGGAGAATCCCACGATCTGGATATAGCGTGCAGCCAGCGCGATCAGGTCCTGGTTGGGCGTAATAAGCCCCAGCACCTGGGCGGGGAAGAAGAAGGTGGTGAGGGCCAGAAGGGTGGAGAAGCCCGTCACGGCGTAAAGGGCAACGCCCATACAGCGGTTGATATTGTCAATGTCACCCCGGCCCCAGTACTGGCTGACCAGCACGGCCATGCCGCTCTGGAAGCCGAAGATCACGATTTGGATAATAAATACCGGAACGTTGGCGGCGGTGACCGCCGCCATTTCCGCGTTGCCCAGCAGGCCCACCATGAACGTATCGGCGAAGCCCAGGGAGGTGGTGATGATATTTTGCAGGATCATGGGCGCGGAGAGAGTCCAGAGTTTTTGATAAAAGCCGGGTTCGCGGCGTAACGCGCGGAACATGGTGTGCCTCCTTAAAATTGTAAAAATGAAAATTTTGCAGGGACGGACATCCGTTCCCATGGATTTCACAGCATGGGAAATCGGGTGTTTCTGTGCTCCAGCAGGGCCTCCGCCAGGGCGTCGATGTCCTCGAAAGCGGTCTCCGGCCCGAAGCTGATCCGGACCGTCCCCGCGGCGGTTTTCCTCTCCAGCCCCATAGCGACCAGCACGTGGCTGGCTTTTCCCCGGTGGCAGGCGGACCCGGCGGAGATATAGACGCTCTTCCCGCTCAGCTCGGTGACGATATTCTGGCTGGGATACCCCGGCAGGGAGACCGACAGGATATGAGGCGCGTCGGCGGGGCCGATGAATTGCAGGTCAGGGATGGCGCTGAGCTTCTCCCGGGCATAGTCCCGGCAGGCGGCGAGGCGGGCAAAAATTTCCTCCCGGCGTGCCATGCGCAGCTCCACCGCCTTGGCAAAGCCGGCGACCTGCGCCGTGGCCTCGGTGCCGGGCCGCAGGCCGTTTTCCTGCCCGCCGCCGAAGAGCAGCGGCATCGTATTTTTTGCCCTGCCGCCAATGTACAGTGCGCCGATGCCCTTCGGCCCGCCGATTTTGTGGGCGGAGAGGGTGATGTAGTCCGCTCCCAGGCTCTTTGCGGTAAAGGGGATCTTCATAAATCCCTGCACCGCGTCCGTATGCAGCAGGGCGGGCCTGTCCTTTAACAGGGCCGCGATTTCCGCCACGGGGAAAACCGCTCCCGTTTCATTGTTGACCAGCATGACGCTGACCAGGGCCGTATCCTCCCGGAGGGCGGCGGCGATCTGGTCCGCAGAGATTCTGCCGCTGCGGTCAGGCTTTACGTAGGTGGCGGCATATCCCTCCTGCTCCAGCTGCTTCACGCACTGCAAGACCGCGCTGTGCTCCACAGCGGTGGTGACGATATGCTTGCCCACCCGGCGGTTCTGATGCAGGGCGGCGCGGATGGCCCAGTTGTCCCCCTCGGTGCCGCAGGAGGTAAAGACCACCTGGTCCGGACGGCAGTCCAAGGCCCTGGCGATGGTACTGCGGCTCTGGTCCACTAACAGCTTTGCCTGACGGCCCAGCTCGTACTGGGCGGAGGGATTGCCGAATTGCTCCGTTAAAACCGATACCATGGCCCGCGCGACTTCTTCGGGCACTGGGGTGGTGGCGGCGTGATCCAAATAGTGCATAGGGAATCTCCTTGTGTAAACTCCCGCTTGTCAGAGGGAGCGAAGTGTATTATAATGGGAGAAATCACAAGACGAGGAACAAACCGATGAATCTCATGATCGAAAAAGCCCGGCCTCAGGACCTGGAAGCCATAACGGCGCTCTACGGCGCGGTGTGCGGTTATCTGGCGGACAAGCCCTATAACCCAGGCTGGCGGCGGGATATCTTCCCTGCCCGGGAAGACGCGGAGCAATATCTGGCGGCAGACGGGCTCTATATCGCCCGTGACGGCGAGGAGGCTGTGGCCACCCTTGCGCTCACGCCGGAAACTGGCGGCGCGCTCTGTATCCATGAGGTCGCCGTCCGCCCGGACCGTCAGCGGCAGGGGATCAGCACAGCGATGCTGGACTTTGCCGCAAAGGAGGCCGCACAGCGGGGCGCAAGATCCCTGCGCCTCTACGTCTGGGAGGGAAACGCCCCGGCCATCCGGGCCTACGAGAAAAACGGCTTCGCCCGCATGGGGAAAGAGGACATCGGGCTGGGCGAATTCGGGCTGGACTGGTTTTACCGGTACGAAAAGCGGCTGGAAGGCTGACCCGATCCCAGCGGCAGTCTAATTCTTGATATTACCACATTGTTGAGAGAAAAGCAAGAGGACAGGTATGGACATTGCCATTTACACCTTGGGCTGCAAGGTGAACCAATACGAAACGGCGGCCATGGAGCGGGAGCTGACCGCCCGGGGCCACACTCTGGTCCCCTTTGAGGGCCCGGCGGACGCGTACATCATCAACACCTGCACCGTCACCGCCGTCAGCGACAAGAAATCCCGGCAGATGATCCGCCGGGCGCGGAAGCAGTCTCCGGAGGCCGTGGTGGCCGTCTGCGGCTGCTATCCTCAGACCCACCCGGAGGACGTGAAGAACCTGGACGTGGACCTGATCGCCGGGACGGGGGACCGGATGAAATTCCTGGACCTGCTGGAGGGCGCGGTGCGGGAGCGGGAGCCTGTAGTGAACCTGGACCAGGCTCTGCGCCGCCGGGAGTTCGAGGTGCTTCCCGCCGGAGGACTGGCGGCGCGGACCCGTGCCATGCTGAAGGTGGAGGACGGGTGCGTCAACTTCTGCACCTACTGCATCATCCCCTACGCCCGGGGGCCGGTGCGTTCCCTGCCGCTGGAGACGGCGGCGGAGGAGGTCCGGCGGCTGAAGGCGGAGGGCTACCGGGAGATCGTGCTGACGGGCATCGAGATATCCTCCTGGGGCCGCGACCTGCCGGGAAAGCCCGAGCTGACCGACCTCATCGAGGCCGTTTGCCGGGAGGCGGGGGAGATGCGGGTGCGGCTGGGGTCCTTGGAGCCCAGGACCATCACGGAGGACTTCTGCCGCAGGGCGGCGGAGCTGCCCAATCTGTGTCCCCATTTCCATCTGTCTATGCAGTCCGGCTGTGACGGGACCCTGCGGCGGATGAACCGGAAGTACGACACCGCCCGGTACTATGAGAGCGTCCGGCTGCTGAATGAGGCCTTTGACCGGCCCGCCATTACCACGGATCTGATCACCGGCTTCCCCGGGGAGACGGAGGAGGAGTTCGCGGCCACCCTGGCTTTCATCCGGAAGTGCGCCTTTGCGGAGATGCACATTTTCCCCTACTCCATCCGCCCAGGCACGCCTGCGGCGGAGATGGAGCAGGTCAGTAAGGCCGTCAAGGAGGACCGTGCCGCCCGCGCCGCGGCCGTGGCGGAGGAGCTGCACCGGCAGTATCTGCAAAACTGCGTTGGGCGGGTGTACGACGTGCTCTACGAGCAGCCGTCGGACGGACTCTATCAAGGCCACGCGCCCAACTACATGCTGGTGGCGGCAAAGGGCGAAGCTCTGCACAACCGGGTCGTCCCCACCAGGATCGTGGGCGTGGAGGGAGGCGTTCTGCTGGGCGAACTGGTCCGGCAAAGAGAATAAGACGCGGCAAAGGGGATGTGCCCGGAGGCACATCCCCTTTTGATATATCCCAAAACTATTTCTTCCTGCTGTACGGGGTACCCTCCAGCGGCAGGACGTACCGCCGCTTTTTGTCAAACTGGTAGTACGCCTCGGCGATTGCCGGGGCGGTGGGGATGGAGGTGATCTCCCCCACGCCGATGGCGCCGCAGGCCACGTCCAGACCCGGTTTTTCCACCACAATGGCCTTGATCTCCGGGATCTGGTTGGCCTTGAAGAGGCCCAGGGTTCCGTACTTGGCGGTGGGCTTGCAGTCCACCACCGGGTACTGCTCCGTCAGGGCGAAGCCCATGCTCATGACCACGCCGCCCTCGATCTGTCCCTCGCAGGACAGGGGGTTGACGGCCTTGCCCACGTCGTGGGCGGCCACCATGCGCTTGAGCTTTCCGTCCTCGTCCAGCTCGCACAGCTGGGTGGCGTAGCCGTAGGCCACATGACTCACCGGGTTGGGCACGTCCGCGCCCAGGGGGTCGGTCTTGGCCAGATATTCGCCGTAGTACTCGGTGCCGTTGAGGTCCGCCAGCGTTTTGCCCTCCAGGGCTTTTTTCAGATCCCCGCAGGCCCGGCAGCAGGCCTCGCCGGTGATCAGCGTCTGCCGGGAACCGGAGGTGGTGCCGGAGTCGGGGGCCTCGAAGGTGTTGCTGCGCTCGTAGACGACGTCGTCCTGGCTGACGCCCAGCAGCTCGCAGCACATCTGGACCAGCACCGTGCCCAGTCCCTGCCCGATGCAGGAGGCGCCGGCAAGGATATGTACTTTACCCTCTTTCACCACCAGGCGGCAGCGGCCCGTGTCCGGGATGCCCACGCCCACGCCGGCGTTCTTCATGGCGCAGGCGATGCCCACGTATTTGCCCTCGTCAAAGTAGGGCTTCACCGCCTCCAGCGTCTCCACCAGCCCTGTCTCCGGTCCCACGATCTGGCCGTTGGGCAGGACCTCGCCGGGACGGATGGCGTTGCGGTAGCGGATCTCCCAGGGGGAGATGCCCACCAGCTCCGCCATTTCGTTGAGCATGGTTTCCACGCCGAAGCAGGTCTGGGTCACGCCGAAGCCCCGGAAGGCCCCGGCGGGGGGGTTGTTGGTGTAGTAGGCGTAGCCGTCGATCTGGAAGTTCTCATAGTGGTAGGGTCCCGCCGCGTGGGTGCAGGCCCGCTCCAGCACCGGCCCGCCCAGGGAGGCGTAAGCGCCGGTGTCGGCAATGACGTTGGCGGTTACGCCCTGGATGATGCCGTTTTCGTCGCAGCCCATGGTAAACTCCATCTCCATGGGGTGGCGCTTGGGATGAATGAGGAGGCTCTCGGCCCTGGTCAGCTTGCATTTGACGGGCCGCTTGGTGAGGTAGGCCGCCAGGGCGGCGTGGTGCTGGACGGTCACGTCCTCCTTGCCGCCGAAGCCGCCGCCCACCAGCAGATTTTTCACCTTCACCTTTTCCATGGGCAGGCCCAGCATGGGCGCGGTTTCGTGCTGGGTGTCATAGGTTCCCTGATCGGTGGACCAGATCATCACCCCGTCCCCATCGGGGAACGCGATGGCGCACTCCGGCTCCAGGAAGGCGTGCTCGGTATAGGGGGTGTAGAACTGGCGGGTCAGCACATGCTTGCTGTTGGCGATGGCGAGGGCGGCGTTGCCCCGCTGAACGTGCTTGTGGGTCAGCAGATTGCCGCTCTTATGGACCAGGGGCGCGTCGGGCGCCATGGCCTCCTTGGGGGAGCGGACGGGCTCCAATACCTCGTACTCCACTTCCACCAGCTTTTTGGCTTTCTCCAGGGTTTCCTGGTCCTCGGCGGCCACGATGCAGATGGCGTCGCCCAGGTAGTGGGTCATGCCGCCCACGGCGATCATGGCGTCCCAGTCCTTGACCAGGTGGCCCACCTTGACGCTCCCCGGGATGTCGGCGGCGGTGAATACGCCCACCACGCCCGGCAGGGCCCTGGCGGCCTCGGTATGGATGGCCTTCACGATAGCCCGGGGATGGGCGGAGCGGACGGCGGAGGCGTAGATCATGCCGTCCAGGTACACGTCGTCGGGGTAGATGCCGGTGCCCTGGACCTTTTCCGCCACGTCGATGCGGTGGACCCGGCTGCCCAGCTTCCACTCCTTCTCCTCCCCGGCCGCCGGCAGGCGGCCCTCCCGCAGGATCTTTGCCGTCAGGCGCACGCCCTCGATGATCTTCACGTAGCCGGTGCAGCGGCAGATGTTGGTCCGCAGGGCGAATTTGATTTCGTCCACGGTGGGGTCCGGATTCACGTCCAGCAGCCCCTTGGCGGCCATGACCATGCCGGGGATGCAGAAGCCGCATTGGACCGCGCCCGCCTCGCCGAAGCCGTAGGTATAGGCGTCTTTCTCGAAGTCGCTGAGGCCCTCCACGGTAACGATGGATTTACCCTCCATTTTGTCGGTGGTAAAGATGCAGGCGCGGGTGGCCTTGCCGTCCACCAGGACGGTGCAGGTGCCGCAGGCGCCCTCGCTGCATCCGTCCTTGACGGAGGTCAGGCGCAGCTCATCCCGGAGGAAGCGGATCAGTTTCTGATTTTTGTCAGTGGTGACGGTTTTCCCGTTTACGGTGAATGTAGACATTGGTCGTTCTCCTTGCAGCGTTTTTCCTCGTATTATCCATCACGATAACAGATACATTATACCGGATATTTTTGATAGTTGCAACTCCCAGTTGTTAGGATGGCGGGAAATATTGCGTCAATTGCGGCCCAAACAGAAAGACACGCCGAAGCGTGTCTTTTGTTTTGGACAGACCCTATAGGCGCCGCTCCCCAGTGTAAATTCCGCATGGGTGTGAGCGGATATAGCATCTCAAAGGAGCCCTAGCATTTTTTCATAGCTTTGCATTTTGGATCGCATATCTTGCATACAGTACACGGCTCGATTGCTTCACCTTGTTTCGATATTTTTATATAACTGCATTTCGGTATCCGGCCGTCTTTAATAGCATTGATTCTGAATTTTATCAGTCTTTTCGCCAGTTCGATTTGCTCTTTGGCTGGATTTACTAAATCAAAACCGGTAAAGGCGCATTTACCGTCAATACACCTTCCGCACCCTTCATGCCCTGTACGCATTTTGACAAGTGCCTGCATTGCGGCGGTTTCCCTCGATAAAACCGGTTCTAAATATTCGTCATACTGAACGCATACACGAATATGCCAGTCACCATCTTCCGATTTGCTGACCGAGCCCCACCGTTTTCCTTTATATTTACCGTTAATATTGATTTTGTTTTCTTTCAGCCATTCCAGAAATTCGTTCATTATAATCCCTCATAGACAAAAAAGATGCGCCGATTTTAGGCACTGCATAGAGAAGAGTCGACAAATTTCTTCCGAAATTTGTCGACTCCATTGGTGCGCGAGGCGGGACTTGAACCCGCACGCCCGTATTGAGCACTAGAACCTGAATCTAGCGAGTCTGCCAATTCCACCACTCGCGCGCGTCTATTCACTTGTGGGATCTCCTGCAAGAGGAGTGGTGCGAGTGACGGGACTTGAACCCGTACGTCTGTTGACACACGCCCCTCAAACGTGCCTGTCTACCAGTTCCAGCACACTCGCGTTTCTCTTCCCGGGGGAAACCCGCAACGATTATTATAATCACTCTCCCCCCATTTGTCAACAACTTTTTTTCAAAATTCCTCAAAAATTTTTGTGTTCACCCGTGACAACGGAGGCCGCATATGGTAAACTGATAGAAAATTTCTCACAGGAGGCCATCCTATGGAACTGATCACCCGGCTTTTGGCGCGGAGCCTGCTGCCGCCCCGGGACCCGGACGGACATAAAGGGACCTTTGGCAGGGTCTACGTCTATGGCGGCTGCGTGGGCTATACCGGCGCGCCGGTGTACGCCGGAGAGGCGGCGGCGCGGACCGGCAGCGGGCTGGTGTTCGTGGGCGTACCCGGGGAGGTCTATCCGATTGTTGCCGCCCGGTGCGGCGCCGCCATGGCCCATCCCCTGCCGGAGGACTACGGCCGGCTGCTGGAGCGGATGGAGGCCTGCGACGCGGTGCTCATCGGCCCCGGGCTTGGGCGGGGGGCGGAGACGGAGGCGCGGGTGCTGGCCCTTCTCCGGGACCTCGACCTCCCGGTGGTATTGGACGCGGACGGCATAAACGCGGTTTCCGCGCATATGCATGTATTGGATGACCGGCGGGGCGTCACGGTCCTCACCCCCCACGAGGGGGAGTTCGCCCGTCTCGAGGCTGGCTTCATCCCCGGCCGGACCGGCCGGGAGCAGGCGGCGGCGGATTTCGCCCGGCGGCACGGCTGCGTCACAGTCCTGAAGGGCCCCGGCACCATCGTGGCCGGCCCCGACGGCCGGACCTTCCGCAATAGCACCGGCGGCTGCGGCATGGCCAAGGGCGGTACCGGCGACATCCTGGCGGGGATGGTGCTGTCCCTGCTGGGACAGGGCGCGGAGCCGCTGGAGGCCGCCGCCTGCGCCGTGTGGCTCCACGGACGGGCGGGGGATCTGGCCCAGGAGGCGCTGACCGCCTACGCCATGACGCCGTCGGACCTGCTGGGACGGCTGCCCGCCGCGTTCAAAGAATTGGAGGAATAAAAAGGAGGAATCCCCTGTGCGAAAAGCGCTGCTTTTTGCACCAATGCTGATGCTCCTGCTCACCGCCTGCGGCGGCGGAGGGGAGAAAGTGGACCCGGCGGCCCAATTGCAGGCCCAGTACGCGGCCCTGGCCTCCGCCACCATGGAGGCGGACATTACCTGCCACTATGACGATGAGGTGCGGACCTATACCCTGCTGTGCGCCTATACCCCCGAAGAGAGCACGGTGACGGTCCTCGCCCCGTCCAACCTCTCCGGCATTTCCGCCACGGTGTCGGACGGAAAGCTCCAGCTCAGCTATGAGGATATCTCCCTGGACGCCGGGAGCTACTCTGCGGCGGCGATTTCACCGGTGGCGGCGCTGCCCAGCCTCATGGCGGCGGCGGGGAACGGGTATATTACCGAGCAGAGCGAGGAGAGCATCGACGAGCGGACCTGCCTGCGGCTGGCCTGCGACCTGTCAGACGATACGGGCACGCTCTACACCACATGGTTCGATCAGGAGACGCTGCTGCCCCTTCGGAGTGAGATCTCGGTGGACGGGACGGTGGTGTTTGAGGTGGTCTGGAACCGCTTTGAGGTGACGGGACGGACAGAACCGGATGAAACGGACGGCGCCCCGCCGGACGGCCGGACGGAGGCTCCGGCGGAGACCCGGTCCGGCACGGGAGACGCTGCCGACCCGCCGCCGGAGGATTCCGCGGAGGCCGCCTGGACTGAGGCGGAGGAAGCGGCGGCTTACGCCAACGCGGAGGAATAGATGATCCATATACGAAGGAAGACGAGGGTGGGAACATGGAGAGTACATTGAGACGCACCTGGGCGGAGATCGACCTGGACGCTCTGGCCCACAATTATCAGGTGCTTTGCGGCCGCATGGGGCCGGCCTCGCGGTTCCTGGGGGTGGTGAAGGCGGACGCCTACGGCCACGGGGCCGTGGAGATCTCCCGGACTCTGGCGGAGCTGGGCGCGGCCTGCCTGGCTGTTTCCAACATTGAGGAAGCCCAGGAGCTGCGGGAGGCGGGAGTGGACCTGCCCATCCTGCTGCTGGGGATCACCCCGGCGGATCAGACGGCGCGGCTCCTGGCCTGCCGGGTCACCCAGACGGTGTGGAGCGAGGAAGCCGCCCGGGCCTTTTCCCGGGAGGCGGAGCGGCTGGGCGGACGGCTGAAGGTCCACATCAAGCTGGATACCGGCATGTCCCGGCTGGGATTTCCCTGTGATGAGAAACAGTTTGCGCGGTCCCGGGAGGCCATTTTGCGGGTGTGCGGCCTGCCGGGACTGGAGGCGGAGGGGATCTTTACCCACTTTGCCGTGTCCGATGAAACGGACGGGGAGAGCCGGGAGTATACCCTCCTCCAGCACCGGCGGTTTGTGCGCATGATCCAGGCTCTGGAGGAGCGGGGTGTCCGCTTCCCGTTACGGCACTGCGCCAACAGCGGCGCTGTCGTTGGATACAGCCGGTTCGGCCATGACCTCTTCCGCCCTGGCATCATCACCTACGGTATCGGCCACCAGGCCCGGGAGCTGGGCCTGCGGCCCGTCATGACGCTGAAAACCGTCATTGGCGCGATCCGGGAGCTGCCCGCCGGCGCCTCCGTCAGCTACGGACGCACCTTCCGGACCGTGCGGGACAGCCGGGTGGGCGTGCTGCCCATCGGCTATGCCGACGGGCTCAGCCGGGCGCTGTCCAACCGGTGGCGGGTCTGGACGCCCTGCGGCTTCGCCCCCATTCTGGGGCGGGTGTGCATGGATATGTGCATGGTGGACCTGACCGGCCTGCCCCAGGCAGCCCAGGGAGACGAGGTGGAGGTCTATGGTCCCCACAACTCTGTCAATGACGCCGCGCAGCTGGCGGGGACCATTGCATATGAGCTGACCTGCGCCGTCAGCAGGCGGGTGCCCAGAATTTATTACCGGGGCGGCCGGGAGGTCTCCCGGGAGCTGCTGCTGCGCGGCGTATAGAGAAAATACGGCAGAAAAGGAAGGCACGCCCTGGCGTGCCTTCCTTTTCAGTTGTTGTCTTCGCACCACTTTGCGATGTCCGCAATCAGTTCCAGCGGAAGCGGCTTGCTATAGGGAAGCTGGATGGTTCCCTTGCTGGTTTTGTAGTCCGTCAGCCGTCCGGCAAACGCCTCCACGGCCTCCGCGCCGGGATACAGGCCGATGTGCCGTTTGGATGCCGCGAACTGGATCAGATTGCGGCCCTTCCAGTAGGTGGGCATACTCCAGGATATCTTTTCCTTGGCCTCCGGAATGCTGTTCCTGACGGCGGCGCTGACCTGGCGGAGACGCTCCTGCACTTCTTCCGGCTGGCTGAGGATGTACTCCTCGATGGTCTCCGGCGCTTTCCCGCAGTAGTGGTGCTGGCCGGTATGCCGGAAGGACCGCCCACATTTGGGGCACATCCACAGGGATGCTTCCTCCGGTTTCCGGAGGATTTTTTCCATTGGCCAGCCCTTTGCCAGTTCGTCGATCAGCTTGTCCAGATAACGGATCTCCCGCGTGAGGGGGTCCTCGACCTCCTCTACCCGCACGCCGCAGACGGAGCCCTTGATGAGCGTCCGGTTGGGGTTCAACCGGGGCGCGACGCGGAAAAAGTCCCCATAGCGGACCTCCGTAGAGCAGGCGTTTTCCAGTTCGGATGGGTCGTATCCTGTCAGCCAGCAGATGACCTCGTCCACTTCCGCCTTTGTCCGGCCCTTCCGGACCGCCTTGTTCAGCAGGAGGCCGTATATTTTCCCAAAGCTCATCTGGAACACTCTGTCATTGGTCATAAGCACTCTCACTCCCGGTAATGATGGCGGTATTGTACCATGTATTGCCATACTTTGCAATGGGGAGCGGACAAGCTGCCAGGGTAATTGAATGAGTAAGCATTCTATGAGCAGGCCGCCTCCAGAAGTGTTCAAGGCTCCCTCTTTGAGGGAGGCTTTTCGGGCGCTTTGCTCATCATTCGTTTACGCATTCAATTACCGTAGCTCTAAAAAGAGTTGCAGTTTACGCCGCGGTCCTCTACAATAGGGCCAGAAGCCTGAGAATACAAAAATTCACCCTAATCCGCCGTCCTTCCGGCCATCAGGCAATGGGCGGCGCATAACAAAAAGGAGGGAGTACGATGGCAGTTGACCGCTTGATCGGCATTCTGGCGATCCTGCTGCGGGAGGAGAGGGCCACCGCGGCCCAGCTGGCGGCGCGGCTGGAGACCAGCCGGCGGACCATTTACCGTGACATGGAGCGGCTGTGCCAGGCGGGCATTCCCCTGCGCAGCGACAGGGGGAAGAACGGCGGCATCTCCATCATGGAGGGCTACGCCATGGACAGCATGCTGCTGACGGACGCGGACCGGGGAGCCATTCTGGCGGGGCTGCGGAGTCTGGACAGCGTGTCCGGGACGGCCTACTACAAGCGGCTGATGGAGAAGCTGCCCCAGTCCCGGGAGGCGGCGGAGGACGACTGCGTGGTCATCGACCTGGCCTCCTGGTATGGTCCCGCGCTGGCGCCCCGGCTGGCGGAACTGAAGGACGCCTGCGCCCGGCGCAGGCTGGTGCGGTTCACCTACTGCGCGCCCAACGGGGACAGTCTGCGGGAGGTGGAACCGCACAAGCTGGTGTTTCGCTGGTCCAGCTGGTATCTCCACGGCTGGTGCCGGGAGCGGGAGGACTGGCGGCTGTTCAAGCTGAACCGGATGCTGGAGCTGGAGGTGCTGGAGGAGGAATTTGCGCCCCGTCCCGCGCCCTGGCCTGTTACGCCGGCGGGGCAGATCTATCCGGAGACATTGGAGGCAACGGTCCGCTTTACCCCCGCCGCCCGGTGGCGGCTCATCGACGAGTACGGCGCGGGGAGCTTTACCCGGGAGGCGGACGGCTCCCTGCTGTTCCGGCGGGGGTTTCCGGATAAACAGGAGCTGATCCGGTGGGTCCTGAGTTTTCAGGATCAGGCGGAGCTGACAGAGCCGGAGGAGCTGCGGGAGGAAATTCGAAATTTATCGGAGACGATTCGAAAAAAATATGACAGATAGGTGTCACATTCTGTGTGGTAGGATATGTGCATCCCATGTAGAAATAAGGAGGCACATCATGATAGAATCCAGATGCGGGATCTTATGCGGCCAGTGCGGTTACAGGGAGAGCACGGGCTGTACGGGCTGTGTCAGCATGGACAAGCCCTTCTGGGGCGAGAGCTGCCCGGTAAAAAGCTGCTGCGAGGGAAAGGCGTACGAACACTGCGGCCGGTGTCCGGACTTTCCCTGCCGGCTGCTGCGCCAGTTCGCTTACGACCCCCGGCAGGGGGACGACGGCCTGCGGATCGAGCAGTGCCGGAAGTGGAACGGGGAGGCGTAGCATGGCGTCCAGTCTGCGTTATGTGGAGTTCGTCATGGAGCAGATGTCCGGGGCGGGGGTGATTACATACCGCCGGATGTTCGGTGAGTACGGACTGTACTGCGACGGAAAATACTTCGGCGTCGTCTGCGGCGACCGGGCGATGGTGAAGATCACCCCCGCCGGGGAGGCGCTGTTCCCGGACTGTCCCCGGGACGTCCCCTACGAGGGCGGCGGGGAGATGTTCCTGCCGGACGTGGAGGACCGGGAGAAGCTGGCGGAGCTGGTGCGGGTGACCTGCGCGGCGTTACGGTCAAAGAAGCCTCGGAAGAAGCCGGCGAAAAAGGAGTAAGGGATGGACAGGATCGACTACAAGAAGACAGAAAAGCACCTCTATTTACCCAAGGCCCCGGCCATCGTCCAGGTGCCGGAGATGGTGTTCTTTGCCGTGGACGGGCAGGGGGACCCCAACAACTCACCGGAGTACCGGCAGGCGATGGAGATTTTATACGGCCTGAGCTTCACGGTGAAAATGAGCAAAATGTCCGGCGAGGAGCCGGAGGGATATTTTGATTACGTGGTCCCGCCGCTGGAGGGGCTGTGGTGGACGGACGAGCCGGGGTTTGACGGCAGGGTCCCGGCGGACAAGGGCAAGTTCCGCTGGACAAGCATGATCCGCCAGCCGGACTTTGTAAGCGAGGAGATTTTTGCCTGGGCCTCGGAGAGGCTGGCGAAGAAGAAACCGGACCTGCCTTTATCGAAAGCCCGGTTCTGGCGCTGGGAGGAGGGCCTGTGCGCCCATGTGCTGCACGTAGGTCCCTATGACGCTGAATCCGCAGCCATTGACAAGCTGTCTGCCTTTACGGAGAAAGCGGGATATGCCGTCGATTTCTCTGATACCCGGCGGCACCATGAGATCTATCTGGGCGACCCCAGGCGGACCGCGCCGGAGAAATTGAAAACCGTGGTCCGGCACCCGGTGAAAAAAGTCTGATACAAAAAAGTCGAAAATACTCTTGACATACATAGGACATCTAGGTATAGTATACCTAGATGTCCTATGTATTTNTNAGGGAGGAAANNNCNNTGGCGAAGAAGGAAATGGGCAGCNCNTCCATGCTGGTGCTGGCGCTGCTGAAGGAGAAGGAGATGTANGGCTACCAGATCATCGAGGAGCTGGACAAGCGGAGCAATCACGTNTTCCAGATGAAGGAGGGCACNCTGTACCCCGTGCTCCACGGACTGGAAAAGGACAANCTGATNGCGGCCCGGGAGGCGGAGNCGGTCANGGGCCGGGTCCGGCGGTACTANGCCGTCACGGAGANGGGCCTGCGGGCNCTGGAGGAGAAGAANCAGGAGTGGACCGCCTTCTCCACGGCGGTGACGGCCATNCTGGCNGGGGCGTAGGAGGACNGGGAGATGACTTCGGAGAGTTGGCTGTACCGTGCCACCCGNGAGATCCGCTTCGTGCCGGANCGGGAGGCGGTACGNCAGGAGCTGCGGGAGCATCTGGCGGACCGGGTNGANGCCTATATGGANCAGGGGCAAACCNTTNNGGAGGCGGAGGAGGCNGCCGTGGAGGCCATGGGCGACCCCNCCGNAATCGCGGAGGAGCTGGGGCGCATCCACGCCCCCTGGTGGGGNTACTTCTGGCGGGCCAGCCGGGTGGTNCTGGTCCTGGCGGNCATTGNGGCTGTGTGGGGNATNCTGGAGCAGAGGCCGAATCTGCNGGGGNCCCGGCCGGAGCTGCCGGANGGGGATATCTATACGAATACTACCCCCGGGGTTGNGTGGTCNGTTTTGGAGAAGTGGCGCCCNGAGGGGACAAAAAACCTGGGCGGCTACCAATTCAGCGNCCCNATGGCGTGGCTCATGGAGCGTGANTACGACNGCGAGGAGGAGGNCGGCGAGACCGTGCNTGCTGNGNNCACCAACCTGATGGTCTGCCTGCGGGCGGANACATGGAAATTCTGGGAGCCCTGTTCCGANGACCAGTATATGGTCCTGGCAAATGTNGNCTCGGACAGCNAGGGNGAACTTTATACCCAAAATGNNNTCCCGNANGGAAGACGCGGNCTNTNCTGCGAGACCTGGCNGGAGCCNTTTNCCACNTGGTATCTTGTCTGGNTCTATCTNCCTGGCCCGGAGGACGTGCCGGAGTGGGTGGANNTCCCNATAGGGTACGGCGGCGGTACGATCCGTGTGAATCTGACGGCGGAGGTGATCTCATGATGGCGNGGAGACACCGCCTGCGGGCGGCAAGGAATCTGNTNGCGGCGNGCGTNCTGCTGGTGTTCTTCTGGTGGTGCTGCGACTGNCCTNTGCCNNCCAGNGAGATGGAGCTGCACCNCCNCGAGAGGGANTATCTNATTGACCAATCCTCTGTTGTGCTTACNATTGAGAGCGAGGAAGAGGGGCGGCTGGGNGANCCNNTNATGCTGGTGGGGGTGTCGAAGCGCACGGTCCAGACCTCATCCCGNACCCACANGTTCAACGTNTGGCCCAGGAATCCGGACGGNGCCACGCTGGTGGTGCTGCCCTCGGAGCTGNAATANNNGCCCACATATGATCGNGGGACTGGCGGCGGTGGAGCCTCCCGCGCTGGCGGAGCGGGCAAAGCTGACGATGGATATGGCCCACTATACCAATGATGGANNGCAAACAATCTGCACCNTTGAGGGGGAACGCANGGACGGGGTTTTCCTCTTCCGGCTGGCGGAGGACTGGGACCCTGACCATCCGCTGGCGCTGATGACGATTTTCCACACCACGGATCTGCCGCCCTACACCCTGGAATTTTTCGACAAAGACGGAAATCTGCTGGAAACGGTCACGAACATAGACGACTTGGGAGAGCGATCATGAACGAAAAAGACTGGCNGGACGCGGCCACGGCGAAAATACGNTTCNGCCCGGACCGGNAGGCNGTCCGGCGGGAGCTGGAAGCCCANNTGGAGGACCTGCGGGAGGCCTCCGGGCTGGAGGNGGACGCNGCNCTGCGGGCCATGGGCGACCCCGCCGAGATCGCGGAGGAGCTGGGGCGGCTGCACCGGCCCTGGCTGGGGTATTTGTGGCGGATAAGCCGGTTCGCGCTGGCGGGAGCGGCGGTAATGTACTGCCTGCTGTTGGTGCTGCTGGCGATGCGGCCCAATGGGTACTGGCTGCTGCCGGGGAGGGCGCTGTACCGCTATCTGACTTGGGAGGACTGCACAGTAAAGGCGCAGTCCCTTCCGGCGGCGCGTGAGGTTCCATACGCCGAGACGATAGAGACGGGCGGCTATACGGTCCGCGCCGAACGGGCGGTCCTGGAAGAAATTAGCAAGGAAGAACCCCGGAGGAATCTGTACATTGATCTGGACATTACATCGAGCCGGTGGGAGGAACCGCTGGAGCTGTGGTACGCGGTATCCGGCGGGCGGCTCAATACGGGAACTGTCGAGCATTTAGCTTACTGGGATACGTCCGCCAGCTGGGGGTTCTGGCAGAAGGCCCGGCTGGTGATCGAGGACCTGCCGGAGGACGCGGAGTGGGTGGAGGTCGATCTCGGCCACGGACAGCTGCGGCGGACGCTGCGTATCGGCCTGACAGAGGAGGCGGAGACATGAAGAAGAAGCGCGCGCCCTGGCCCCGGTGGGCGAAGGTCCTGCGGAATCTGCTGCTGACGGTTTTGCTGGGATTCATGATGTGGGATTTATGGGATCAGCCGGGATTTTCCTATATGGAGGACCTGCGCCGGAGGGAACGGCAGATGCTGTTTCCCGAGCCGGAGGCAGTCGTGGAGTTCAGCATCTCCGGCGGCATGAAGTACCGAATCGAGCTGGCAGACGATATGGCGGTGACGTCCTACCCCGCCCGGGGCAGGTTTTTTACCAACGCGAACGCGTTTACCCAGCCGCTGAAGGAGGGAGTCTATCTGCTCAGCGTCTCCCGGCCCGTTGAACTGCGGGACGGGGAGGGACAGCCGATGAGCTGCGCCGCCTATGTTGCCGTCCATCCTCCGGAGGGCGCCGCCGCTGCTGAGCTGACGCTGCACATAGACGGCGGCAATTATGTTGTTGAGGGCATCCGGGAAGGGGAAGCCTTTCTCTTCTACGCCCGCCCGGAACCGGATGAGGAGGGGCGCGTCTCGATGGGCGGCAATTGGTTCCTGCTGGGAGACTCTGCTTACGAGCTGGAATTTTTCGATCAGAACGGCGGCAGTATTTCCCTGATTTCCGGATAGGAAAAATGCGCCTTCAGGCGCATCCTGGATAAGCGAGGACGCCTCCCGCAGCCGCGGAAGGCGTCCTTATTTTTACTTCGCGTATTCGACAACCTTTGTCTCCCGGATAACATGTACTTTGATCTGTCCGGGGTACTCCAGCTCGTTTTCGATCTTTTTGGCCAGATCCCTGGCGAGGATCACCATCTGGTCCTCGCTGACGGCCTCGGGACGGACCATCACGCGGACCTCGCGGCCGGCCTGGATGGCGTAGCTCTTCTCCACGCCGGGATAGGTCCCGGTGATCTCCTCCAGCTTCTCCAGGCGCTTGATATAGTTCTCCAGGTTTTCCCGCCGTGCGCCGGGACGGGCGGCGCTGACCGCGTCCGCCGCCTGGACCAGGCAGGCCATCAGCGTCTTGCACTCCACGTCGCCGTGGTGGGCCTGGATGGCGTTGAGGATGTCGTCTCTCTCCTTGTACTTCTTGCAGAACTCCACGCCCAGGTTGACGTGGGTGCCCTCGTACTCGTGGTCCAGGGCCTTGCCGATGTCGTGGAGCAGGCCCGCCCGCTTGGCGGAGTGTACGTCCAGTCCCAGCTCCGAGGCCATCAGGCCCGCAATGTGGCTGACCTCGATAGAGTGCTGCAAGACGTTCTGTCCGTAGCTGGTGCGGTAGTGGAGGCGGCCCAGCATCTTGATGACCTCCGGGTGCAGGCCCCGCACGCCCGTCTCAAAGGCGGCGCGCTCGCCCTCGCTCTTGATGACGGCGTCTACCTCCCGTCTGGCCTTCTCCACCATCTCCTCGATATGGGTGGGGTGGATGCGGCCGTCGGCGATCAGCTTCTCCAGGGCGACCCTGGCCACCTCGCGCCGCACGGGCTCGAAGCAGGACACCGTAATGGCCTCCGGCGTGTCGTCGATAATGAGATCCACGCCGGTCAGCGTCTCGATGGTGCGGATGTTGCGGCCCTCGCGGCCGATGATGCGGCCCTTCATCTCGTCATTGGGCAGGGGTACCACACTGACGGTGATCTCGGACGCATGGTCTGCGGCGCAGCGCTGGATGGCGGTGGCCACGATTTCTTTTGCTCTCTGGTCGGCCTCCTCCTTGGCACGGGCTTCGATTTCCTTGATCTTCAGCGCCGTCTCATGGGTGACCTCTCCCTCCACCTGGGAGATCAGGTACTGCTTGGCCTCTTCCACGGTGAGGCCGGAGATGCGCTCCAGCATCTCGGTCTGGCTGCGCTTGATGAGGTCGATTTCCTCCTGGGCCTTGTCGGCGGCGGCGTGCTTGGCTGCCAGCGCCTCTTCCTTCTTCTCAATGTTTTCGGTTTTGCGGTCCAGATTTTCTTCCTTCTGCTGTAACCGGCGCTCCTGCTTCTGCAGATCCGCACGGCGGCTTTTTTCTTCCTTCTCGTACTCGGTACGGCTTTGCAGGATCTCCTCCTTGGCCTCCAGCAGGGCTTCCCGCTTCTTGCTCTCGGAGCTCTTGATGGCCTCGTTGATGATCCGGCGGGCTTCCTCCTCCGCGCTGGAGATTTCCTTTTCCGCTACTTTTCTCCGATAGGTGATGCCGAGAAAGAAGGAAACGGCCGCTGCGGCAATTGCGACCACTGCCGTGATCGCGATATACTGCCATGGCATGACGAATTTCCTCCTCTTCCTTCTGTTTGATCTTGGGAAGCTCTGAATAAATCCCCGCGCCCGTCTTGGCGGAAAATTTTCCGTCCCGCTTCGTTAAAAAATCTTGAAATACACAAAGTATTCCTGCGATTTTTTGCCTCGCGCGGCGAAAAATTTCCTTGCCAATCCGTACACGTTGATTTAATCAGACCTTCCCTTGCTTTATGGCATGGGGGTTTTGGCTTGTCCGGCGTGTCCGCCGGACGCGGAAATAATCGGCGGATACCCCTTTTTATCCGCCGACAAAAATCCTATTCAATAATACTCGCTTCACCCGTGTTCTGTCAAGCAAAAAGAGTCCATTCCTGAAAACAATTTTCAGCGGGAGCCCTGTCGTGATTTTAAGAAAAGCTGCAAAAGGGATAATACTTTGATACAAACCTGATACAAAATTTTGCGATAATGGCGGAAATTGGGGATATTATGCCATTTTTATCCCCTCCAAGGGAGGTATTGCCATGAGAACGGCCATGAAACGAATGACCGCCGCCCTGCTGGCGGCGATGCTGCTGCTTGGCATGACGGCCTGCGACGGTAAAGGGAAAGAGGTCCACAGGGTCAACTGGGTAACGGCCCCCGCCTACCTGGCGGAGGACGTGGCCCTGCCGGTGGAGACCGGGGACCTGCTGGGCAGCTGTACGGACGGGGCGTATATGTACATCCTGGCGGACACGAAAACGGGGGAGGAGGTCACGAGCCATCTCCTGCGCGCATCCCTGGCGGACGGGGAGGCGGCGGAGCTGGACGGATTTGAGGCCACTGTGGTGCCGGACGGCGGCTTCAAAAACACCATAGGGCCCTTCCTGGCTCCGGACGGGACGCTGTGGCTGTATGAGATGTGGAGCATCTCCTACTACGATCTGCCGGAGGACTTCGACGAGTCCGTGGAGGCCAAGGGGAAATATTTTGACCGCCGGGAGGACTTCCACCACCTGCGGCAGCTGGACCCCGCCACCGGGCGGCAGAAAAAGCTGGTGGACCTCAGCGACGCGGTACGGACGCTGGATGTCTCAGATTTGTTCGACATAGCCGGATTCGCGGTGGACGGCAAAGGGAATATTTACTTCGCCGGGACCGGCGGCGTGGCGGTGATGAACAGCAAGGGGGACTATCTCTTTACCCTGGAGGCGGCTCTGCCGCAGGCGGGCTTCGACGGGAGCTCCGGCGGACCGCTGGCCCTGCTGCCGGACGGAACCATGGCCGTGCTGACCATCCAGCCCGGCGGAAAGCGGGTGGTGCGGCCCATTGATGTTTCCGCCAGGGGCTGGGGCGCGGAGAGATACGAGCTGCCCACCACCGTGGATCTGATCTACGGCGGCACCAACGGCTTCCTGTTTTATTACACCAGCGGCGGCTCGCTTTGGGCCTGGGAACCGGAGGGGTCAGAGGGCCGGCAGCTGCTCAGCTGGGCCGCGGCGGCGTTGAGCGGATCGGTTATGTGCTTCGCGCCCCGGGACAAGGGAGAAATGGCGGTGCTGACCCTCGCGCGGAACGGTTCCCTCAGCGACGATGACTACTGGTATAAAGCGGACGTCCGTCTGTCCATGCTCTCGCCCACGGACGAAACTCCGGCGGACGGGAAAACCAGGCTGGTTTATGGGGTCATCGGCACCAACAGCGTCCTGCGCAGCCGGATCGACCGGTTCAACAGGACCAACGACCAGTATTACATCGAGCTGCGCAACTACGCGGGGGAGGGTGTGGAGCTCTTTGAGCTGGACCGCGCCGGACGGGAGGCCGCCGCGAAGCTGCTCAGCGCGGAGATCGCCTCCGGTCAGGTCCCGGACATCTGGGATGCCAGCCTGCCCATCAGCCTGTACGCCCGGAAGGGGGTCATGGAGGACCTGTGGCCCTGGATCGACAGCGACCCGGAGATCAGCCGCGAGGACCTCATGAGCCATGTGCTGGACTGCGCGTCTGTGGATGGGAAGCTGTACCAGGTGTTCAACTCCTTCACCATCGAGACCGCCGCCGCCCGGACGGACGTAGTCGGGGACCGGACCGGCTGGACCCTGGAGGAGATGCTGGACTATTATGAGGCCATGCCGGAGGGCAGCTCTCTCTACGGGTACCGCAGCGGCAAGACCGGCACCCTCTCCCAGCTGGTCCGTCAGGGCATCAACCGCTGGATCGACTGGACCACCGGGGAGTGCCGCTTTGACTCGGAGGAATTCAAGGCCGTGCTGGCCCTGTGCGGCCGCATGGAGGACGAGGCCGGGGAACCGGATCTGGAGAAATGGGGCCGGATGGCCAACGGCATTGACCTGCGGGAAGGGCGGCAGCTGCTGATGAACGTCAGGCTGTGGAGCATAGGCGATCTGCTCTATTACGACGCGGTCATGGGCGGTCCCCAGTGTCTGACGGACTACGAGGCGTATCTGAACGAGAACAATATTTTTGCTACTAAAATCGATGAAAACGGAAACTGGCGGGATGAGAGCGCGCTGATCTGTCCGGCGCTCAGCCAGATCAGGCACGCCCGGAGCGAAGGAAAGCTTAAGGGCTGGTACACGCTGTCTCAGGACGTGGTTTTCGGCGCGATGGACGAGGGCGGGTATGCCTCCTACCCCGGCGTGCCCACGGACGGCGGTGCGGGCAGCAGCTTTGTATTGCCTGAGGCCTTCAGCTATACCGACCTTCTGATGGGTATGTCCGCCTCGTGCCGGAATAAGGAGGGGGCCTGGGCCTATATGCGCCAGTGCCTGCTGCCCGGCTGTTCCGACTCGGTCATGATCGACGGCACGGAATATTTCGGCAATGGCTTTCCCATCCGCCGGGAGGATTTTGAGCGCATGCTGGAACCCCTCTGGTTCCAGCGCGAGGACGGGGAATACGCACTGGACCGGGACGGGAACCGGATCGAGAGCCCCCAGGATGTGATCGGCGTGCCCGAATATGACGCGGATACGGACATCACGATGGTGATTTTCAAACTGACGCCCAGCGAGCTGCAAATGGAGCGGTTCTGGAATCTTTACAACGCCATTGACAGTGTGTACGGCGAAGATTTTACCCTGCCGAATATCGTGGTGGAGCAGGCACAGTCCTATTTCGCCGGGGACAAGACCCTGGAGGAGACGGCGGACCTGATTCAGCGGCGGGTGACGCTGTATGTGAACGAGAACCGGTAACGGCATAGAAAGACCGGCCTCCATGGAGATTTTCCCCATGGAGGCCGGTCCTTTTATTGCGCTTTTTCGCCGCTTCCGCTCTCACGGGCCAGCCGCAGGTCTTCGGTCAGGGCCAGGGCGGTTTCCAGCACAGGTTCCTTGGGCTGGAGGGTCAATGTCAGGGACGGCACGTCCCCGGCGTTGACCACCAGACGGCGGCGGTACTTGGCGCTGGTGACCAGCCCGGCGATGGCCTCCGCGTCGAAGTCGGCGATGACGAACTTCACCTGCCGCTCCTTCTGGGAGATGTCGCTGACTCCCGCCCTGGCGGCGCTGGCGCGGAGCAGGGCCACGTCCAGCAGGGCGTAGACGGATTTGGGCGGGTCGCCGTAGCGGTCCATCAGCTCGTCCAGCAGGTCGGAGGCGTCCTCCTGGGTGCGGATGGCGGCGATGCGGCGGTAGAGGTCCATCCGCTGCTGATTGGAGGGCACGTAGCGGTCCGGGATGTTGGCGGAGACGGCCAGGTCGGCGGAGCACTCCACGGTCTGCTTCTTTTTCTCGCCCTTCTCCTCCAGCACCGCGTCCTCCAGCAGCTGGAGGTACATATCGTAGCCCACGGTCATCATATACCCGGACTGTTCCGGTCCCAGAAGATTCCCCGCGCCCCGGATTTCCAGGTCCCGCATGGCGATCTTGAAGCCGGAGCCGAACTCCACGTACTCCCGGATGGCGGTGAGGCGCTTGTTGGCGATTTCCGAGAGCACCTTGCCGGGGCGGTAGGTCATGTAGGCGTAGGCCCTCCGGGCGCTGCGTCCGATGCGGCCCCGGATCTGGTGGAGCTGGGCCAGGCCCATTTTATCCGCGTCCTCGATGATCAGGGTGTTCACATTGGCGATGTCGATGCCCGTCTCGATGATGGTGGTGCAGACCATGATCTGGGCCTCGCCCTCCACCATCTGCTGCATGACGGCGGAAAGCTGCTTCTCGTCCATCTTCCCGTGGCCCACCACCACCCGGACGTCCTCTCCCACCAGCCGCCGGATCTGGGCGGCGGTGGAGTCGATGGATTCCACCCGGTTGTGGAGGTAGTACACCTGTCCGCCCCGGTCAATTTCCCGGCGCATGGCGTCGCCGACGATGCCCCAGTCGTGCTCGATGACGTAGGTCTGTACCGGCTGGCGGTTCTGGGGGGGTTCCTCCAGGGTGGACATATCCCGGATGCCGGAGAGGGCCATGTTCAGCGTCCGGGGGATGGGCGTGGCGGAGAGGGTCAGCACGTCCACCTGCTTGCTCATTTCCTTCAGCTTTTCCTTGTGGGAAACGCCGAAGCGCTGTTCCTCGTCTATCACCAGCAGCCCCAGGTCCTTGAAGGCGGCGGCAACGTCCTTCTGGATCAGCTTGTGGGTGCCGATGAGCAGGTCGATCTTTCCCGAGCGCAGGTCGGCCAGGATCTGCCGGGACTGTCCCGGGGTCTGGAACCGGCTGAGCACCCGGATCTCCACCGGGAAGGACCGGAAGCGGTTGCAGGCTGTGTTGAAATGCTGCTGGGCCAGGACGGTGGTAGGGGCCAGGATGGCGGCCTGCTTGCCGTCCAGCACGCACTTCATCACCGCCCGCAGGGCCACCTCCGTTTTGCCGTAGCCCACGTCGCCGCAGAGGAGCCTATCCATGGGCATCGGCTTTTCCATATCCCTTTTGATGTCCG
Organism: Oscillibacter sp.; assembly: GCA_014799845.1. Taxonomy (GTDB): domain Bacteria; phylum Bacillota; class Clostridia; order Oscillospirales; family Oscillospiraceae; genus Pelethomonas. The sequence continues at coordinate 50,687 of JAAVHF010000016.1, read as the reverse complement.
CGATGCACCGCAGCTGGTCCTCGGTCTCCACGTAGTCGAAGGCCTCCTCGAATTCCAGCTGCCAGGGGGAATCGGGAGAGAAAGCGAAGCCGGGGCGGCGCTGCCGCTCGGCATACAGGGCGATCAGGCCCTTGGCCAGGTCCTTGGCGGCGGCCTTGGCCCTGGTTTTCTGCTTGTGCCAGTCTGTGCCGCCCAATTTATTGAGCTTGGCGGCGTGGACCTCGCCGTCGGAGCCCAGTCCGCCGCCGCCGATATATTTGGTGACCTGGTCCAGTCCGGTGGCGGGGACGTAGAGGCTGTCCCCCCCGGCATAGACGATCTTGATATAGTCCTTCTCCACGCCGTCCACGGGCATTTTCCGGATGCCCTCGAACCGGCCCACGCCGTGGGCGGAGTGGACCACCAGGTCGCCAACGGACAGGTCGGCGTAGCTGAGGATCTTCTGCCGGTTGTCTTTCTTCGCCTTGCGGGCGGGCTGCTTTCCGGCGGTGGAGGCGGTGAGCTGGCCCTCGGTCAGCACCGCCAGGGAGATTTGCGGATACTCCGCCCCGGCTGAGAGGGCGCCCACGGAGATACGGATCTCCCCCGGACCGGGCATCTCGCCGCAGTTTAAATCCAGGGCCGCGGGGATGCCCCGGTCAAAGAGCATCCGCTGGAGGCTTTTGGCCCGGGCGGCGTTGCCGCAGAGCAGGAGGGCCTTATAGCCCGCCGTCCGGTAGTGCTCCAGGTCGGCGGCGGCGGTCTCGATGCTGCCGCCATAGGCGCTCAGCTGCTTGGCGCTGATAGACAGCAGCGTCCTGGGGGGCAGGGGGTAGCGGGAGGTGGGCAGGGACTCCAGCATGCACAGGGCGAAGCCGTCCAGCTTTTCCAGCCATTCGCTCTGGCCCAGCAGCAGGGCGGTCAGGTCTCCGTCCTTTTCCCCGGCGGCCAGCAGGGACTCGGTGTCCTCCCTGGCCTGCCAGAGGACGTTTTTCACCCGCTCGCCCACCCGGCCCGTCTCGCTGACGCACAGCAGGGCGTCGGCGGGGAAGTAATCGAAGACGGCGGTTTTCTCCGCCCCCGGCAGCAGCTCCATGGCGGGCAGCAGCAGGGCGGAGTCCAGATTTTTGGTCCGCCGCTGGGTGAGGATATCGAAGGAGCCCAGGGAATCGATCTCGTCATCGAAGAACTCGCAGCGGACAGGCTCCTCCATGAGAGGGGAGAACACGTCCAGGATGCCGCCCCGGAGGGCGAACTGGCCCACGCCCTCCACCTGGTCGGCGCGGCTGTAGCCCGCCTCCACCAGGCGGCGGGGCAGGTCCTCCAGGTCGCAGCGGCCCCCGTTTTCCAGGGTGATGGCGGCTTCCCGCAGCCGCTGGGGCGGGCTGGTTTTTTGCAGCAGGGCCTCGGCGGTGGCGACTATCACGATATTCTCGCTGTTGGCCAGCTCGTAGAGGGCGGCGATGCGGCTGTGCTCCCACTGGCGGGAGATGACGGTCCCCGCCCGGACGAAAAGCTCCCTGGCGAAGAGCTTTAAAACCCGGGCGGGTTTTTCGGCCTCGCCCAGGAGGGTTTCCAGGTCGCCGGCCAGACGGCCGGCCTCCGTCTCGTCGGCGCAGAGCATGACTAAGGGCCGCCCTGTCCGGCGGGACACGGCGGCGGCGATCTGGGCGCGGTGGACGGCCCCCAGGCCGGTGACGGCGGCGGGGCACCCGCCGCTCTCCACGGCGGAGGCCAGCGCCTCAGATTCTGGTATCGTCAGGAGGGAATGCAGTAATCGTTCCATTGGGTGCTCCTTTGCGGTCTTTCAGACCGCACTAAATGGTTTCTCATCGATAGCCCGGGAGCTGCGCGCTCCCGAACCCTGCGCCTACTTTTTGTGTGAACAAAAAGTAGGCAAAAAGTCACTTAAACCTACGGTTTAAGAATCCCTTAAGGCGTCACCCAAGGGGTGACGCTCCATTACGGGGGATATTGTTTTTTGCGCTTATCTTGTAGTCTGTCCGGTCTAAACCGAACTGCGGGTGTGGTTTCTGCTGCGAAGCGTCTGTTTCAGGATGTTGGCGCAGACCCTGCCGTCATACACGCGGAATCTCCCGGGGTTCGTTGCGGCGGTCTGATCCACCTCGGGAGAAAAACGCACGAAAAGGCCCACGCCTCTCCCCATCGGGAGGGCGTGTGCCCATATCATATGCCGTTTATGCCGCGCGGACGCCGTCTGCGCTTGCTTTATCCTAATAGTTTTTCCGCCGTTTGTCAAGCGAAAAACGTCAGGCGTTTTTCCTCCACCGGCTGGGGTGGGAGGCGCATATGCCGTTCCACTGGCAGTTTCCGCAGATACCGGACCGCAGGCCGGGGGTCAGGATATTCTCCTGTACCCGGCTGGTGAATACGCCGAAGGGGAGAACGTCCCCTTCCTCCAGTCCGCACAGTTCCAGCACCCTTCTGTCATAGCCTGCCACCAGCTCCGGCTTGTCGCACAGCCCGCCCGCGTTGTTGGGGCAGGGCCCGCACACCGCGTCGGTCCCCACCGTGAGGCGGACGGGGCTGTCCGGGGCCAGCTCCTCCAGCAGCCGCGCCATGTGGGCGGAAAACCCATCGCTGTAGCCATAGCCCACGAAATAGGCCATGCACATCCCGTGGTGGGGCCGGAGGGGGAGGGGCTTACTTGACATGGCGGCGCAGCTGGGAGGTCAGCCCCAGGGCCAGGGCAATTTTCATGAGATCAAAGGGGATATAGGGGATCACGCACCAGCTCAGGGCGGTCCACAGCCCCACGCTTTCGCCGCCCATGGGGTAGACCACCATAAACCAGGCGGTGCCGAAGGCGTAGTAGATCATCGCGCCCATCACCATAGCCAGTCCCAGCTTCCACGTTTTGTCCCCCGTTATCTTCTCCACGCTCCACATGAACAGCGCGGTGAAGAAAAAGCCGATCAGATACCCGCCGCTGGGGGATACCAGCGCGCTCAGTCCTCCGGCAAATCCGGAGAACACCGGCGCGCCCACCGCGCCCAGGAGCAGATAGGCCGTTACCGCCAGGGTCCCCCGCCGTCCGCCCAGGATGCCGGTTGCCAGAAAGATGCCCAGCGTCTGGAGGGTGAAATCAATTCTGACGGGCGTAGGAATGGCGATCCACGCGCCGACGGCGATCAGCGCGGTAAAAACCGCAATATAGGCAATATCCTTTGCCCGAAATCTTGACATAGTCATTTCCATCGTGCAATCTCCTTCTTGCGTTTTGTAGGAAAACAGTACCATATCTGCCCATCTGTTGTCAACCGTTAAATTAAACAAGGTTAACAACTGGCAAAGCAGCGCTTTGCCGCAAAAGTTCTTTTTGATTCTTTTTCTTTGAATTAAAGGTATGCTTTGTTACCGTGCGGGAGATTAGGGAAAGCGGCGCAGATAAGAGCGGGATTGGCCGTCCGCCCAGGACCTTTTTCTTTCAAGAAAAAGAATGTATGCCTTATCCAAATCCGGCAATCCTAAGGGAAGTAAAGGAGTGATGCGCGTATGCCAATTGAAACACGGCTGAAAACCGGTCTGCACAATACTTCGGAGATCGGGCGGCTGAAAAAGGTGATGCTCCACCGTCCGGGCCGGGAGCTGGAGAACCTGATGCCGGAATATCTGGAACGGCTTCTTTTTGACGACATTCCCTATTTGAAGGTAGCGCAGGCGGAGCACGACGCCTTTGCCCAGTGTCTGCGGGAGAACGGGGCGGAGGTGGTCTACCTCACGGACCTGGTGGAGGAGACCATTGCCGCGGCGGACGTCCGGCAGGAGCTGACGGAACAGTTTCTGGACGAGGCGGGGCTGGAGAACCACCGCATCCGGGACATTTTGAGGGACTATCTGAACTCCATGGAGCGTGGACGGCTGGTGGAGACCATGATGGCGGGTGTGCGGAAGAGCGATGTGCGGGGCTTTGAGACGGGGAAGCTGGCGGACTACCTCAGCTTCCGTTCCGATGACTATCCCTTTCTCATCGACCCCATGCCCAACCTGTATTTCACCCGGGACCCCTTCGCCACCATCGGCACCGGCGTTTCCCTCCACCGGATGCACACGGTGACGCGGAACCGTGAGACCCTGTTCGGGAAATTCATTTTCCAGTACCACCCGGTCTACAAGGACGCGCCCAAGTGGTATGACCGGGGAGAGAACAGCTCCCTGGAGGGCGGGGACATTCTGATCCTGTCCCCGGAGGTTATCGCCGTGGGCATTTCCCAGCGCACCCAGGAGGACAGCGTCGACAAATTCGCCCACACGGTGCTGTCCATCAGCCAGACCTTCAAGAAGGTCCTGGCCTTCAATATCCCCAAGACCCGCAGCTTCATGCACCTGGACACCGTGTTCACCATGGTGGATAAGAACAAATTCACCGTTCACCCCAATATCCTCCATGAGATCACCGTCTACGTCATGGAGCTGGTGGACGGCAAGGTCCGCATTCAGGAGGAGCAGGGCAGTCTGGAGGACATTCTGAAGGAGCATCTGGAGCTGGACAACGTGCAGCTCATCAGATGCGGGTCCGACAGCCCCATTGACGCGGCCCGGGAGCAGTGGAGCGACGGCAGCAACACCCTTGCCATCGCCCCCGGCGAGGTGGTCGTCTACGAGCGCAACTATGTCACCAACCAGATCCTGAAGGAGAACGGCGTCACCGTCCACACCATCCCGTGCAGCGAGCTCAGCCGGGGCCGGGGCGGGCCCAGATGTATGAGTATGCCCTTTGTCCGGGAGGACGTGTAGCCTCTGCAAACCAATCAAAAAGGAGAACACCCATGGCAATAAACCTGAAAGGCAAGAATTTCCTCACCTTAATGGATCTCACCCCCACGGAGATCCGCTATCTGCTGGACCTGGGCCACGACCTGAAGGCCAAGCGCCGCTCCGGCGTCTGCGAGCCCGCGCTGAAGGGCAAGCACATCGTCCTGCTTTTTGAGAAGACCTCCACCCGTACCCGCTGTTCCTTCGAGGTAGCCGCCACCCAGGAGGGGGCCCACGTCACCTATCTGGACGCGGGCAGCAGCCAGATGGGCAAAAAGGAGAGCCTGGAGGACACGGCCAGGGTCCTGGGCCGGTTTTTTGACGGCATTGAGTACCGGGGCTTCGACCAGAAGGTGGTGGAGGACCTGGCGAAATTCTCCGGCGTGCCGGTGTGGAACGGCCTGACCGACGTGGACCACCCCACCCAGATCCTGGCCGACATGATGACCATTGAGGAGCACTGCTCCAAGCCCCTGCGGGACGTGAAGGTGGTGTTCCCCGGCGACGTGCGCAACAACATGTGCTACGCCTGGATGTACGGCTGCGCCAGGATGGGGATGCACTTCGTGGGCCTGGGCCCCCAGGAACTGGTGGACGGCGTGGACCAGTCGGTCCTGCGCAGGGTTCAGGAGGCTGCTCACCAGACCGGGGCCACTATTGAGATCACCAGTGACGAGAGCACCCTCACCGGCGCGGATGTGATCTACGGCGACATCTGGGCCTCCATGGGTGAGGAGTCGCTGATTCCCGAGCGGGCCAGGCTGCTGACCCCCTACCGGGTCACGGAGCAGACCCTGGAGCGCACCGGCAACCGGGACGTGCTGTATCTCCACTGCCTGCCCTCCTTCCACGACTTTGAGACCAAGCTTGCCAAGGAGTGGAAGGACAAGGGCGTGGATATCCGGGAGGTCACCGACGAAGTATTCCGGGGCCCCCACTCCGTGGTTTTCGACGAGGCGGAGAACCGGATGCACTCCATCAAGGCCGTGCTGGTGGCGACCATCGGCCGCTGAACCCGTTCACGCGCCGTGCCGCGGAAAAAGCAAAAAAGGGAGGAACCTCACACCAATGTAAGGTTCCTCCCTTCAGCTTGTCGGAAGTCCGCTTCGTGAATGGAGGGACAGACAGAGACCCCCGGATACTGTGCGGTATCCGGGGGCTTTCTGAGTCATGGACAGGAATTCCGTATGCGGGGCGGCCCGGCTCAGAATGCCGCGACCAGCTCCGCCGCGTGGAGCCGGAACTCGGCGCCCATGGCGTTGATGACCGCCGCGTCCATGGCCAGGTCCAGCTTGACCCTGGCGACGTTGCTCTCAGTCACTTCCGTGTCCTTCATGTCGCGGAGGCGGCCGCGGATTGCCTCCACGTAGTCCTCCAGGGTGTCGTAGTTGCCGCCGGTCAGCTTCAGGTCCGCCTTGTGCTGCATCAGAGCGACGGCGTCGCTCAGATGGCGGTCCAGGCGATCAATGCTGTCCAGGGCCAGCTGGACCAGCTTTACATCCGCGGAGGCGAAGCCGGTGGACTTGCCGCTGAGCGTCTGATAGACGTTGTCGAAGCCGTTGTAGAAATTGTCGGCGTAGCGCTTCAGGTCCTTGGCCTCGCTGTAGCTCCAGAGGTCGCTGTCGCTGCTGCTGCCGCTGCCGGGCTGGTCGTCGTCGTAGCCGCCGCCGGGCCGGCTGCCGTCGTTATTGCCGTTTTTGGCCGGAGCGGGAGCGGGCAGAGCCGTATAGGTGGTCACGGAGTCGCCCTGGCCGAAGTCCAGGGTCCAGTCGCCGTCCGCCACTACGGAGATGTAGTACTGCTGGCCCGGCACCAGGGTGGCCGCCGACTGACCGGAATAGGCGCCGATCTCATTGAAGATCAGCTCCCGGTCATAGGTAACTCTGCTGTTGTACTTGATGGCATAGACGATGAAGTTGGATTTCCCGTTGTGGGTGCCGGAGATGACGTTCCGGGCCGTGGAGGCGGTAAAGATGCCCGTGACGGCATTGCCGCTGCCCTTGATATTGGTGGTTGTGGTTCCGGAAACCGGCTTGAACTCGATGGTCCAGTTGCCGTCGGCCTCCACCTCCAGCGTTCCGTTGACGATGGCGGCGTGGCCGTTTTCACTCATGCAGCAGCGGTTGGCGGAGGCGCCGATCTCGTTGGCCACCAGAAAGTAGTCATAGCTCCGTTCACCGTAGATCAGCTTCATTATCACATTTCCGCTGCCGTCGTGGGTGAACTCGGAGTAGTAGGCTCCGGCGGGGATATTGATGCCGGTGATTACCTTGTCGCCGCTGCCGCTGAAGACGAGGGGGGCCGGCCTGACGGTGACGGAGCAGGCCGCGGTCTTGCCGTTGGCGGTAGAGGCGGTGATGACGGCGCTGCCGGCGGAGACGGCGGTCACCTTGCCGTCAAGGACGCTGGCCACGCCGGGGTTGGAGCTGGTCCAGGTGACGGCGGCTTCCGCGCCCTCGGGACTGACAGCGGCGGTAAGCTCCGCGGTGTTACCGATGTCCAGGGTCAGAGCGGTCTCGCTGAGGGTCACGCTGCCCGCCGCGGGGACCAGATACAAGCTCTGGCGCAGGGAGGGGTTGGCCATACGGGTAACGATCGCGGCTACGCCGGAGCGCTGGATGCTGCTGTCGGGGGTGAAGTTTCCGGCGCTGTCGTTGCCGCTGAGAATGCCGGCGCGGTAGAGGGTGTAAATGTCGTCATAATAGGCGGAGCCGGCGGCCACGTCGGGGATCGCGCCGTCCGCCACGGTGTTGATCTCCTCCAGGGCCTCTCCGGGCAGGGCCTTGGCCAGAATGCCGACGAACTGGCGGCGGGTGGCGGGCGCGTTGTAGTTGTCGAAGCTCCCGGCGGAGATGATGCCGTTCAGGACGGCGTAGTCCTCATAGACCCGATACCAGGGGTCGCCCTGGACGAAGTCCGCGGAGCCGGTGTGATAGATGCTGTGCAGGCGGCAGGCCAGGGTCAGGGCAGCCGCCAGGGAGATATTCTCATCCGGGGAGAACGTGGTGTCGCTGGTACCCAGGACCAGGCCCAGCTCATAAGCGGTCTGGACGTTCTGTGCGTACCACTCGTTGGACACATCGGTGAAGGTGCCGGGGGTGTAGGTATTGACCTTCGTGAAATTGGACAGGCCGGGCTCCGCCGCCAGCGCGGCAGCGGGCAGTAAGGTCAACGCCAGCACGAGAGCCAGCAGGCCGGACAGAAACCGTTGTTTTCTCATGGAAAGAACCTCCTTTTTATGGTGGAACGGCAATGCTGTTCAATATTATGTTACCGCATTCAAAATACAAAAACAATATGCTGGCTGCATTGCTTTTCGAATTTTTTGGATTTGCCATCCCGCGCACCGTTCACTGCCGGACAGGCCGCTTTTCGACAGTCTGAAGGGAGGAACCTTACACCGATGTAAGGTTCCTCCCTTTTTTGTAAGGTAAAACGATGGAATGGAGAGAACAAATCCGCTATAATATGCCTGTAACCAAACAAAACCCCGAGGAGGAAAAGAAAATGCCCATCCTTCAAGTCAGCGATCTGAAAAAAATCTATACCACCCGTTTCGGCGGACAGCAGGTGCAGGCGCTCACCAGCGTCAACTTTGCCGTGGAGCCGGGAGAATATGTGGCCATCATGGGCGAGTCCGGCAGCGGCAAGACCACCCTTCTGAATATCCTTGCCGCCCTGGATAAGCCCACCAGCGGCCAGGTGCTGCTGGACGGGAAGAATATCGTCACCATCAAGGAGAAGGACATCGCGGCCTTCCGGCGGGACCACCTGGGCTTCGTATTCCAGGACTTCAACCTGCTGGACACCTTTTCCATCAAGGACAATATCCTCCTCCCCCTGGTGCTGGCGGGGAAGAGCTACATGGAAATGGAAAAGCGCCTTCTGCCCCTGTCCCGGCGGCTGGGCATCGAGGCCCTGCTGAAAAAATACCCCTACGAGGTCTCCGGCGGACAGAAGCAGCGGGCGGCCGTGGCCCGGGCGCTGATCACCGAGCCCCGGATCGTACTGGCCGACGAGCCCACCGGGGCCCTGGACAGCAAGGCCACCGACGGCCTCCTGAGCCTTTTCGACCAGGTGAACGCCGAGGGCCAGACCATCCTCATGGTGACCCACTCCACCAAGGCCGCCAGCCACGCCAAGCGGGTCATGTTCATCCGGGACGGCGAGGTGTTCCACCAGATTTACAAGGGCGTCAGCTCCACGGAGGAGATGTACCAGAAGATCTCCGACACCCTGACCCTCCTTGCCGCCGGAGGTGAGGAAGATGCGTAGTTCCCTCTATTTCAAGCTGGCTCTCCAGAGCATCCGGAACAACCGGAAGTTCTATCTCCCCTATATCCTGGCCCTGCTGGGGGACGTGGCGGCCATCTACATCATGTACGCTCTGGTCAACGACCCCGGCGTGAGCGATATGACCCCGGGACGGGGCAACGGCTACAAGTACGTAGAGATGTTCATGACCATCGGTATGTTCATCGCCTTTATGTTCTCCGCCATATTTGTGCTGTATATCAACGGCTTTCTCATGAAGCAGCGGAAAAAGGAGCTGGGCCTGTATAACATCCTGGGCATGGGGAAGCAGCACATCGCCGTGGTGCTGGTGATTGAGACGCTGCTCATCGGCGTTCTCGGCATCGGCGGCGGGATCGTCACCGGGATCACCCTTCACAAGCTGGTGAGCCTGGTCCTCCACAAGCTGATGGGAATGCCGGTGCCCTTCGGGTTCTACATCTGCTGGAACGGCATGGCTCAGACGGCGGTGCTGTTCGCCGTCCTGCTGGCGGTGACGCTGCTGCTGAATCTGAACAAGGTCCGCGTGTCCAAGCCCATTGAACTGCTGCGCGGTGGGAACGTGGGTGAGCGGGAGCCAAAGACCAAGTGGTTCATGACCCTGCTGGGCATTGTGACGCTGGGCTGGGGCTACTATATCGCTGTCACTACCAGAACCGGCATGGACGCCATGGTGTGGTACTTTGTGGCGGTGGCGCTGGTGATCGTTGGCACCTACTGCCTGTTCACCGCCGTGAGCATCTTTGTGCTGAAGGCCCTGCGGAAGAACAAGAAATTCTATTACCAGACCGGCCATTTTATCGGCGTGTCCGGCATGCTCTACCGGATGAAGCAGAACGCCGTGGGCCTTGCCAATATCTGCATTCTGTGTACCATGGTGATGGTCATGCTCTCCGGCACGCTGTCGCTGTACCTTGGCACGGCGGACGTGATCCGGGAGAGGTATCCTGGGGATATCAATGTTGAAGTCCGCTACTTCCCCCAGCCGGTGGAGGGGGAGGAGGACTGGTCTCCCTTCGACCCTGACGCCATGCTGGCGGGGATAACCGGTTTTATTGAGAAGCAGGGCGCGGCGGTGGAGAACGTCCGGACCAGCTACGACCTGAGTTTCGGGGCGGGCATGATTTCCGACGGGGTGTATACCACGGACCGTTTCAACGCCGCCGCCCGGGAGATCGTGCTGATCACCTGCATCACCGAGAGCAACTATACCGCCGCCACCGGTGAGACACTGGGTCTTGGTCCTGACGAGGCAGCCGTTTACAACGTAAAGGGCAGCGAGCTGACCATCCGCTGGACGGTGCCCGACGAGGGCACGGAACTGGGAGAATCCAACTTCCGCATTGTGAAAACGCTGAAGGAAAATCCCCAGTTCAACCCCGATATCACCCGTCTGGTGACGGTGGTAGTCTCAGACGAAGCGGTCATCAACGGACTTTGGGCCAGACAGGCGGAGGCCTATGTGGACGACTGGTCCAGTATGAACTGGTACGCCTATCTGGACGTGGACGCCACAGAGGAGGAACTTGCGGCGCTGGAAAAGGTACAGCAGGGGTATTACGAGGCCGAACTGTATGAGGAGGTCTATGCGGACACCGGCTCCTGGATGTACTGCCGCTGGGAGACGCGCGGCGACGGCGCGGAGGACGCCTACGGCCTTGCGGGCGGGTTTTTGTTCCTGGGCATCTTCCTGGGCTTCATCCTCCTGATGGCCACGGTGCTGATTATCTACTACAAGCAGATTTCCGAGGGCTACGAGGACAAGGAGCGGTTTGAGATCATGCAGAAGGTGGGCCTCAGCCGCGGCGAGGTCAAGCGCTCCATCCACAGCCAGATTTTGATGGTGTTTTTCCTGCCCATCGTGGTGGCCTCTATCCATATTGTCTTTGACTTCAACATGGTGGAGAAGCTGCTGACTATGTTCTATATTCACAATACCGCCCTGACGGCCCTGTGTACCCTAGGCACGGTGCTGGTATTCTTCGCAGCCTACGGCATCGTGTACCTGCTGACAGCAAGGACCTATTACAAAATTGTGGAAAGGTAACCGACATGAAAAAGAGTATCATATTCCTTCTTCTGACCGCTCTGGGACTGGGCGTATTACTGAAATGGCTTCATAGGGAAGCGGATATGTAATGTCCAGAATCCCGGGAGTTCCCCTCGTGCCATACGGTAGGGACCAAATCGACATCCTGAAACAGCCGCAGAGCAGAAGCCCCCACTCCAGAAGTCCGGTTTAGGCCGGACAGACTACAGGACGAGCGCAAAAACAAACGCCCCCGTAGTAAGGCGTCGCGCTTCACGCGACGCCCGAGGGAGTCCAGAACCGTTGGTTCTGGCACGCTTTTGCCTGCTTTTCCCGTGGGGGAAAAGCAGGCGGGGGGTCCGGGGGCGAGGAGTCCCCGGGCTGACGGAAGAAACCACTGACGAAAGAAAGGAGCGGTAGAGAATGGACCGTGTAGATACTGCCTTAACGATCGCCATGCTGTGCCTGATGGCAGGCACGCTGCTGGTAGGCTTCAGCCGCCCGCTGTGGTGGATGCTCCACAAGCGGGGGCCCAACGGGCAGCGGAGCGCGCCGCGCCACTATGAGTGGCTGCTGCGGGCGCCGGGGCTGGCGCTGCTGGCGGCAGCGGGGTGCGTCATTGGCATGAGCGTCATGGGCATGTTTCCGTTTCAATAAAAACAGCGGCCCGCTTTCCAGCGGGCCGCCGATGTTCGGAAAGAATTTCTTTCCCGATTCACCTTGACAAATCGTAAATCCATGATATAATACAAGCAATTCAAGAAGAAACGCTGTGATGGGGAAAAAGCAGATCAGTTCCCGCTTCAGAGAGCCGGCGGGCGGTGCGAGCCGGCGGAGGGAGGTTCTGTATAAGTCGCCCCGGAGCGGCCGGTCTGAACGAGGAAAGACCTCCAATAGGACGGACGGGACCCGACCGTTACGTCGGGAAGTGATGTTAGTCACGCTGAGCGGCCGCCTCTGGCGGCAAAAAGAGTGGTACCGCAAGATTGTTGCATGAAACGATCCTGTCTCTTTGTTGGAAAAGAGACGGGGTCTTATTTTTTACCCCGTGAAAGGATGATGAAACTTGAAACTGACCGGCGCTGACATCGTTGTCAGGACATTGATCGAACAGGGCGTCAGGACCGTTTTCGGCTATCCCGGCGGACAGGTGATCCATATTTATGATTCTCTGTATAAATACCGGGACGAGCTCAGCCACGTGCTGACTGCCCACGAGCAGGGCGCGGCCCACGCCGCCGACGGCTGGGCCCGGGCCACCGGCCAGCCCGGCGTGGTGATCGCCACCTCCGGCCCGGGGGCTACCAACCTGGTCACCGGTATTGCCACCGCGTTTCTGGACTCCGTGCCCATGGTCGCCATTACCGGCAACGTCATGAACTCCCAGATCGGCACCGACTCCTTCCAGGAGATCGACATCACCGGTATTACCCTGCCGATTACGAAGCACAATTACTTTGTGGGGGAAATCGAGGATCTGGCGGACACCATCCGGGAGGCATTCCGGCTGGCGGTTTCGGGCCGTCCCGGCCCGGTGCTGGTGGACATCCCCAAGGACATCCAGATTGCCCAATACGACTACGAGCCTCAGCCCGTAGCCGCCCCCGACCCGCCCCACGCCGCCAAGGACCAGCGCATTCAGGACGCGGCGGAATGCGTCAACGCCGCCCACCGGCCCTTTATCTATTTCGGCGGCGGCCTGGTCGCCAGCGGCGCGCAGAAGGAACTGCTGGAGCTGGCGGAGAAGATCGACGCGCCGGTTGGCTGTTCCCTCATGGGCGTGTCGGGGATTCCCACGGACCATCCCCGGTTCCTGGGGATGCAGGGAATGCACGGACACTACGCCTGCTCCACCGCCATGCACCGCGCGGACTGCATCATCGCCCTGGGCGCGCGGTTCAACGACCGGGTCACCGGCGACCGGGCCAAGTTTGCCAAAGGGGCTAAGATCGTCCATATCGACGTGGACGGCTCGGAGCTGAGCAAAAACGTGGCCGTGACCCACGGAATGCGGGGCGATGTGAAGCTGACCCTGCAAAAGCTGATCGAGCTGGTCACGCCGGCGCGGCATCCGGAGTGGAGCGGAACCGTCGCGGGCTTCCGGGAGGAGGAGGCCCAGAGCCGGGACAGCCGCCCCGGCCTGACCCCCCGGAACGCCATGCTGGCCCTGAATAAGCACCTGACGCCGGATACCCCGGTAGCTACCGATGTGGGCCAGCATCAGATGTGGGCGGCGCAGCATTTGAAATTCAGCCGCCCCCGCCGATTCATCTCCAGCGGCGGACTGGGCACCATGGGCTTCGGCATGGGAGCCGCCATGGGGGCCCAGATGGCTACGGGCCGGCACGCCGTGCTGGTCACCGGCGACGGCAGCTTCGGCATGAATCTCAACGAGCTGGCTACCGCCGTGTCCAACCGGATCCCCCTGGTGATCCTGCTGCTGAACAACGGCGTGCTGGGTATGGTGCGCCAATGGCAGACGCTGTTCTTTGACAAGCACTACTCCAATACCATTCTGGGGTGGCAGACCGACTTTGTGAAGCTGGCGGAGGCTTTCGGCGCCGCGGGCGAGAGGGTCGGGACGCTGGAGGACCTGGACGCGGCGCTGGGACGGGCTTTCCGGGTCCAGGGACCGTATCTCATCGACTGCGCCATTGGCGAGGACGAGTTCGTTCTTCCCATGCTGCCCCCCGGCGGGAGCATGGACGATATCATTGTAAAGGCAGGTGGCTGAGCATGCAGAGATATACCGTGGCCGTGCTGGTGCGCAACCAGTTCGGCGTGTTGAACCGGGTCACCAGTATGTTCCGGCGGCGGCAGTTCAACATCGACAACCTGACCGTCAGCGAGACGGAATCCCCGGATTACTCCCGCATTACCGTCCAGTTCGCCGGTGAACGGGTGACCAAGCAGCAGCTGGTGGACCAGCTGTACAAGCTGCCGGACGTGTGCTCCATCCGGGAACTGGACAACGAAAATTCCGTCAGCTTCGAGCTGCTGCTCATCAAGCTGAAAAACGACCCCGCCAGCCGGGGCGACATCCGGGCGGCGGCGGACGCCTTTGAGGCGAAAACCGTCGATTACACCCGGGACTCCATCGTCCTGCGGGTCACCGCCGACAGCAGGCGCATCGACGACTTCATCGATCTTATGCGGGACTACGAAATCCTGGAGATCTGCCGCACAGGCGTCGTATCCCTGGAGCGGGGCGCGGATACCATCCGGAAAGTGACGAATTTATGATGTATTCTATCCGAAAGATAACCGGCGGCGAGGTGGACGAAGCGTTGGCTCTGGCCCTGGAAGTGTTCATGGAGTTTGAAGCGCCGGACTACGGGCCGAAGGGTGTAGATTCCTTCAAACGGGATATCATCGAAAATGAGCTGTTTATCAGCCAATGCCGGCAGGGCGTTTGTCCGATCTATGCCGCGTTTGACGGCGGTAAGATCATCGGCATCATGGGGATGCGCGCCAATAAAACCCATATCAATCTTGTTTTCACAAAAAAAGAATATCACCGCCAGGGCGTCGCAACAGCGCTGTTTGAATATCTGAAACAGGACCTGCTTCGTGATAACCCGGACCTGAAGGAGATCACGCTGAATTCCTCCCCTTATGGAAAGGGGTTCTACCTTCATACCGGATTTGTCCCGCAGTCGGAGGAGCAGGAAAAGCATGGAATTCGGTTTACGCCGATGAAATATTTGATAAACTAAGCAAAAATCACTGCGCATTTCCTAAAAATTTAAGTTGAGAGAGGTAAACTATCATGGCAAGAATTTTCTATCAGCAGGACTGCGATCTCCAGAAGCTGGCGGACAAGACCGTAGCCATCATCGGCTACGGCTCCCAGGGCCACGCCCACGCGCTGAACCTGAAGGACAGCGGCGTGAAGGTCATTATCGGCCTCTATGAGGGCAGCAAGAGCTGGGCTAAGGCAGAGAGTCAGGGCCTCACCGTCATGACCTCCGCCGAGGCGGCGAAAAACGCCGACATCATTATGATTCTGATCAACGACGAGAAGCAGGCCAAGCTCTACAAGGAGTCCATCGAGCCTAACCTGACCGAGGGTAAGACCCTGGCTTTCGCCCACGGCTTCAATATCCACTTCGGCTGCATCAAGCCCCCCAAGAACGTCAACGTCATTATGATCGCCCCCAAGGGCCCCGGACATACCGTCCGCAGCGAGTACCAGGCCGGAAAGGGCGTGCCCTGCCTCATCGCCGTGGAGCAGGACGCTACCGGCGACGCCTGGGATATCGGTCTGGCCTATGCCCTGGGCATCGGCGGCGCCCGGGCCGGCGTACTGGAGACCACCTTCCGCACGGAGACCGAGACCGACCTCTTCGGTGAGCAGGCGGTCCTCTGCGGCGGCGTGTGCGCCCTGATGCAGGCGGGCTTCGAGACGCTGGTTGAGGCTGGCTACGATCCCCGGAATGCCTATTTTGAGTGCATCCATGAGATGAAGCTGATCGTGGACCTGATCTATCAGAGCGGCTTTGCCGGAATGCGGTACTCCATCTCCAACACCGCCGAGTACGGAGACTATATCACCGGCCCCAAGATCATCACCGAGGATACCAAGAAGGCCATGAAGAAAATCCTCAGCGACATCCAGGACGGCACCTTTGCCAAGGATT
This sequence comes from Oscillibacter sp., assembly GCA_014799845.1. Lineage (GTDB taxonomy): Bacteria > Bacillota > Clostridia > Oscillospirales > Oscillospiraceae > Pelethomonas. The sequence continues at coordinate 34,970 of JAAVHF010000016.1, read as the reverse complement.
TCCTGCTGGATATGTCCGACGCGGGCGCTCAGGTCCACTTCAACGCCATGCGCAAGAAGGCCGGCGAGCATCCCTCCGAGATCGTGGGCGCGGACATCCGGAAGCTCTACAGCTGGAGCGATGAGGATAAGCTCATCAACAACTGATGCCGGGAGGTACGGACATGCTGCCGGAACGAATTTTCATTGACGAGCGGCTCTCCTATTGGAAAGCCTCCCAGGAACCCCTGTCGGCGGATATCGGCGTTCTGGAAGGAGACCACTGCACCTGGATTTTTGACGTGGGAAACGGCCCGGAGGCGGCCGACTGCATCCGGAGCATTCCCGGAACGAAACGGGTGGCCCTGTCCCATTTTCACCAGGACCATATCGGGAACTGGCGGGAAGTGGAATTTGAGACGCTCTATCAGGGGGCGCACACCTTCCGGTATACCGGCGTGGGAGAGATCGTCCGGGGCTGTCTGACGATGGAGGACGGCGCGTTGATCCGGCTCTTCGAAATCCCTTCCAGCCACGCCAAGGGCTGCATCGGAATGGAAGTGGATGAAAAATACGCCTTTCTGGGAGACGCCACATACTGCACGGCAAAATATACCCAGGGCAGGCTGGCTTATAACGCAAATCTTCTGGCCGATGAGCTGAAGGTCCTGCGGTCACTGAAAGCACAGTATTTTCTATTGAGCCACAATGACGCGTTTATCCGCAGGAAAGAGGACGTGCTGGCGGAACTGGAGGAAATCTATGCCCTCCGGGACCCGCAGGACCCGTATATCTTTGTTTGAGTAAAAATCCTATTGGCTATTCGGTTTTCAAGGTTCGATCTGCACAGCCTTTTGTGTAGCCCGGCGTGCGATCCGGTACCTGGATCGGGGTTCGACTTGCTTTAGTGCCTCAAAACTCGGAGGTTTGTCTTCCCTCAGATTTAATTTGAAAAGAAGGAAAAGTTGCCGGGGAGAGGGCAACCGTTCGCAAAATTTTTGAATTTGTGGAAGCATTGACATATACGCGGTGCGCCGGGAGAACCCAAAGCAAGACGGTAGGGACCCTCGGAAACATCCTGAAAGAGACGCAGAGCAGGAGAAACTACGCCAGAAGTCCGGTTTAGACCGTATAAACTACAGGACGAGCGCAAAACAAATTCCCCCGTAATAATAAGGGATTCTTAAACCGTAGGTTTAAGCGATTTTTTGCCTACTTTTTGTTCGCACAAAAAGTAGGTAGGTGCTCGGCCGAAGGGCGAGTACCTAGGACGGTCGTTCGCGCCCACAGCGCGAATGACGTCCTCGTGGTCCGGGGCCGCGTAAGCCCCGGGCTGATTCAAGAAAAATTCCCCTCGCGCCGGAGGCGCGAAGAAGGAAGGAACGCAAATGAAAAGTGATTCCCTGAAACTGGGCCCCCAGAACGCCCCCCACAGGGCGTTATATCACGCGCTGGGCCTGACCGAGGAAGAAATCAAAAGGCCCCTGGTGGGCATCGTCAGCTCCTACAACGAGATCGTCCCCGGCCACATGAATATCGACAAAATCGTGGACGCGGTGCGCATCGGCGTGGCCATGGGCGGCGGTACGCCCATCGTGTTCCCGGCTATCGCCGTCTGCGACGGCATCGCCATGGGCCACCAAGGCATGAAATACTCACTGGTCACCCGGGATCTCATCGCCGACTCCACCGAGGCCATGGCCCTGGCCCACGGCTTCGACGCGCTGGTGATGGTCCCCAACTGCGACAAGAACGTCCCCGGCCTCCTTATGGCGGCGGCGCGGCTGAATATCCCCGCCATCTTCGTCAGCGGCGGCCCCATGCTGGCGGGCCATGTGGACGGCGGCAAAACCAGCTTCTCCTCCATCTCCGAGGCGGTGGGCCAGTTCAACGCCGGGAAGATCACCGAGGAAAAGCTGCGGGAGTACGAGTGCAAAACCTGCCCCACCTGCGGGTCCTGCTCCGGCATGTATACCGCCAACTCCATGAACTGCCTCACCGAGGCCCTGGGCATGGGGCTCAGGGGCAACGGCACCATCCCCGCCGTGTACTCCAGCCGCATCGAGCTGGCCAAGCGCGCCGGTATGGCGGTGATGCGGCTCGTCGAGCAGGACATCCGTCCCCGGGACATCATGACCGAGGCCGCCTTCCGGAACGCTCTGACCGTGGATATGGCCCTGGGCTGCTCCACCAACAGCATGCTGCACCTGCCCGCCATCGCCCATGAGTGCGGCATCGAAATCAATCTGGATATCGCCAACGGCATCAGCGAGAAAACCCCAAACCTCTGCCATCTGGCCCCCGCCGGACGGACCTATGTGGAGGAGCTGGACGAGGCCGGCGGCGTGTACGCCGTGATGCACGAGCTGTCCAAAAAGAACCTGCTGGATCTGGACTGCCTGACCGTTACCGGAAAGACGGTGGGGGAGAATATTTCCGGCTGCGAAAACCGGAACAGCGAAGTCATCCGGCCCGTGGAGAACCCCTACAGCCAGACCGGCGGCATCGCCGTGCTGCGGGGCAACCTGGCCCCGGAGGGCAGCGTGGTCAAGCGCTCCGCCGTGCTGCCGGAGATGCTGGTCCACGAGGGCCCCGCCCGGGTGTTTGAGTGCGAGGAGGACGCTCAGGCGGCCATCAATGCCGGGAAGATTAACCCCGGCGACGTGGTGGTCATCCGCTACGAGGGCCCCAGGGGCGGTCCCGGCATGCGGGAGATGCTGGGTCCCACCTCCGCCATCATGGGCATGGGGCTGGGTGGCAGCGTGGCCCTTATCACCGACGGACGGTTCAGCGGGGCTACCCGGGGGGCCTGCATCGGCCACGTGTCCCCGGAGGCCGCCAGCGGCGGCGTCATCGGCGTGGTGCGGGAGGGCGACCGCATCCGCATCGACATCCCCGGCAATAAGCTGGAGCTGCTGGTCGATGATGCGGAGCTGGCGGCGCGGATGAAGGACTTCGTGCCGAAGAAAAAGGAACTGACCAGCTACCTCAGGCGGTATGCCGCCCTGGTGTCCAGCGGCGCGTCGGGGGCGATTCTGAACTGATATGGATTTGATGGAGCTAAGTATGCGGCTGCGGGCGCTGACGGTGTTCCGGGGCCTGCTGTCGGAGCCGGTGGTGGAATCCCTGTGCACCTATCTGGACTGCATGGAGAATGACTGGTCCCAGGGGATTATTTCCGCTTACGCGGAGCTGGTGAGCCGCCTCTACCGGACGGAGGACGGCGATCTGGGAAAGCACATCCTGCGTGTCACGGCGGAGAGCAAGAACGTCTACATCCGCGCCATTGGCCGGGGGGAGACGCCGCCGGAATATATGGCCCGCAGCGTGGAGGCGGAGCTGGAGACCTTGCAGGAAGCCGCGTCCCTCACGCCGGACCGCCTGCGGGCGGGGCTGGAGGGCGTGGACTACCTGCCGGACTTCGGCACGACCGCCGTTGACCTCGCGGAGGAATACCGCCGCCGGGCCGCGGAGATCGGACGCTGCGGCTACGGCATCTATGCCGGCCACCATATGTTCTGCCTGGACGGCGCCGGGGACATCACCCCGGTACGGCATCCGGATACGGTTTCTCTGGAGGACCTGGTGGGCTACGAGCGGGAGCGGGGGCTGGTGCTGGACAACCTCCGGGCGCTGCTGGCGGGACGAAGCGCCGCCAACATGCTCCTCACCGGCGACGCGGGCACCGGCAAATCCTCCACCGTCAAGGCGGCGTGCAGCGCATTGAAGGAAGAGGGCCTGCGGATCGTGGAGGTCCGCAGGGACCAGCTGCGGCACATCCCCGCCCTGCTGGACCGCCTCAGCGAAAACCCGCTGAAATTTATCCTGTTTATCGACGATCTGTCCTTCCAGAAGGACGATGACAACTACAGCGCCCTGAAGGCGGTGCTGGAGGGCTCCGTCTCCGCCCGCGGCGGCAACGTGATCCTCTGCGCCACCAGCAACCGGCGGCACATCGTCAAGGAGAAATTCTCTGACCGGGAGGGCGACGACGTCCACCGCAACGACACCATGCAGGAAACCGTGTCCCTGTCGGACCGGTTCGGGCTGCACATCACCTACCAGAAGCCGGGGAAGGACGATTACCTCGCTATCGTCCGCGCCCTGGCGCAGCGGCAGGGGGTTGATTGTCCGGAGCTGGACGCGCTGGCGGAACGGTTCGCCCTCGGACGGGGCGGACGCTCCCCCAGAGCGGCGCGGCAGTTCGTGGACAGCCTCGCGGCAAAAGAAACATAGAAAGAACGGGCCTCCGGCATTGCGCCGGAGGCCCGTTCTGCGTGTGGGGATCAGTCCGCGGTTTTCACGCCCCGGAAGCGGAAACGGAAGGTCATGGCTTCCTCTGGGAGCAGATGCTCCGGACGGGGCCTCGCGCCCCAGCTGTCGTCCCCGCCCAGGCCCATCTGCATGGCCGAGGCCCGGATCACGGTGCTGTGGACGGCGGGCAGTTCGTGGGGATGGGCGGCGCTCTCCAGCTCGTGGGGGGTCCAGGGCAGGGCGGAAAACTCCATTTTGTCCCCCTCGAACAGCAGGCCCAGCCCGCCCTCGTCGGTGACGGCGGCCCAGCGGACGTCCGTGTGGTTCCCGCACTCCTGGGGAACCAGATTGGGGGAAAGGCTCTCCTCGGCGGTGGTCTCCCATACGCCCAGTTTGCCGCCCATTTTCCGGTCACAGTAGGTGGCCTCGGGGCCGGGACCGTACCAGCGCAGACGGTGGAAGTCCGCGTCCATTTTCAGCGTCACGCCGAATTCCGGCGCGGGGCCAAGGACCTTGGGGGCGTCGGAGGACAGGGTGGTCTCCACCGTGCCGTCGGCAAACACCCGGTAGGCCAGGACGCAGGCGGTGCGGGGGGTGGTCGCCATGTGGCAGATATAGGACATCTCAACCCAGTTCTCCCCCTTTTCGATCTTCCAGGTCTGCTCGCCGGGACGCAGGCCGTCCGGGTTCTGCTCGAAGGGGTACAGGCTGGCCAGCTTCCACTGGGCATACCGCTGGGGAGCCTTGCAGCCCCGGTCGTTGGCGGTGGGAGCACGCCAGAAGCCGGGCAGGGGGATGGACCGCAGCATCTCCCTGCCGCTGTAACGGTAGGAGACCATCCCGCCCAGGGTTTTGGAAAACAGCACATGGAAGTCCTTCCCCCGGACGCCCAGGTTCCAGTGGCCCTCGATGATCTCCGGCGGCCCGTCAGGGTGGACCGGCTCCGGCAGCTTCCCGCCGGACCACTGGCCGAAGGCCGCCTCGTGGCCCGCCCCGGCCCATTCCTCGTCCCGCCGCAGACAGAAGGAGACGATCACGCCGTACTCCGTGTCCAGCGTCTCCGGCCAGAGGGGCAGATCGTAGGTCCGGCTCTCTCCCGGCGGCACGTCGGTGTCCATGGGCGCTTCCGCCAGAAGAACGCCCTCCCGGTACAGCCGGACCGTGCAGGCAAATTCGCCGCTGCCGGTGAAGAGGCTGCGGTTGACGATCTCCGCCTTGCCGTCCGCGACATGGATCTGCAGATTCTGATAGAGGTATTTGACCTCCTGCATCTTGGGCGTCGGAGCGCGGCGCAGGCTGTCCACGATGCCGTCGCCGCTGAAATCGCCGTCATGGGGCCGGTCGTCAAAGTCGCCGCCGTAGCCCTGGAATTTCAGGCCGTAGCGGTCCTTTCTGGTGATGGCCTGGTCGATATAGTCCCAGATAAATCCGCCCTGATAGGACGGCACCTCGTCCGCCAGCCGGATATACGCGTCCTGCCCGCCGAAGGAGCTGCCCATGGCGTGGCCGTACTCGCAGGAAATGGCGGGGCGGGAGGCGTCCTTCTCCAATGCCGCCCGGATGCCCTCGGCAGACCAGTACATGTTGCTGAAAATATCGCTGGTGTCGGCAAAGGCGGGATCATGGATCACGCTCTCATAGTGGACGGGGCGGGCATCCATGGAGCGGAAGTAGTTCGCCGCCGCCCGGAGGTTTTCCCCGCTGTAGGACTCGTTGCCGCAGGACCAGATCAGCACGCTGGCATGGTTCCGGTCCCGGCGCAGCATGGCCCCGGCACGGGACAGCACCGCCTCCCGCCACTTGGGGGCGCTGCCGGGAATGTGGTCCTCCCGGGACAGGCGGCCCGCCATGACCATCTCCCACGCGCCGTGGGATTCCAGATTCATTTCGTCGATGACGTAGATGCCGTACCGGTCGCAGAGGCGGTAGAAAAAGCTCTGATTGGGGTAGTGGCTGGTACGGATGGCGTTGATGTTGTTTTGCTTCATGGTGCGGATGTCATGCTCGGTCTCCTCCTCGCTGACGCAGCGTCCGGTGGCGGAGGAGAACTCGTGGCGGTTCACGCCACGGAAGAGGATGCGTTTGCCGTTGAGCTCCATGACGCCGTTTTTGATCTCAAACCGGCGCAGGCCCACTTTCTCCCCGGCTTTTTCCATCAAGGAGCCGGAAGCGTCAAAAACGTCGATGACCAGGCTGTACAAAAACGGTTTTTCCGCGCTCCACAGCTTGGGAGCATCCACGGGCAGGACAGCTTCCCTCTCTGCCGGGAAGAGGATGCTGGATTCCGCAATCTGCCGCTGGCCGTCGTACAGACGGCACACAGCACAGCCCTGGCCGATGGTTTCCACGGAAACGCGCACCTCGCCGGAGGCGAAATCATCGCTGAGGGGCGTGGTGATCTTCAGATCCCGGATGTGGACCGCCGGGATGGCGTACAGGTACACGTCCCGGAAGATGCCGGAGAAACGGAAAAAGTCCTGATCCTCCATCCAGCTGGCGTTGGTGTACCGGAACACCTGGGCCGCCAGCTTGTTTTCCCCGGGCCGGAGGAAGTCCGTCAGCTCGAACTCCGAGGGCGTGAACCCGTCCTCGCCGTAGCCCGCGTACTGCCCGTTGCACCACACGGCAAGGCCGCTCTCCGCGCCCTGGAAGGAGATGAAAACCCGCTTCCCCGCAAAATGCTCCGGCAGGGTGAAATACTTTACATAGCTTCCCACCGGGTTAAACTCCGCGGGGACTTCCCCCGGCCGCACGTCCTCGCAGCCGTCCCAGGGATACTGGGTATTCACGTACTGGGGATGTCCGTAGCCCTGCAGCTGGATATGGGAGGGCACGGGGATGGCGTCCCAGCCCCGGCAGTCCTTCTCCAGGGCGAAGAAGTCGGGGATCGTCCCCCGGTAGTTCTCCGCGTAGTGGAAAAACCAGTCCCCGTTGAGGGAAAACCGGGGCTCTTTGCCGCCCGCCAGCATATAGCGGTGGTCGGAGTGGGGCGGCTCCCGGCGGTCCTGGAAAAACTCCGGGGATTTGGTCAGTTCATAGTCAAATTCTTTCATACAGCCTCCAAAACAATCAGTTTTCCTGAGAAGTCGCCCTTCATCCTGGGCAGCAGCATGCCGCCGTACATCCAGCCCGCGCCGGAGCGGATCTCGCCCGTCTCGCTGGAGCGGTAACGCGTCTCCTCGTCCAGGCCCCACAGGGGCAGCAGCACGTCCCGCCGCTGCTGGCGGCTCATGACGTGGATATAGTCAATGACCGCGATTTTTTTGTCCTTGCTGACGGCCATCAGGGCGTCGTATTCGTGGTTTTCGCTGTAGGAGGCCAGACGGCAGTAATCGCCGTCATGGAACACCGGGCCGTACTTCCGGTAGTTTTCCAGCTGGCCGGGGATCATGGCCAGTTCCTCGTCTGCCAGCCTGGTCAGGTCCAGCTCGTAGCCGAAGCACCCCGGCAGGGATACCAGGCCTCTGGTGGCAAAGGGCGTCACCCGGCCGTTGGTGTGGCTGGGACAGGCGGCCACATGGGCCCCCATGGCGGACAGGGGGTAGAGCAGGGCCGTGCCCTCCTGGATCAGCAGGCGGTCGATGGCGTCGGTGTTATCGGAGGTCCAGATCTGGGGACTGTAGTACAGCATGCCCGGGTCGAACCGCCCGCCGCCGCTGCAGCAGTTCTCCAGCAGAAGGTTGGGGAAGTCCCGCAGCAGCCGCTCCTGGAGCTCGTACACGCCCAGCACGTACCGGTGGAACAGCTCCCCCTGCCGGTCCGCGTCCAGACAGAAGCTGGCCGCGTCCGTCAGCGCCCGGTTCATGTCCCACTTGACATACTCGATGTTGGCGGAGGACAGCACCTTGTGGAGCTGGTCATAGACGCAGTCCCGGACCTCCTTCCGGGAGATATCCAGCACCAGCTGGGTCCGGGACAGAATGGGAGGCCGTCCGGGGACCTGCAGGGCATAGTCCGGGTGGGCCCGGTACAGCTGGGAGTCGGGGGACACCATCTCCGGCTCCACCCACAGCCCGAACTTCATCCCAAGTTTGTTGATCTCGTCCGCCAGGTATTTCAGCCCGCCGGGCAGCTTCTTCTCGTTGACGAACCAGTCGCCCAGGCTGTTGTCATCGTTATTCCGGCAGCCAAACCAGCCGTCGTCCAAAACCAGCATCTCCACGCCCCGGGCGGCGGCGGTGCGGGCAATGTCCAGCAGCTTTTCCGCATCAAAATCGAAGTAGGTGGCCTCCCAGTTGTTCACCAGGGAGGGGCGGGGCCTGCCGCGCCAGGGGCCCCGGATCAGATGGTTCCGGTACAGGTCGTGGAGGGTGTGGGTCATGCCGCCCAGGCCCGTGTGGGAATAGACCAGCACCGCCTCCGGGGTCTGGAAGCTCCCGCCGGGGTCCAGCTTCCAGCCGAAGCCCTCGGGGTGGATGCCGATGACCGCCCGGACCTGCTCCTGCTGGCTCATCTCCGCCTGGGCCAGGAAGTTGCCGGAGTAAACCAGGTGCATGGCGTAGACCTGGCCCCGGGTCTGGTCGGCGTTATGCTCCGCCAGCGCCAGGAAGGGCTGCTCCTGGTGGGAGGAGATGCCCCGCTTGGAGGAAACGCCCTGTTTGCCCCAGGCGAGGGGGCGGCGGCTCACCATCCGCTCATAGCCCCAGCTGCCGTGGAGGGTGATGAGGTCAAAGTTCCTGTTGTCCATGTCCAGGCAGGCGGACAGGGCGGCGGTGAGCTCGATGGCCCTCCCGCCCCGGTTCTCGATCCGCGCGCTGCGGCAGATGGCGTCCAGGTTTTCAAAGGCGGTGTAGAGCAGGCGGACCTCCAGGTCCAGATACTGGTCGCGGCACAGAATTTCCAGAGTCGCGCAGTCCTCCTCCCCGCCGAAGGCGGCGGGCAGGCCCGGCAGGGCGGGCTTGCCGCCGTAAATGCGGTGGGAAACGTAGGTCAGGCCGCAGACCCGGCAGCCCTCCGCCGTCTCCAGGCGCAGGCAGCTCTCCCGGAAATCGCCCAGGCCGCCGCAGGAGTATTCCACGGGCAGCTCGTCCAGAAAACCGGCCTGCTGTCCGCTGGTCCGGAAGGGCAGTCTGCCCGCGTTGATCCGCAGGAGGCTGCGCATGTCGTCTTCCGGGACGCGCCGGCCATAGTAGGTGTGGCAGAGAAAGCCGGCCTCGTCCACGATGCTGATGAGATAGGTGGAATGGGGGGTATTCAGCCGGAATGTCCGTTCTTGTTCACTATATGAAATGCCCATAGGATGATCCTCCGGTAAAAATTTGAACTGTATTCGCAGGCGGCCGCGCCGCCGCTGCTACGATAATACGAGGTTTATTTCTTCCTGTCAATCATAATTTCTTCTTTTGGCTTCCCTTTGACGCGGACTGGAAGGAACCAGCCCGGAAATAAATATCCCCCGGCCAAGCCGGGGGTATTTCATATGCGGGCGAAGCCCTATGTTACTAGCGTGCGCGTCCTGCCGCGCAAATACGGTCTGCCAGCCGCGAGAGATGTGCTACTTGCTACCCGTAAACGGGTTTATTAGAAATTCCCCATCGTCAACTGTTCTCCTGCCTTGTCCTCATCCAACTGGTGCCGGATATATTCCTCAATCTTTTTTGCATTCTTTCCTGCTGTATCCACATAATAGCCACGGCACCAAAATTCCCGATTCCTATACTTATAGCGCAGTTCCGGGTACTTCTCGTAGATCATCAGGCTGCTCTTCCCCTTCAGATACCCCATAAAACTCGACACCGCAACTTTCGGTGGAATTTCCACCAACATATGCACATGGTCCGGACATACTTCTGCCTCAATGATCTTGATCTTTTTCCAGTTGCACAGCGTCCGCAGAATTTCTCCAATTTCACGCCGTTTCTCTCCATAGAATACTTTCCGCCGGTACTTCGGCGCAAATACAATATGGTACTTGCAATTCCACTTCGTATGCGATAAACTGTTTAAGTCATTCATTGTAATGACCTCCCTTTGCTTTTATTGTGCAGTTGGCAGACCGCACTCTTATTCTAAGCAAAGGGAGTTTTTCTGTCTACATTATCGCCACAAGGCTTCTTTTGAACCACTCGCCCAGCGAGTGGTTTTCGGTATACAAGAAAACGGCAGTGCCGCCCCGGAGGACGGCACTGCCGTGCTTTAACCGTTATTCGACTGTCCGCCGTGGGCCTTGAGCACCACGTCGTGATACCCGCCCTCGACGATGGACGTGGAGGAGACCAGCGTCAGCCGCGCGTTCCGCTGGAGCGCGGGAATGGAAGTGACGCCGCAGTTGCACATGGTGGACTTCACCTTGTAAAGGCTCTTCGCCACGTTGTCCTTCAGCGGTCCCGCGTAAGTAACATAGGAGTCAACGCCCTCCTCGAAGGCCAGCCCTCGGCCTCCGCCCAGGTCGTACCGCTGCCAGTTCCTGGCCCGGTTGGAGCCCTCGCCCCAGTATTCCTTCATGTACTGCCCGTTCACCAGCACCCGGTTGGTGGGGCTCTCGTCAAACCGGGCGAAATACCGGCCCAGCATCAGGAAGTCCGCCCCCATAGCCAGCGCCAGAGTCATGTGATAGTCGTGGACGATGCCGCCGTCAGAGCAGATGGGCACGTATACGCCGGTTTCCTTAAAGTACTCGTCCTGGGCCGCCGCTACCTCGATCAGCGCCGTGGCCTGGCCCCGTCCGATGCCCTTGGTCTCCCGGGTGATGCAGATGGAGCCGCCGCCGATGCCCACCTTCACGAAGTCCGCCCCGGCCTCGGCCAGGAAGCGGAAGCCGTCCTTGTCCACCACGTTGCCCGCGCCGACCTTCACCCTGTCGCCGTAGCGCTCCCGGATGAACGAGAGCGTCTGGGCCTGCCAGCAGGAGTAGCCCTCGGAGGAGTCGATGCACAGCACGTCCGCGCCCGCCTCCACCAGGGCGGGCACCCGCTGGGCGTAGTCCTTGGTGTTGATGCCCGCGCCCACCATGAAGCGCTTCTGGCCGTCCAGAAGCTCGCCGGGGTTCTCCTTATGCCGCTCGTAGTCCTTGCGGAACACGAAGTACAGCAGCCGCCCGTCCGCGCTGACGATGGGCAGGGAGTTGAGCTTGTGGTCCCAGATGACGTCGTTGGCCTCCTTCAGGCTGGTGCCCTCCGGGGCGGTGACCAGCTTCTCCCGGGGCGTCATGAACCGGGAAACCGGGGTGGCGGGGTCCATGCGGCTGACGCGGTAGTCCCGGCTGGTGACGATGCCCAGCAGCTTGCCCTGGTTGGTTCCATCGGCGGTGATGGCCACGGTGGAGTGGCCGTTCCGGGCCTTCAGGTCCAGCACGTCCTGGAGCGTGGCCTCCGGAGGCAGGTTGGAGTCGCTGGGGACGAAGCCCGCCTTGTAGCTCTTCACCCGGGCCACCATGGCGGCCTCGTCCGCAACGGACTGGGAGCCGTAAATGAAGCTCAGCCCGCCCTCCCGGGCCAGGGCTACCGCCAGGGTGTCGTTGGACACGGACTGCATGATGGCGGACACCATGGGGATGGAGAGGGTCAGGGGACACTCCTCCTCCCCCTTCCGGAACTTCACCAGCGGCGTCCGGAGGGACACGTTGGCGGGAATACACTCGGGCGAGGTGTAGCCGGGCACCAGCAAATACTCGCTGAAGGTATGGGAGGGCTCGGGGTAATAGTAGGCCATGGGAAACACGCTCCTTCTTTATGTTTTTCGCCGGAATACGGGCAGGGTTATTAATCTTGAATCATATCACAATCAGGAGAGATTTGTCAATGCGGCGACGAAAATTTTTCCGTTTATCCTTGCCCCTGCACCTTATAAGGGCAATAACAGGGGGATCAAAAACAGATAACAGGATATAACAGCGTGCGGCAATCGGAGAAGCGTGAAGGGATTAGGGCGTTTTATAGGGACTTGTTTCATAATTGTAAAATTAGACTTGACATTTTAATTTGATAAATATATAATCAAAACAGGATAGGAGGTTTGAACCAATATGGACAGAAAAATTATATCCAAAATTGTTAAGGCCAGCGGCATATCTGCTGGCGAGATGGTCCTCGTTCATTTTTGGGGAGAGGACGCGGACAAGGAGATTGCAAACAGCTTCCTGGCGGCTGTGGCGGAAGTGGGGGCGACGCCCGTATTGTTGCAGCAATCCCGTTCTGTAAATCGGGACATTTTCCTCGTGGCAGAAGAAAGCTGCTTCAGTGAGCAATATTTTGACTTGTTCACTAAGTTTGACGCGGTGCTGGATGTTTTCGCTTACCGCCCTGTTATCCTTGGATACGAAATTGACAGGGAAAAATTTGAGCTTTACCGCAGGTATATGGCGCAGCTCTTCTCAAAGCTCATGACCTGCAAACGCTTTACGCAAATCAGAATCCCCACAGCGGCAAACGCGGAAGAATCCGGTCTTGATCCGCAGGATTATATTCAGCGCATGGAGAGAGCGTATGACGTTGATTACACTGCGGTTTATGAGGCTTGCAGGCAGGCGGAAAGCCGTTTTGAGGGCGTTAATAAAGTGCTGCTCCGCACGGGGGAAGATTGCGGGCTTACTTTTGAGCTGACCGGTAGAGTGTGGCATATTGACGCCGGGGATGGCGATCTTCCATGCGGTGAGATTTACATTGCCCCAGTCGAGGACAAAACGCAGGGGACGGTTTATTTTGACATATTCTACCTTGACGGCGCCAGATACGAGCATGTTCGGCTGCATATCAGGGATGGACAGGTAATCAATAGTAATCAACCTGAAATTAACGCCTTTTTCGAGAGGCAGCCGCAGGAAAACAGAATTGTTTGTGAACTTGGCTTCGGCATGAACCCCAATGTGACGGATCTGTGCGGCTATACGGTTCTGGATGAAAAAATGTGCGGCACTTTTCACATTGCGGTTGGCGCGAATCATATGTTTGGCGGTACAAATGAGGCCTCGGATCACATTGATTTTGTCGGTTATGGCACAATAGCCCTGTAATTGGAGGGAAACGTTATGAATGAACAGCAACGGAAATTTGAGGCCTATCTTGATGAACAGATCGCGGCCTGCAAACAGCGCGGTAAGCTGCTCGCGGAGGATGACCGCATGGATGAAGGAAATTTTGAAAAAATCCGCGCAAACGTCTATGAGATTTTCAAAACAATTCTCTCTGTTGCGGAAAGGGTCTGCGGAAAGGATGATTCAGCCAGGAGGGGTTTTTTCCTGCAAAAAGCAGAGCAAATCCCCGCAAGCTGGGCGGCTTCTCATGAAAAGGCAAAACAGAATGGGGATGTTGAGAAAATGCACATTGAAAGCATCAAGCTCGATACGATTCAGGAAATTAAGCGTATGTGTATGCAGATTTGGGAGGAAACCACATGACCGAAGCAGAAGCAATCAGCCTGTTCAAGTGTCTGGCGGATAAGTCAAGGCTGCAGATTTTGAAATCCCTTGCGGTTGAGGATATGTATGTTGAGAGATTGGCCGGGCGTTTGGGCCTTACCGCGCCTACCATTTCCTTTCACTTGAAAAAGCTGTCGGACGCCGGCGCCGTGACTGCGTACAAAAATCAGTATTATATGATGTATTCCCTGAACAAAGAGATATTTCAGACCAGCATATTGGAAATATTGCAGCAGGAATCTGACGAGGCGCAAAAACAGGCGCAGCGGGATGCAGATTACCGGCAAAGGGTAATAGACGCTTTTTTTGAATATGGGAAATTGAAATCAATTCCCACCCAGCTGAAAAAGGAGCGCATTGTGCTGGAAGTGATCGCAGAAGCATTTGAGTTTGACAGGACGTATTCCGAGCGGGAAGTAAACGTGATAATTGCCGATTTCCATGATGATTTCTGTACCATACGCCGCGACCTGGTCAGCGAGCGGCTTTTGGGCAGAAATGGCATGGAGTATTGGCGGATGAAAAACGGCTGACAGGACAACCGGCCTCTAAACGAAAAACTCGCTGCCCGTTTCAGTCAGAACCTGTCAATTTCTGAAATGCCGCCCGTCAAGGACGGCACAAAATGCCCTGCGGCCGGACAAAAACCGACTTGCCATATGCGTCCGTCAGGTATATAATAGGGCCCGGCATCCCACTTCTGAATGGATACGAGGTAACAGAGCGCTATGGCAAAGACCCTTTTGCTTATCGTAAACCCCCGGGCGGGCCGCACCCGCTCTACATCCCCCATGTTCGACGCGGTGGCCCACTTCTGCGAGGCGGGCTATCTGGTCTCTGTGCGCCGCACCACCCACCCTGGACATGCCTCCGAAATCGTGGAGGAAGAGGGCGGGCAGTTCGACTGCATCGTCTGCTGCGGCGGGGACGGCACCCTCAACGAGACCGTCCGGGGCGCGATGGCCCTCGCCTCGCCGCCGCCCCTGGGCTATATCCCCTGCGGCAGCACCAACGATTTTGCCGCCAGCCTCTCCCTGCCCTCCGACCCCGTGCAGGCGGCGGAGCGGATCACGGCCAGCGAGGGGACGCGGCTGGACGTGGGCTCCTACAACGGACGGCCTTTCGTGTATGTGGCCTCCTTCGGCGCGTTTACCAAGGCCTCCTACTCCGCCCCGCAGTCCATCAAAAACGATCTGGGCCATCTGGCCTACATCCTGGAGGGCGTCCGGGACCTGTCCACCCTGCGGCCCTATCCGGCTGTCGTGACCACGGAGGATGAGATTTTCGACGGAGAATTTCTCTTCGGCGCGGTCACCAACGCCACCAGCGTGGGCGGACTGATGAAGCTCAACAAGGGGCAGGTGGTGCTGGACGACGGCCTCTTTGAACTGCTGCTGATCCCTAATCCCGCCAGCGCCGCCCAGCTTCAGGAGCTGATCCGCTGCCTGATCATGCAGGATTTTACCGGCAGCGGCGTGATCTTCCGCCACGTCCCGGCGGTGACCGTGGAGACGCCGGAGGGATTCCCCTGGACCCTGGACGGGGAATTCGGCTCCGGCGCGGAGCGGATCGAAATCAAAAATCTGCGCCGGCGGCTGGAGTTTCTGCTGTGAGACGGGCATCATAAAAGCAGGCGGCTGGGCCTTACGCCCATCCGCCTGCTTCTGTTGTATAGTTTGCCAAGGTGAAAAAGATGATCCTGCTTCTTTCCGGCTGCCCCGGCTACAAAATGGGCCGCAGCAGGAAAAACAGCCAGCGCAGGCTCTTTTTCCGCCTCTTCTCCGCCGTTTCCGCCGCTTCATCCAGACAGCGCCAGACCGTTTCCCGCTCTTCCTCCGTCAGGGCGTGCTGGCTGAATTTGGCCTTGCGGCCCAGTTCCTCCAGCGTTTCATCCTCCGCGCCGCCCAGGCGCAGGACACGCTGGTAGCGGCGGTAGGCGCGGAGCACGGAACGGTTGGTATCCGGCTCCGTCTTCTCCTGCCGGCGCAGCAGCCGCGCCAGCGCGTACACAGCGGCCAGGACGCACAGGACCAGTCCGGCTCCCGCCAACACCCGCAGAAGCGCGGCGGCAAAAGCGCTTTCCTCCGGCTCGTCCTCTTCAGGAAGGACCTCCTCCGGCCGAAGCGCCTGGTCCGGTTCCTCCTCCGGGCGTTCCTCTGGCGCTTCCTCTTCGGGAAGCTGCTCATCGGGGAGGCCGGGGTCCTCCTCCCCAGACCCGTCCGCCAGCGATATGCCGTTTCCGCCGCCGGCGTAGCCGGGCGTCATCTCCACCGGATACCAGCCGTAGCCGTCCAGATAGATCTCCACCCAGGCGTGGGCGTCGCTGTCCAGGGCCTGCCCCCGGCCCCGGCCGTCCAGCTGCACCACGTACCCGGTAACGTACCGGGCGGGAATGCCCTGCATCCGCAGCAGCAGTGCCCCGGCGGTGGCGAAGTGGATGCAGTAGCCCCGGCCCTCTGTCAGGAAGTGGGTTACAAAGTCCTCCCCCGGCGACATGGCGGGCGTTCCCGCGTCATACTCCGCCAGCTCCGCCAGCAGCGCCGCCGTCCGGGAGGCCGCGATCAGCGGCCACTGGAATTGTTCCGCGCCCTCCGGCAGTTCCACCACGGCGTCGAAATCTTCCAGCGTGAGACCGCTTTCCGCCGACTCGCGCAGCGACTGCTGGATCGCTTCCAGCTGTTCGCGCTCGTCCCCTTCGGCCGCGTCTATCTGCCACTGGAGGGACTCGATGATCATTTCCCACCTGTCATTGCTTACCAGTGGTTCCAACACCATCCGCGCCCGCTCAGGGACGTCCAGATAGCGGTAGCTGTAGGCTACCTCCGTCCGGTACCGGTCCTCTTCCGCTGCCGCAGGTCCCGACAGGGGGACAAAGCCGTCCTCCGGACCGCCGGGGATGTAGTCCGACTGGTAGTTCTCCGGACCGGCCAGGAAAAAGCCGTCCATCCAGCCCTGGTCACCCCAGGGGGTCAGTATGCCGGCCTCATCCGTCCATCCGCCGGCCTCCGTCAGACGGTAGGGATAGAAGCGGACGCCCTCCCCGTAGATATCCCGGACGCTCATGGTATATTCCGGGGCCTCCGCCGCCGTCTGAGCCGGGTACAGGCTGGGCTGGGCCTCCGGCGCTCCGCCCCCTTCGGCGAAGAAGGGAGAACCTCCCTCCTCCACCATCTCCCAGCTGTCGCCGGTGTAGGTCCCCAGAGAGCCGCCCCGGAGATAGATCCGTCCGCCGCCGGGCTGGTCCGTGGCAACGGACAGGACCCGCCGCCCGATATACCGCCGGGGACCCGCGGTCAGCAGATTCTCCCGCTGTCCGCTGCCGCCGCCGGAGACCTCCGGGGCGGAAACGGTGACCGTGCTCTGCCCGCTCCCCTCCTCCGGAATGCTGAGGTCGAGCCCCAGATCGGCCAGAATGCCGTTATCCAGAGCTTCCATATCAAAATACCGCTCCATCTGGTGCCGCACGCCCAGGATCAGGTTTGTCCGGGCGTCGGTGGCCCACTGGGGACGGTCATAGCCTTCCATGGGCAGGGCCATTACCAGAATCAGAAGCAGCGCCGCCATGCCCGCCAGACTCAGCAGACGGGCCCGGCCCAGACTGCCCGGTTCCTCCCGGCCGTAAAGGGCGGTGAGCAGCATGCTCCCCCACCCGGCGAAGGCCGCCAGCATGGCTCCCCAGCTGGGCAGCACCCCCATCTGGATGGCGGGCAGCACCAGGATAAAGCTCAGCATCGCCGCCAGATACCACCGCCGCGCCCGCGCCGCCATCCAGCCCATGACCCAGGCCAGGACGGCGGTCAGCAGCAGCAGGCAGGGCAGGATGATCTCCTTCTCCGGTGTGCCTCTCTCCCAGTCCAGGGGGAGGAAGTAAAAAACGCCCATTTTCAGCGCCAGCCATTCCAGAACGACGGCCAGCGGCTTCCGGGCCAGCCAGCACACAGCGGCCAGCCCCGCCGCCGTCCCGATCCGCCACCAGGGCCGGGACAGGGCGTGTACCGCGGCGGACACCGCCGACGCCGCCGCGCAGAAAACAAGGACCGCTCCCGTATCGGTCTTGACGCCGTATCCGGACAGCACCGCCAGGGCGGAGCCCGCCGTCAGCAGCATCACCGTCAGGAAGTCGGAGACCGCCAGAAGGAGCTTCCCCTCAAAATGGGGGTCGTCAAGCCGTCCCATTGTCCTGCTCCTCCTTCCCGTGGATGTGGATCTGGTAGATGGGCGCGCCGGGGCCCTGGACCAGAGTCTCGGACAGGATGGAGCGGCCCCGCAGAGGCGCGGGGTCGGACAGGATGGCGGTCAGGCAGGCCTCCCAGTCCCGCTCCCCGGCTACCCGGTAAACGCGCGGCGCGCCGGTCTCCGGGTGGACCCATCGGACCTCGTGGACCCGCTCCTGCTCCAGCAGGGCCAGACTGTATCCCTCCAGCCGGTCCAGCAGCCGGTCCATCTGGGCCAGGGGGCCGAAGTGGTTGAAGGTCAGCACCGGCAGAGGCCGGGTGTCCTCCCAGGGCTCCCGGGTGACCAGCTCGTCCCGCTTGGCGGTCATCTTCCAGTGGATCATGCGCAGGCTGTCCCCCTCCCGGTAGGGGCGCAGCTCGTAGGTCTCGCCGAAGGCCATCTTCCCCTTGGGCAGGGGGATGGCCGCGCCGGCCCCCTCCGGCAGCTCAATGGGTCCCGGATGCTCCGGCAGCGGGGCCACCACCAGCGTGGACGGCTTCGGCAGCCGTGCCGGCAGGGCGAACAGCCCCAGACAGTCGCACAGCCACAGACGCTCCACCCGGCATTCCACCAGGCCGCAGTGGTCCGTCTCCAGCTTCCAGCTCCGGTCCTCCTCCGGCGCGACGCCCCGCAGGACGGAACGGGCCCGGTGGACCTCGCCGGTAAAGCGGTTGCCCACCCGCATCCGGTAGGAGGCCCGGGCCACGGGCAGATGGAAGCGGTTGGTCAGCCGCAGGGACCAGGACGCCTCCGAACCTCTGGTAATCCGCGCGGAGGGGGATACCAGCTCCGCCCGGCATCCCAGCATGGCCGGCAGGCTGATGAGCAGGCCCAGCACGGGCATGGACAGCGCCGCGTAAAAAATAAAGTGAAACAGATACCCCACGTCCAGGATCTGGCCCAGCAGGGCCAGCAGCAGGACGATGAGGTACAGAATCCGCCGCCTCCACATAGCGTCAGCGGATCCTGGGGGCGTCCACCGAGCGCAGGGCGGCGTGGGCGATCTCCTGGGCGCTGACGGTGCGCTCCGCGCCGGGGACCAGCAGCAGCCGGTGGGCCACGGCGTCCACCCAGATGGTCTGCACGTCCTCGGGCACCACATAGTCCCTGGCCCGGAGGAAGGCCACCGCGCGGCTGACGGCGGTGACGGCCAGGGTGGCCCGGGGACTGGCCCCCTGGAGAAGCTGGGGATGTTTCCGGGTGGCGTTCACCAGCCGGATGATGTACTGCATGATCTCCTCGCTGACATGGACCTTGTCGGCGGCTTGGCGCATCTGCTCCAGGGACGCCTGGTCCACCACCTGCTCCACGCCGCCCATGGTATGGCCGTATTGGCGGCGGCGCAGCAGCTCCAGCTCCTCCGCCTCGGAGGGGTAGCCCATGCTCAGGCGCAGCAGGAACCGGTCCAGCTGGCTGTCCGGCAGCTTCTGGGTGCCGGAGGCCCCCACCGGGTTCTGGGTGGCGATGACCATAAAGGGCTGGGGGACCGGGTGGCTGATACCGTCCACCGTGACCTGGCCCTCCTCCATGGCCTCCAGCAGGGCGGACTGGGTGCGGCTGGTGGCGCGGTTGAGCTCATCGGCCAGGAACAGGTTGCACATCACCGCGCCGGGCTGATATTCCATTTTTCCGGTGGCCTTGTTCAGAATGGAAAAGCCCGTGATGTCGGAGGGCATCACGTCGGGGGTGAACTGCACCCGGGAGAACTGGAGGTTCAGGGCCTTGGCGAAGGCCAGCGCCATGGTTGTTTTTCCCACGCCGGGGATGTCCTCCAATAGGATGTGGCCTCTGGCCAGGATGGCGGCCAGGGCCTTGACAAGGACGGGGTCCTTGCCGACGATGGCTTTTTTTACCTCCGTGACCACGGAGGAGGCCAGGTTTCGTTCGTTCATCACAATCTTCTTTTCGCGCCCTGCGGGCGCGAACGCTCCTTGTTTCTTGTTTTGGATTTGTCGCTGCCGCGACGGGGCGTTCTTTTCCCTTGCAGGAAAAGAACCAAAAGTGCCCTCAAGGGGCCATAGCCCCTTGAGAATCCCCGAATGGGCCGTTTTGTTTTGCGCTTGTCCTGTAGTCTGTCCGGGCTAAATTGACCGGGTCCCGTGTATCGGGCGAAGCGTCTGTCTGACGATGCAGACGGCAGACCCTACCGCATTGCTTTGGGTTCTCCCGGGGCAGTCGCGGTAGAACGTCCCCCTTGCATGGCAGTACCCCTTTAACAGGGCGTCAGCCGGAGTTCTTCAAGCACCAGGCCCCTAGAAGGACAACCTCTAATTCAGGGGCACTCAATCCGGCAAGTTTCCGCCCAATGTCCGCGAACACCCTCGTATAGGGAAGCGGTACGAACGTGCCGCCCCGTCAAGGGAGTCTTGAACCGTAGGTTCAAGTGACTTTTTGCCTACTTTTTGTTCACACAAAAAGTAGGCGCGGGGTTCCGGGGCCGCGCAGGCCCCGGGGCTGCGTCTCTTGCAATTATATGATTTTGTTGTGAACGCGTCAACAGCTTTTTATGGAAAAACCAATACCCCGCATAAATAATTTCCCCCCGGACAGAATAAGAAAAATCCTGCCCGGAAGGAGAAAAACAATATGTCTTCTGCCAATAAAAAATCACTCCTTGTATTCTCACTCCTGACGGCGGCGCTGCTGGCCGCCGCTGTCATCCTTACCCTCTGGGGCAGCGGGGCGGAGACAGCCCCCGCCTCCGCTCCCGCCATTATCCCCGCCTCCGCCAGCGACTGGGGATTATCCTTCCCTACGGAAGGACAGCCCCCGGTGGGCAACGCCTCGCCGGAGGATCTGGCAAAATACGACACGTATTATCTGGGTGATACTTCACAAAAAGTAATTTATCTGACCTTCGACTGCGGCTATGAAAACGGCTATACGGAACAGATCCTGAACGCGCTGAAAAAGCACAACGCGCCAGCCGCCTTCTTTGTGGTGGGCCACATGGTGGAATCCGCGCCGGACATCGTCCGCCGCATGGCGGCGGAGGGCCATGTGGTGGGCAACCATACCTTCCACCATCCCGATATGTCCAGCATCTCCAGGCAGGAGGATTTCCGGATGGAGTTGGACAGCCTAGCGGACCTCTACCAGCAGACCACCGGCCAGCCCCTCTCCCACTTCTACCGTCCGCCGCAGGGGAAATACAGCGAGGAAAATCTGAAACAGGCCCAGGCCCTGGGATATAAGACCGTCTTCTGGAGCCTGGCCTACGTGGACTGGAACACCGACAGCCAGCCTACGGCGGAGCAGGCCTACGCCAAGCTGCTGCCCCGCATTCACGACGGCGCCATCGTCCTGCTCCACTCCACCTCCCGGACAAACGCGGAAATTCTGGATGATCTGCTGACCAGGTGGGAGGGAATGGGGTATACCTTCAAGTCTCTGAAGGAGCTGCCGGGGATAACGTGATTGCTGGATGTTGATTTTTTGCCGTAAAATACAGATTGATGTCGAAAAAGGAGGGCCGGATCTGTTCCGGTCCTCCTTTTTGCTTACTGGGGCAGTGACAGCACCGCCACCTGGCGGGGCGTGTCCTTGGTCAGGGTCAGGGCGTTGGAGGGGTACTGCTTCACCTGCTCCTGGGGATACAGCGCTGTGAAGTCCTCCACGGCGCCCAGGACGTCGAAGCCCACAGCGCCCTTGCGGTAGTGCATGGGGATCACCACGGCCGCGCTGATGGCGTCGGCCACGGCCTTCGCGCCGGCGGCGTCAATGGTGTAAAATCCGCCTACGGGGATCAGGACCGCGTCGCAGCGCCCAATCGCCGCCAGCTGCTCTTCGCTCAGCTGATGGCCCAGATCGCCCAGGTGGGCCACGGTGACGCCCTCAGCGGTAAAGGTGCGGATAATATTCTTTCCCCGCAGCGTGCCGCCCTTGTCGTCATGGAAGGTCTGGACCTCCCGGACGGCAAAAGGATTTTCCCTGCCGGTAGTCAGACGGACGTTTTCAGTATAGCCGTGGTCAAAATGGTCGTGGCTGCAATAGACGGCGTCCGCCTCCGTCTCGATATCGGGCAGACCCTGAACCTCGTGGTAGGGGTCCAGCAGGACCCGGAAGCCGCCGCTCTCCAGCATAAAGCAGGAGTGGCCCAGCCAGGTGATGGTCATAGCGGAAATCCTCCTCAGTTTCAGAATGGAATACAGTTTTTACTTCTCTGCCATCTTCGCGGCGGTCTCCAGGGCGATCTTCATCATGGTGGTGAAGCTGGTCTGCCGCTCGGCAGCGTCCAGCTCCTCGCCGGTAACAAAGCTGTCGGAGATGGAGCAGATGGCCAGCGCCCGCTTGCCCAGCTTGGCGGCGTTCATGTAGAGGGCCGCGGCTTCCATCTCCACCGCCAGCACGCCCAGCTCCGCCCACTTCATGGCGGATTTGGAGGCGTCATAGAAGGTGTCGGAGGAGAGCACGTTGCCCACGGGCATCTCCACGCCGATCTCCCGGGCGGCGGCCACGGCCGTCTCCAGCAGCGTGTAGTCCGCGATAGGCGCAAAGGGACCGGGGAGGCCGTACTGATGAGCGTAATTGGAGTTGGTGCAGGCGCCCTGGGCGGCGACCACGTCCCGCAGCTTCAGCTTGGCGCTGATGGCCCCGGCGGAGCCGATGCGGATGATGTTCTCCACGCCGTACTGGTCGTAGAGCTCATAGGAGTAGATGCCGATGGAGGGCATTCCCATGCCGGAGGCCATGACGGAGACGGGCACGCCCTTATAAGTGCCGGTATAGCCGTGGATGCCCCGGACGTTGTTGACCAGCTTGGCATCCTCCAGGAAGGTTTCGGCAATGAACTTGGCCCGCAGGGGGTCGCCGGGCATCAGGACGGTTTTCGCGAAATCGCCGGGATTGGCGGAGTTATGGGGAGTAGGCATATCGTTTTTCCTTCTTTCGTTTTTGTTTTTGCCGGGGTGTTATGATGTAATCCTGCCATCAGTATAACATAAACGGAAGAAAATAGGAAGCATATTTTGCCAGGGAACGAGGAGAAATCCATTTCTGAAATGCGGGCGCCCCTATTTGCAGATAAGGGAGGCGGGCACAGCGTGGAAAAAAATGGATTTCCGTGAATAAAGCCCGAATTTTCTCTTTACAATAGGAAATGTCTGTGATATAGTAAGGAAGCATGCGGCGCCCAGCGCCCCAGCGTTCCCTGGCTTCGGCGGCGGCGGCACCTGCCCCGGCGCGGCCTGCGGAGAATTTATTGGAAAGGTGATAAAACCACTATGATGCAGAAAGATCAGAAGACCTCCATTATCGAGGCCAACCGCACCCACGAGACCGACACCGGCTCCCCCGAGGTCCAGGTCGCCATCCTCACCGAGCGGATCAACCAGCTCACCGAGCACCTGAAGGTCCACATCCATGACAACCACAGCCGCCGCGGCCTGTACAAGATGATCGGTAAGCGCCGCAGCCTGCTGGACTATCTGGCCAAGAAGGACATCGAGCGTTATCGTGCCCTCATCGCCAAGCTGGGTATCCGCAAGTAATGAAACCTTACGGGGAGAAGGGCTTTGCGGCCTTTCTCCCCGCCTTCCGTTCCCGCGGGAGGCGGATTTGCCCCAAAGGCCGGCGCTGCCGGCCCTCAGGAACCATTTCGATCCAGGGCCGCATTTTTTAGCAGTTGATTTTGCCGCCGGTTTTCCGGCGTTGAAATCAAGTGCTAAAAGGTGGCCCTGACATAACAAAAGAATAAAAAGGAGTACGCTATGTCTACCATCATCACCAAAAAGCAGTTCCCCAATTACCGCAAGTACACCATGGACCTGGCAGGCCGTCCCCTGACCCTGGAGACCGGCAAGCTGGCCGAGCTGGCCAACGCCGCCGTCCTGGTCACCTATGGCGAGACCACCGTGCTGGTCACCGCTACCGCCTCCGCCCGTCCCCGTGACGGCATCGATTTCTTCCCCCTCAGCGTGGACTTCGAGGAGAAGATGTACGCCGTGGGCCGCATCCCCGGCAGCTTCATGCGCCGCGAGGGCCGTCCCGGCGAGAAGGGCATCCTTACCAGCCGCGTCATCGACCGCCCCATCCGCCCCCTGTTCCCCGGCGATTTCCGCAACGACGTGGCCATCATGGCTACCGTCATGAGCGTGGACCGTGACTGCTCCCCCGAGATTGCCGCCCTCATCGGCACCTCCGCCGCCCTGGCCATCTCCGACATTCCCTGGAACGGCCCCGTGGGCGCGGTGAAGATGGGCCTGGTGGACGGCAAGCTGGTGGTCAACCCCAACGCCGAGCAGGCTGAGGTCTCCGACATGGACGTGACCGTGGTCTCCACCGGCAAGAAGGTGGTCATGATCGAGGCGGGCGCCAACGAGGTCCCCAATGACGTCATGTTCGAGGCCATTAAGACCGCCCACGAGGAGAACCAGAAGCAGGTGGCCCTCATTAACCAGATGGTCTCCGAGATCGGCAAGGAGAAGTTCGACTATCCCCACGCCGACTTCAACCAGGAGCTGTTTGACGACATCGTGGCCAACTTCATGGACGAGGCCAAGGCCGCCATGGACACCGACGACAAGAACGTCCGCGAGGCCCGCTGGAACGCCATGATCGAGCACTGGCACGAGAAGTATCTGGAGCAGTACCCCGACATGGACAAGTACCTGGAGGAGTTCACCTACAAGTTCCAGAAGAAGATCGTCAAGGCCTGGCTGCTCCAGGGCCACCGCGTGGACGGCCGTCAGAAGAATGAGATCCGTCCTCTGGGCGCGGAAGTGGGCGTGCTGCCCCGGGTCCACGGTTCCGGCCTCTTTACCCGCGGCCAGACCCAGGTGCTGAGCATCTGCACCCTGGACACCCTCTCCGCCTGCCAGAAGCTGGACACCATCTGGCCCGAGGAGTCCAAGCGCTACATGCACCACTACAACTTCCCCGGCTACTCCGTGGGCGAGGCCAAGCCCTCCCGCAGCCCCGGACGCCGCGAGATCGGCCACGGCGCGCTGGCCGAGCGCGCCCTCCTGCCCGTGCTGCCCAGCGAGGACGAGTTCCCCTACGCAATCCGCGTGGTCAGCGAGGTCGTCTCCTCCAACGGCTCTACCTCCCAGGGCTCCATCTGCGGCAGCACCCTGGCCCTGATGGACGCCGGCGTGCCCATCAAGGCCCCTGTGGCGGGCATCTCCTGCGGCCTCATCCAGGACGACGACGGCTCCTTCACCACCTTCATCGACATCCAGGGTGTGGAGGACTTCCACGGCGAGATGGACTTCAAGGTGGGCGGCACCAAGAAGGGCATCACCGCCATTCAGATGGACCTGAAGAACGACGGCCTGACCATGGAGATCATCCGGAACGCTCTGGACATCACCTACGACGCCCGGTGCGAGATCCTGGACCAGATCATGCTGCCCTGCATCGCCGAGCCTCGCGCTGAGGTCAGCAAGTGGGCCCCCAAGATGATCACCATGAAGATCGATCCCGACAATATCCGGGACGTCATCGGCAAGGGCGGCAGCGTCATCCAGAAGATCGTTGCCGACACCGGCGCGAAGATCGACATCGAGGACGACGGCACCATCCGCATCGCCTCCGCCAACGCCGAGTCCGCCGAAGCCGCCAAGCACGCCATCGATCAGATCGTGTTCGTGCCCGAGGTGGGCAGCCTGTACTATGGCCGCGTGGTGCGCCTGATGCAGTTCGGCGCGTTCGTGGAGCTGGCTCCCGGCAAGGACGGCCTGGTGCATATCTCCAAGCTGGCCAACCACCGCGTGGAGAAGGTGGAGGACGTGTGCAAGATCGGCGATATGATGTGGGTCAAGGTCACCG
Organism: Oscillibacter sp.; assembly: GCA_014799845.1. Taxonomy (GTDB): domain Bacteria; phylum Bacillota; class Clostridia; order Oscillospirales; family Oscillospiraceae; genus Pelethomonas. Next base: position 9,401 of record JAAVHF010000016.1, on the reverse strand, counting down.
AGATCGACGAGAAGGGCCGTGTCAACCTCAGCCATAAGGACGCTCTCCGCGAGATCGAGGAGAAGAAGGCCAGGGGCGAGGTTATCAAGTAAGCAAAATTAACAGGAAAGCGGGGTGTCATTCAAGATGCCCCGCTTTTTTATTGACATCGCGGCTGCTCCATGGTATATTTTGATTATGAAAAAGTGATGGTGCCGCTTGAATGAAAGGAGGATTACTATGCCGACAGACAGAGAGTCCAACGAGATCAAAAAGTCAATGGCCTACGATTTGATTGACATCATCGAATCCGCAGACGGAAAAGAATCCTACACCCCGGAAGAAATCAAGGCGCTGATTAAGGCGTATATCACAGGAATGTCCCAGAAGTGAAATCTATAACCGGGCAGGGTGTCAATGCCTTGCCCGGTTTCTGTTTGGGAGGAATGAAAATGCTATACTTACAACCCGTTTCCCTGACCGACGGCAGGGAGTTCTACGACATGCTCCAGCGCGTCGGGGCCAATGAAAACGGTTATACGAACAGGGTCAACGGTATGGATTACGCCGATTTTCCCGCCTGGCTGGAAAAGCGTGTGAACCGGACCAAGGGCATCGGCCTGGAGGATTGGCAGGTGCCGGACAGCCTGTTCTGGCTAATGGATGACGGCGTCCCCGTGGGCCAGGGCAGCTTGCGCCATCGGCTCACCGATGCGCTCCGGGTGGTTGGCGGTCATATTGGCTACGCTATCGCCTCCGACCAGCGGGGGAAGGGCTACGGCAAGGAGCTGCTGCGGCTCATGCTGGCAGAGGCAAGGCGGATGGGGATCACCGAGGAGATCCTGGTGACGGTCAACCCGGACAATACCGCCTCCCGCCGGGTAGCCGAGGCCAACGGCGGGGAGCTCCGCCGGGAGACGGAGGAGCATGTGTATTACTGGTTCCGGTGAAAAAATCGGGTGTGCAGTCAGCACACCCGATTTTTTCACATAAAGATTCCTGCAATCTGGTAGACGGCGAAGGAGGCCAGCCAGGCCACCCCCAGCTGCCAGACCAGCGTAAGCGCCGTCCAGCTGAGACTCCCCATCTCCCGCCGGATGGTGGCGACCGCCGCCACGCAGGGCGTATACAGCGCGCAGAACGCCAGGAACGCCAGCGCCGCGGCAGGGGAGAACGTCGCCGCCATAACAGCCCCGGCGGCAGCGTAATCCGTGAGGGAAAAACCGTAAAACAAACTCATGGAGCTGACCACGGCCTCCTTGGCAATGAGCCCGGTGAGCAGCGCCACCGCCGCCTGCCATACGCCAAAGCCCATGGGCGCGAACACGGGCGCGATCCATGCGCCTATCATGGCCAGGATACTGTCGGCGGTGTCCTCCACCATGCGGAAGTCGGGGCCGAAGCTCTGCAAAAACCAGATCGCCACGCTCATGGCGGCAATGACGGTCCCCGCCCGGGTCAGGAAGTCCCGCACCCGCTCCCAGACATGGAGCCAGATGTTCTGGGGGGTAGGCATCCGGTAGGGGGGAAGCTCCAGCAGGAAGGGGGCCGGTTCGCCCTGAAAGACGCTGCGCTTTAAGATCAGGCCGGAGATGATCGCCAGCACCGGACCCAGCAGGTACAGGCCAAAGACTACCAGTCCCGCGTATTGGGGGAAAAAGGCGGAGGTCATCAGTCCGTAAATGGGCAGCCGCGCCCCGCAGGACATGAAGGGCACCAGCAGTATGGTCATGCGCCGGTCCTTCTCATTCTCCATGGTCCGGGCGCCCATGACGGCGGGCACCGTGCAGCCAAAGCCCATGAGCATGGGGATGAACGCCTTGCCGGAAAGGCCGAAGTGCCGCAGCGTCCGGTCCATGACGAAGGCGGCGCGGGCCATGTAGCCGCTGTCCTCCAGCATGGAGAGGAACAGGAACAGCAGCGCGATCATGGGCAGGAAGGTCAGCACCCCGCCTACGCCGGAGATCAGTCCGTCCACCAGCAGGCCGGTCAGCCACCCCGGCGCGTGGAGCGCCGTCAGCCACCCGGATACGCCGGGACACAGGACATCCTCCACAAACCAAGCGATGCCGTCCGAGAGCCATGCTCCCGGTCCGCTGAAGGTGATGAGAAACACCAGCAGCATCATCCCCAGAAACAGGGGAATGGCCCAGATCCGGTGGGTGGCCACCGCGTCGATCCGCTCGGTGACGGTCTGCCCGCCGCCGGTGTTTTTCTTTTTCACCGCGGAACGGACCACACGTTCCACAAAACGGTAGCGGCTGTCCGCCAGAAGGGTCTCCCGGTCGCCCAGAGGACTGGCGGCCTCGTATTCCCGGGCGATGGCGTCGATCTTGTCCAGCGCCGCCTGGTCCAGAGCCAGGTCTTTTGCCACCTCTTCGTCGCCGCCCAGCAGCTTGATGGAGGCCCAGTGGGCCGGGATGCCCTTCTCGTAGGCCCGGTCGTGGATCAGGGCGCTGATGCGGTGGTGGATGGCGTGGGTGAAGTCGTCATAGAGGTCGTCCGGCTCCACGGTGAGGCCGGTGTGCATCTGCTTATGTACCTCCTGGACCAGCTTGTCGATGTTTACGTTGTCCCGGGCGGAGATGGGCACCACCGGCACCCCCAGACTGGCGGAGAGACGGGCGCAGTCGATGACGTCCCCCTTCTTCTCCACCTCGTCCATGAAGTTGACCGCCAGGACCACCGGCCGCTCCAGCTCCAAAAGCTGCATGGTCAGGTACAGGTTCCGCTCCAGATTGGTGGCGTCCACAATGTCGATGATGGCGTCCGGCTGTTCGCCGATGATGAACTTCCGGGCTACCAGCTCCTCCATGGAGTAGGGGGACAGGGAGTAAATGCCCGGCAGGTCCACTACCGTGAATTCCAGGCCGCCCAGCTTCGCCTGCCCTTCTTTTTTTTCTACCGTCACCCCCGGCCAGTTGCCCACGTACTGGTTGGAGCCGGTCAGAGCGTTGAACAGGGTGGTCTTGCCGCAGTTGGGGTTGCCCACCAGGGCCACCTTACCGGGACGCTGGTCGTGGGCGCGGGGGTCGTAGGTGCTGGGGTGGTGCTCCTGCTCGTGGCGGTGGGCCCGGTGCATGGCCTCCAGATCTTTGGGGTCGGAACAGCCCATCCTGCATCTGGCGCAGTCGCCGTGACAGGCCGCGCCCAGGTGGTAGGCGCTCTCGGATACCGATTCCCGTTCCACGGACTTCACGGTTTCCGTGCTGATCCGGATCTGCGCGGCGTCCTCCTTCCGCAGGCTCAGCTCATAGCCCCGCAGGCGGACCTCCATGGGGTCCCCGAAGGGGGCCATCTTAATCAGCTCCACGGTGGTGCCCGGGGTCAGGCCCATGTCAATGAGGCGGCGCTTGACCGCGCCCCGCTGGTTGCCTACCTGCTCGATGACGCAGCTGCCGCCGACGGGCAGCTTGTCCAATGTCATGACCGACTTATGATCTTTCATGCGGAAGACCTCTTTTTCATCTAAATTTGTCGCCACTGACTATAGGCGTACCGCGCGGTTTTGTCAAGGGGATTCATAGGATATTTTCTGAAAAATCCAGATATTGTGCCTTGCGTTCCCCGCGGGCTGTCCGATATAATGGAGAAAACACCGCCGTCGAAATCTGCCGGCGGCGCCGGAAAGGAAATTGACCGAATGAAACTGAAACGGATCTATGCATTTTTGATGGCGCTGGGCCTCGTGCTCATGCTCTCCCTGACCGCGTCCGGAGCCAGTCAGAGCGGCATCCGCATTCTGGTGAACGGAAAGGAAGTGGATGACTCCTCCGCCTACATATCCCAGGGCGGGACTGCCATGGTGGCCCTCCGGACCATCGCCGAAGCGCTGGGCTGCGAGGTGACCTGGGACCCCATGACCCGTACGGCGGCCGTCACCTCCGTGCCGGCGCAGCCGGAGGAGGAGCCGCAGTATTCCGCCCTGGTGGTCCTGGACCCCGGCCACGGCGGAGAGGCCGAGGGAGCCAGTTATGGCGGCGTGCAGGAGAAGGACCTTAATCTGGCCATCGCGGCGCAGGCCGCGAAGCTGCTGGAGGAGGCCGGCGTTACGGTGGTCATGACCCGCACCGATGACAGCTACGTGGACCTCTATGACCGCAGCGGCCTGGCCAACGACATGAACGCGGACCTGTTTGTCAGCGTCCATTGCAACGCCAACGTGGACCATGACGACGCCGCCGGCATCTATACCTGCGCCTACGGCGAGGGCACCAACGGCTGGCGGCTGGCCCAGCTGCTCCACCAGACCATGCGCGGCGCCACCGGGGCCGGCGACTTCGGCATGGAGGAGCGGCCCAATCTGGCGGTGCTGCGGACCTCCCTTATGCCCGCCGCTCTGGTGGAGTGCGGGTTTATGTCCACGCCCGCCGAACTGGAGCTGCTGGTCCAGCCGGAGTATCAGGCCAAGCTGGCCCGGGGCATCGCTGACGGCGTTCTGGCCTATCTGGCACAGTGACCGCCCAGGCGGCATAGACTGGCTTGTAGAGCATCCGTGGGACCGTTGTCCCGCATTCAATAAAGGAGGTCCTCTTATTATGGAGGATGTGACCACCCTGGACTGCCTGCCGGTAGGCCGGAAGGCCGCCGTCACCGGCCTGAAAGCCCCGGAGGACCAGCGCCGGCGGCTGCTGGAACTGGGGTTTGTCCCCGGAGGCCAGGTCATGGCGGTACAGGAGAGCCCCTGGGGCGACCCGGTGGCCTACGCCGTCTGCGGCGCGGTCATCGCCCTGCGCCGCGCTGACGCGAGGCAGATCGCTGTAAGACAGGGGCAGTGAACATAGGAAAAGGACGCCGCCGGGTCAGCCCCGGCGGCGTCCTTGTGGTGTTTTACAGGGATGTCCCGCGCTCCTTACTCACGGGACGCTTCCGGCTTCGGCTCGGGCTCCGGCAGGACTTCGCCGCGCCGGCTCAGCAGGAATAGCGTCAGTACCAGGGCGAAACCAAAGTAAATCAGCATCCGGCCCAGATTGCCGGCGCAGTCCGCCATGGAGGCCAGGCAGAGCGGCACCGCCAGATCGCCGAAAAAGACGAACCAGCGCAGGCTGCCCTCCTGGCAGGTAAGGCCCGCCAGCTGATAGAAGGCGCAGGAAACCATGGCCGCGGCCAGCACAATGAGATAGAACCGGGCCAGGACCGGGTTGACCTCCTCCGGCAGATAGATGACCAGCACGAACAGGACGGAAAATACCATGGCGGGCAGGAGGTAGAAAACGCGCGGCGTTTCGCCGTTTCGCAGCAGCCGGACAAAAAGGATCAGACCGGCCGCTGTCGCGGCGGCCGCCGCAGCGGCGGCGATGGACAACGTGTTCCAGCCGGGCAGCAGCACGGCTCCGGCGCACAGCAGCAGGCTCCCCGCCGCCAGGAGGGGCAGGCTGCTTTGTCCCAGGGGCTCCAGGCAGTTGAGGTAAGTACGCTTGCCGCCGGGGAGGCGGATACACAGCCAGAGCTCCGCCGCCGCGCAGAAGAGAATGGCGGCGGCCAGGATCATCCCCGGTACTCCGTGCCGGGAGAGGCCGGTGTCCGGATCAAAGCCGGTTTTCAGCTCCGCCCAGCGGAGGGCGAGGAACAGGAGGCCCTGCACCCAGAGGCGGAGGCCTTTCATATAGGGGGAATTTTTCATAGGGGGACTTCCTTTCTCCGGCCGCCCCCGGCGCTCGGCCTTTGGCCGAGTGCCGGGACGGTCATTCAGGCGCCGGAGGCGGCTGAATGACGTCCCTGCGGGCAGTCAGTTTAGATTGTTCTATTCGATAGCCCGGGGCCTGCGCGGCCCCTTGATTCTGCAACGGCCACATCGAGTGGCCGTGCACAATCGTGACGGGGCGGCACGTTCGTGCCGCTTCCCTATACGGGGGAGCTTGTCACCATTGGGCGGTGACTTGATGGATTGGGTGCCCCTGAGTTGGAGGTTGTCCTTCTGATGGCCTGGCGCTTGAAGGACTCCGGCTGCCGCCCTGTTAAAGAGAGACTGCCTTGCAAGGGGGACCGTCTGACGCGACTGCCCCGGGAGTACCCAAAGCGGTACGGTAGGGTCCGCCGATAACATCGTTGGATCGGCGCTTCGCCTCATACACGGGAGCCGGTTAATTCAGACCGGACAGACTACAGGACAAGCGCAAAACGAAACGACATATTAGGGGATTCTCAAGGGCGGCGAAGCCCCCTTGAGGGCACTTTTGCTACTTTTCCTGCAAGGGAAAAGTAGGCCCCCCGTGGGGCCGCCTGCGGCGGTCTTAGCGCTAAAAGCGCCGCCTTGCGGCGCTTCACGGCCCGGCAGGGCGAATCTAAAACAAGATTGATGCCGGGGACGGCCCGCAGGGCCGCGGAAGAATTTCCCGTTTTCCGCGCCCAGCGCGGCAAAATATAGTATAGCATATCATTTTGGATTTGTCATTCATTTTTTGGACAAGCAAATCATATCCTGTGGTAGAAGGAAGGCGATACTGCTATGGGGAAACATGTTGTCCTCTCTGTTATATTGATTTTTCTTATATTTTTCCTCCCGTGGCTGTGGGGCGGACCCGCACAGGATTCGCTTCCTCCAACGGATGATCCACCCGCCGGAGAGCCGCTGCCGGAAGAGGACCCGCCTGCGGCCCAGGATGAGCCGCCGGAAACGCCCGGGGAAGAAGAAAATTCCTCCGTGGACGGTGCGATGTCCCTGACCGTGCAGGTGGGAGGAAAACTCCAGCAAATGGATATGAAGACCTATCTGACGGGCGTTCTGCGGGCGGAAATGCCCGCCTCTTTCGAGGCGGAGGCACTGAAGGCCCAGGCCGTTGCCGCCAGAACGTACATACTCCATAAAATTGCCTCCGGCGGCAGCGCCAACCACCCTCAGGCCGACGCCTGCGACGACATCTCCTGCTGCCAGGCGTTCAAAAGCCAGGAGACCTCCGCCGGAGAGTGGGGGGAGAAGGCTGGCGAATATGAGGAGAAAATCCAGCGGGCGGTCACTGACACGGACGGCGAGTGCGTTCTCTATGACGGCGCGCCGGTGCTGGCGGTGTTTCACTCCTCCTCGGTGGGAACTACCCAGGACGCACAGGCCGTATGGAGCGCCAGCCTGCCTTATCTGCAAAGCGTGGAGACCCCGGAGGGGGAGGACACGGTGCCGGACTATCGTTCCACCGCTAGCTTTTCCGCCTCGGAGCTGCGGGAAAAACTGCTGGACGCGCTGCCGGAGGCGAAGCTGGAGGGCAGTCCCTCCAACTGGTTTACCAATATCCGGCAGCAGGCCGGGGGAACGGTGAACAGTTTATCCGTGGGCGGCGTGGAGATTGGCGGCAACCGGCTGCGGACTATTTTGGACCTGCGCAGCGCCTGCTTTACTATTTCTTTTGACGGGGACGCCGTTATCTTCTCCGTTACCGGCTACGGCCACGGCGTGGGCATGAGCCAGTACGGCGCGAACGTTCTGGCGGGAAACGGGATGACCTATCGGGAAATCCTGGAATGGTACTACACCGGCGCGGAAGTAGGGACGGTGGGAGCATAGCGTAAAAAGGCCCCGGAGGCGGATGCCTCCGGGGCTTTGCTTATGAAATGCGGGGATCAGGCTGCTTCGCCTTCCGCCTCAAGGGGCATGTACTTCTCGCAGAAATTCATGAAAGCCTCGGCAACCTGAGCGCGGGTGGCGTTCTCACGGGGAGACAGCACCAGGCCGTCCAGAGCGGTGGGAGCGCCAATGGCGATGGCCCACTGCATGGCCTCAACAGCGTACTCATGAATTTCGGCAGCGTCCGTGTAGATGCTCAGATCCGTGGCGTCCGTCACGTCATAGCCCTTGTACTGGGCATAACGGTACAGGATGGCGGCCAGCTGCTCGCGGGTCACGGGGTCCAGAGGACCAAAGCGATCCTCATCGTAGCCCTTGACGATGCCGTTGGCAGCGCCCCAGCCGATGGCGTCAGTGTACCACTTGCCGGCTTCCACATCCTTGAAGGAGGAAGGCTCGGTCTCGGGCTCGCCCTCTACGCGGTAGAGGATGGTCACGACCATGGCACGGTTGAGGATGCCGTAGGGATCAAAGAGCGTGTCGGACACGCCGTTCATCAGGCCGCGGTTATAGACGTACATGACTGCATCATAGAACCAGTCGCTGGGCAGGACGTCCTCGAAGGGAAGATCGGCCAGAGGCGTATCTTCCTCATCGATGATCGTGGTGTCATTGCCGGTACCGGGGCCGCCGCCCTCATCGGGATCAGGAGCGGGGAGTCCGGGGTAGACGCTGGAGGAGGGGATGGGCTCGGTGCGGGTCTCGCCGCAGCGCTCACAGGTGTAGGTCATAATGCCGTCCACAGTGGGCGTGGGCCTCTGGGTCACTACGCCGTCATCCCAGACGTGGCCGAGAGCCTCGACCGCATCGTCCACGTAGCTGTCGCCGCAACGGGTGCAGATGTGGGTGGTGCAGCCTTCCTCGGTGCAGGTGGGATCGGTTACGACAGCCTCGTAGTCGTGGCCGAGAGCGTCAACAGTTTCCTGAGCAACGAGAATCTCGCCGCAGACGGAGCAGTGGCTGCCTTCGGTCAGGCCGGCGTCTTCGCAGGCGGCGGGGACAGCGGCATCAATAACTTCGGTGTGGGCTTTCTTGTCGATGGCCTTGGTCACGCGGCTCAGTTCCACATGGCAGACGGAGCAGTAGATGACCTCGTCATAGCTGCCTTCATCAATGCAGGTGGAGTCGGTCACGTTCTCACGAACGGGGGCGCCCACAGTGTGAGAGGTCCGCTCAATCTCCCTGGTCACGCGGCTCAGCTCCACATGGCAGACGGAGCAGTAAACGACCTCGTCATAGCTGCCTTCATTGATGCAGGTGGGGGCGGTTACGTTCTCCTGCACGGGCTGGCTGGGAGTATGAGCCTTTTTGTCGATGGACTTGGTCACGCGGCTGATCTCATCACCACACTCGGAGCAGTAGACGACCTCGTCATAGCTGCCTTCGTTGGCGCAGGTAGAGTCGTTCCGGTTCTCCTGTACGGGCTTAGCGGGAGTGTGGGCCTTCTTGCCGATGACCTTGGTCACGCGGCTGATCTCAGCATCACACTCGGAGCAGTAGACGACCTCGTCATAGCTGCCTTCGTTGGCGCAGGTAGAGTCGTTCCAGTTCTCCTGTACGGGCTTAGCGGGAGTGTGGGCCTTCTTGTCGATGACTTTGGTCACGCGGCTGATTTCATCACCACACTTGGAGCAGTAAACGACCTCGTCATAGCTGCCCTCGTTGGCGCAGGTAGAGTCGTTCCGGTTCTCCTGCACGGGCTGGCCGGGAGTGTGGGCCTTCTTGTTGATGACCTTGGTCTCGCGGCTCAGCTCCACATGGCAGGCGGAGCAGTAGACGACCTCGTCATAGCTGCCTTCGTTGGCGCAGGTAGAGTCGTTCCAGTTCTCCTGTACGGGCTTAGCGGGAGTGTGGGCCTTCTTGT
>JAAVHF010000015.1 GCA_014799845.1 Oscillibacter sp. | reverse complement strand
GCCTTCTCCTGGGCCGCGGCGGGGCAGTCCTCGTAGCGGACAAAGTGGAAGGTGAAGGAACCACGGCTCTGGGTCATGGACCGCAGGTCGATGGCGTAGGTCATCATCTCGGCCTCGGGGACCTCGGCCTCCACGATCTGGTCGCCGTCGCCGGTGGGGTTCATGCCCATGACGCGGCCGCGGCGCTTGTTCAGATCGCCCAGAATGTCGCCCATGTAGCTGTCGGGAATCTTGACCTTCAGCTCGCCGATGGGCTCCAGCAGGACGGGGGACGCCTCGGGCAGAGCGGCCTTGTAGGCCAGCTGAGCGGCGGTCTTGAACGCGATTTCGGAGGAGTCTACCGGGTGGTAGGAGCCGTCCACCAGGGTGGCCTTCAGGAACACCATGGGATAGCCCGCCAGCACGCCGTGGGCGCAGGCTTCCCGCAGGCCCTTCTCAACGGCGGGGAAGAAGTTCTTGGGCACGCTGCCGCCGAAGACCTCCTCGGCGAAGATCATCTCTTCCTGCTCATCCTGGGGCTCGAAGATGATATGGACATCACCGAACTGGCCGCTGCCGCCGGTCTGCTTCTTATGACGGCCCTGCTTGCGGACCTGCTTGCGGATCTTCTCACGGTAGGCCACCCGGGGGGTATCCAGCTCGGCTTCCACGCCGAAGCGGCTCTTCAGCTTGCTGACCAGCACGTCGATCTGGATGTCGCCCGCGCCGGAGACGACCACCTGGTGGGTCTCCGCGTTGTTGACCACGGTAAAGGTGGGATCTTCCTCGTTCAGACGGATGAGGCCGGAGCCGACCTTCTCGTCCTGGCCCCGGGTCTTGGGGGCGATGGCGCGGGAGTAGCAGGGCTCGGCAAAGGGAGTGGGAGCCAGCTTCACGACCTGCTTGGGGTCGCACAGGGTGTCGCCGGTCTTCAGGCGGTCCATCTTGGCGATGGCGCCGATATCGCCGCAGGCGATCTCCTTGACTTCCTCGTTCTTCTTGCCCTTGATGGTATAGAGACGGCCCAGCTTCTCGCTCTTGCCGGTGGTGGGATTATAGAGGGACATATCGCCGGTGATCTTGCCGGAGACGACCTTGACCAGGGAGTACTTGCCGTACTGGTCGGAGATGGTCTTGAAGACGATGGCGGCGGTGGGGCCGTTGGGGTCGCGCTTGATCTCGACCTTGTTCTCGCCGGACTCGTCGGTGGCCTCCTCAGCGGGCATCTCCGTGGGAGCGGGCACCAGGTCCACGATGGTGGACATGAGCATCTCGGTGCCCAGGCCGGTGATGGCGGAGCCGCAGACGGCGGGGGACACGATGCCGGTGCGCACGCCGATCTTCAGACCGTCGATGATCTCCTCGGTGGTGAAGGGCTCCTCCATGAGGAACTTTTCGCCGTATTCCTCGGTGGTGTCGGCGATGGCCGCCACCAGCTCGTTGTAGTACTCGTCCAGCGTATCCGCCATGTCCGCGGGCACGGGGATCTCCTCACGCTTGCTGCCCTTGCCGGAGCCCATCTTGTAGGCCTTGCGCTTGATGACGTCAAGGATGCCGATGGTGCGCTTGCTGCCGTCCAGGATGGGGGCGGCGACGGGAGCGATGGAGCTGCCCAGCTTCTCGCGCAGGGCCTCCAGGGTGCCGGAGAAGTTGGCGTTTTCCTCGTCCTCCTTGGAGATGTAGACGATGCAGGGCTTGTTCTGGCTCTTGAGGTACTTCCAGCAGCGCTCCGCGCCCACGCTGAGGCCGTCCTTGGAGGCGCACACCAGCACGCCCACCTCGGCGGCACGGACGCCGGACTGCATCTCGCCGGCAAAGTCGAAGTTGCCCGGGGTGTCCATGACGTTGATCTTAACGCCCTTGTAGGTGACGGGAGTCATGGCCAGAGAAATGGAAATCTGACGCTTGATCTCCTCGGGGTCGTAGTCGCAAACGGTGTTGCCGTCCGCGGGCTTGCCCAGGCGGTCGGTAACGCCGGTGAGATACAGCATGCTCTCCACCAGAGAGGTTTTTCCGCTGCCGCCGTGGCCCAGCAGGCAGATGTTGCGAATGTCCATAGAGTTTTGTCTCCTTCCGTTTATCGTGCCCGCTGTCGCGGACTTGCTTAACATATTGATTATATTACTTTTTTCGTTTTAGCACAACTAGTATTTTGTTTTCAAGTTCATTTTAGACGTAATAGACAAAATAGAGAAGATATTTTTGACGAATACAGCAAAGACCGCTCAGGCGCTCGACCCACGGCCGAGTGCCGGGACGGGCATTTAAACGCCAGGGGCGGCTAAATGACGTCACTGGGGGGAGTATGTTCAGATCATTCTATTCGATAGCCCGGGGGCCTGCGCGGCCCCCGACCCCGCGCCTACTTTTTGTGTGAACAAAAAGTAGGCAAAAAGTCACTTAAACCTGGCGGTTTAAGAATCCCTTATATTTTACAGGGGTTAGTCACCATTGGGTGGTAATTTGCTGGATCGGGTGCCTCTGAGTTGACTGTTGTCCTTCTAGTGGCTTGGCGCTTGAAGGACTCCGGCTGCCGCCCTGTTAAAAAGAGACTGCTATGCAAGGGGGACCATCCAACGCAGCCGCCCCGGGAGTACCCAAGGCAATGCGGTAGGGACCAACGACAACATCATCGGATAGACGCTTTGCCTCATACACGGGAACCGGTCCTGTAGTCCGGACAGACTATAGGACAAGCGCAAAACAAAACGCCTCATTCGGGGATTCTCAAGGGGCCGCCTGCGGCGGCAAAGCAGGCGCGAATCAAAACCTACCCCTTGTCCACCGTCCACACCATGGGCAGCATAGGTACCGCCCACAGCAGCAGGAACGTCATCATCAGCAGCGGCGTCAGCACCCCGTAGCTCCCGGCAAAGGTCAGGTAGAAGCCCAGCAGAGACCCGGCGATGCTGCTGAAAATGGACAGCAGATTGCCCACCAGCACCGTCTGGCACAGCCTGCGGCTGTCCACCGCCAGAAAGGCGTAGGGCAGCAGGCCGTCCCGGTAGAGCATGCCCTCGGGTCCCCCGGCCTCCCGCTCCGGGTCGGAGAGGGCCAGCCGGTCGTCCAGCTCCAGCGGATCTCCTCCGCCGTCCCAGCCGAACCGGGCCTTGAGAAATTTGGGGACAATGTTGCCGTCCCGGGTAGCCATGATCAGGCGGAAGCCGCTGCGGCGCAGGATGCGCAGGGCGTACTCCACAGGTTCCGCCGCCGAATACTTGATCTGGAACACCGCTGTCAGTTCTCCATCCACCGACAGGCACACCGCCCCCTTGGGATTGAAGTTAGGCGGCATATGCACCCCCTGGCGGCGCATGAAGGAGGGGGTACCCATCAGCACGGTTTCACCGTGGATCATGCCCCCCAGGCCGCCGTCCTCGTGGATGTGGAAGTGCTCCAGGTTTTGCAGCCCTACATGGCTGCGGCGGATAGTGTCGTTGAAAAGCCTTCCCAGCAGGCCGCCGCCCTGGATGGCCAGCGTGGCCGCGTAGGAGATGGCGTGATTCTGTTCCTCACCATAGAGCTTGATCCCGCCCAGCGAGGCCGCGCCGGGGGGAAAGAGATCGGTATCCGTCACCGTCAGCCGCCTGTCCCCGGCAAAGGCGGACGCGCCGTACATTCCCGCCACCGCCGCGCCGCTGCGGGCCAGATGGGAAGCCACCCGGCCAAATGGCACGGAGAAGGCCATGGGGAACACCAGCGAGGAGGAGGCGCACAGCACCACCGACCAGCACCACAAAAAGTCCTGGCTCCGTTCCTGGCCGACGGAGGCCAGGCCGGCGAACACCACCGACGCCGCCGCCAGCACCGGCAGCAGCAGCCGCTGCCACTGGGAGGCGGTATCCTCCATGGCGGCCCGGGTATAGAATCCCGCGCCGGTCCCCACACCCCGGGCAATACCCTGGGGAGAATCATCCACCACTCGGGTGGGCTCCCCCATGGCGGCAATGCGGAAGGTCTCCGCCATGCCCCGGTGCCAGCCCGTCAGTCCCCACAGGGCAAATACGCTGATTGCCGCGGCCACGCCGCCCAGGGGCGGCGCGTCGGTCCGCTGGGGCAGGATCAGCATGGTCATCTCATCCAGCAGCGTCACCAGCGTACACAGCAGAGCGGTGGCGTTGACGGTCCAGGCTCCCTCCCCCAGGGAACTGGCGGCGGCGCGGTACACCGGCCAGCATATCATGACGAGCAGAGTCTGGGCGATCAATACGCAGAGAGCCGCGTTGTCGGCGCTGTCGCTGAAAAAGGGGACCGCCGTGCCCGTCTTCTCCAGAACCCAGGGCAGCCACAGCAGCAGCAGCACGGGCACAGCCAGGACCAGCGCACGCCGGCACTCCCGGAACTGCCGCTTGTGGCGGCCGGCCGTCTCGCCGGCGGGAGGCTCGCTGTCCGCCTCCGGCAAGGGGCGGCGGGAGGCGGGTTCCCGCCGTTTGGAGGCCTTTTTCTCCTGTTTGGCCTCCTTTTCCAGGCGTTTGCGGAATTTTTCCTGCCGCTTCTTCTGGACAGCCTTCACCGCGTCCACCGTGCTGGCTACCACGTCCTCCATGGAGACGGCAGGCGGCTCTTCCGGTTCGGGCTTTGGAACCGGCTTGGGCTTTGGAACCGGCTTGGGCGCAGTTTTCGCAAGCGCTTCCTCCACCGGGACAGCGGGCGGCGCTTTCGTCTCCGGCGTCTCCGGCGTCTCCGGCAGTTCTCCGGGCAGGTACAGTCCCTCCGCCGCCGCGAAATCGTCCCAGAAGGCCAGGTCCAGCTCGTCTTCCGACAGCGCCGTCTCCTCCGGCTCCTCCGCTGGGGCGGCGGGCTCCTCCGGGGAAAGCTCCTCTTCCTCCGGAGGCTGCGGATTCAGCTCCGGCTCGGGGCCCGGTTCAGGCGCAGGCTCCGGGGCCGGACGGAACCAGCGCAGGAACCGCCGCCGGGGCGGCGGGGCCGGTTCCGGCTCCGGCCGCGGGACGGGGTCCGCCCCGGACTCCGGCTCGTAAGCGGGTTCCGGGACGGGCTCCGGCTCCGGCAGAGGTTCCGGCGGGGGAATCAGGTCCGGATAGACAGGCTCCTCCTCTGCGGGACCGCTCCCCTGTCCGCCGCCAAACTCCGCCAGGATGTCATCCAGGTCGAAGGGCGTGTCCTCCGGCAGCTGGGCCCCCAGCAGAAGACGCTGGGTATCCAGAAGGGATGGATCTTCTATTGGGTTGTTGTTATGATGATCGTCAACCATATGTTATGTCTCATTTCTTTGCCATGACTGGTAAAATACATATCATCCCCGCTGCCGCAGCGCCTCGTACAGCAGCACGGCGGCGGCGGCGGACGCGTTGAGGGAACTGATCCTTCCCTTCATGGGGATGCTTACCAGAAAATCGCAGCCCTCCCGGACCAGACGGCCCATGCCGTCCCCCTCGCTGCCGATGACGATGGCGGCGGGCGAGCGGAGATCCGCCTCGTAGAGGGATTTGTCCCCCTCGGCGGCGGTGCCGAAGATCCAGAGGCCCTTCTTTTGCAGGTCCTTCAGCAGCGCGGGAATGTTGGGCACCCTCGCCACCGGCAGGTAGCTCACCGCGCCCGCGCTGGTTTTCGCCACTACGGCGGTGAGGCCCGCGCTGCGGCGCTTGGGGATGATGACCCCGTGGGCCCCGGCGCACTCGGCGGTGCGGATAATGGCCCCCAGATTGTGAGGGTCCGAGATTTCGTCGCAGACCACCACCAGGGGCGGCTCCCCCCTGTCGGCGGCGGCTCGCAGAATGTCCTCTACAGACGCGTAGCCTTGCGCGGCGGCAACGGCAATGACGCCCTGGTGGCTGTGTGTCTCGCTCATGGCGTCCAGCTTCCGCCGGTCGCACTCCACCACCACCACGCCCGCTTTCTTCGCCTGGGCGATAATGCGGCCCAGGGTGTGGTCCGTCTCCCCCCGGGATACGTACAGCTTATCGATGGCAGTCCCGGCCCGCAGGGCCTCGGTGACCGCGTTGCGGCCCTCGATCAGCTCTTCCGGCGCGGACCGCGCCTCATGTTCTCTCATAACGGGTCTCCTTCCGGCCTCCTCCGGCCCCGAAATTTTCTGGAAACAGGGCCGTTTTCCGCCAGGTGAAATGGTAATTTATTGTCAGTATACCACAAAACGCCCCGCTCTGAAAGGGGTATTCACAGAAATTTCACAGAAAATCCACAGACAGTCCTTGTGAAGGGGAGAATTTTGTGATACCATGCACCATAGACGCTTCCGGGCGGGGTGTGTGCAAGCCCGAGAAGATAGAAGGAGAATAAGATGGACAACAACAATAACAACAAAAATAATAAGAACAAAAAGGTCAACGGCCTGCTGATCCTGGTGATCTGGGCCGTGGGGCTGACGGTGGTGTTCAACTACCTCTCCGCCTACAGCCGTCAGGCCAGCGCCACCGCCTCCACCCACGAGATCCAGTACAGCGAGTTCAAACAGCTGGTGAAGGACGGCCGGGTGGACTCCGTGGTGTTTACCGACGGAAAGATCGAGATCTCCCCCGTGGAGGGATACGTCTACACTGATGAGGACGGCAATACTTACGACAAGGACTACACCCTCTTCACCATGCAGATGGGCTCTTACGACCAGGGCCTGCTGGAGACGCTGGACGAGTACGGCGTGGAGAACTACACCAACCCCTACGTTGCCGAGATGTCTCCCATTCTGGAGTTCATGATCGCGTACATCCTGCCCATGGTGCTGCTCATCGGCGTGTTCATGCTGTTTATGAACGTGATGGCGAAAAAGGGCGGCGGCATTGGCGGCATCGGCAGCGTCGGGAAATCCAACGCCAAAGTGTACATGGAGAAAACCACCGGCGTAACCTTCAACGACGTGGCCGGACAGGACGAGGCTAAGGAGTCCCTGGTGGAAATCATCGACTTCCTTCACAATCCCGGCAAGTACACCGCCATCGGCGCGAAGCTGCCCAAGGGCGCGCTGCTGGTGGGCTCCCCGGGTACCGGTAAGACCCTGCTTGCCAAGGCCGTGGCCGGAGAGGCGGGCGTGCCCTTCTTCTCCATCTCCGGTTCCGGGTTCGTGGAGATGTTCGTGGGCGTAGGCGCGAGCCGCGTCCGCGACCTGTTCCAGGAGGCGGCCAAGGTGGCCCCCTGCATTATCTTCATTGATGAAATCGACGCCATCGGCAAGACCCGTGATTCCCGCTTCGGCGGCGGCAACGACGAGCGGGAGCAAACCCTGAACCAGCTTCTGGCGGAGATGGACGGCTTCGACCCCAGCAAGGGCATCATCGTTCTGGCCGCCACCAACCGTCCGGAGGTGCTGGACAAGGCGCTGCTCCGTCCGGGACGCTTTGACCGGCGCATCACCGTGGACCGGCCCAATCTGGCGGGCCGTCTGGCGACCTTACAGGTGCATACGAGAAAGATTCGCATGGCGGAGGACGTGGACCTCAACAAGATCGCCCAGGCCACCGCGGGCTGCGTGGGCGCGGATCTGGCGAATACCGTCAACGAGGCCGCGCTGCGGGCGGTCCGGCACGGACGCCACGCGGTGAATCAGGAGGATCTGCTGGCCTCCTTCGAGGTGGTCATCGCCGGCGCGGAGAAGAAGGGCACCGTCATCACCGAGCAGGAGAAGAAGATCATCGCCTACCACGAGGTGGGCCACGCCCTGGCGGCGGCAAAGCAGAAAAACGCCCAGCCCGTGACTAAGATCACCATCGTTCCCCACACTGAGGGCGCATTGGGTTACACCCTCCACCTGCCGGAGGAGGAGAAGTTCCTCATGAGCAAGGACGACATCCTCACCGAGATCCGCACCCTGCTGGCGGGCCGGTGCGCCGAGGAGCTGGTGTTCAACACCCAGACCTCCGGCGCGGCAAACGACATCGAGCGGGCCACCGAACTGGCCCGGAATCTGGTGGCCCGGTTCGGCATGAGCGAGAAATTCGGCATGATGGCCCTGGGCAGCGTCCAGAGCCAGTATCTGGACGGCGGGTACAGCATGAACTGCGCCCAGGATACCTTCGCCCTGGCGGACAGGGAGGTCGTGGAGCTGCTGCAAAGATGCCATGACGAGGCCAAAGCCCTCCTGGAGGAGAACCGGGAGATGCTGGACAAAATCGCCGGGTACCTTTTCGAGAAGGAGACCATCACCGGCGCTCAGATGATGGCCATTCTGGATGGCCGGGACCCGGACAAGGAGGACTATTACGGCGTGCCCGCCAGACAGGACGGCACCATCGAGCCTCCCGCCAAACATATCAGCATCGTCAGCGAGCCCATCCCCATGCCCACGGCAGGTGGAGCCCTGCCGGAGGATGCGGGGGAGAAACCGGACAAAACGCCGGAAGACGACAGCCTCCAGCAGAAACAGGAATAAACGATGCGGCAGAGCCCGAAGCGGGCTCTGCCGTATTTCTGTCAATTTATGATTTGCCTTGAAACAGGCAGATATCTGTGATAGAATTAGGGCGATAAGCAGGATTTGGCAGAAAGATGATGCAAAGTCAATTTATAGGAACGAGGGGGTATTATGGATAGCAGAGATATCGTGTTAAAGATGCTGGAAAACCAAGTAAAAAAGAGCGGTTGGATTTTCTGGAGAATGAGATAATTTCCTTAAAATCCGCCATGGAAATGATGACAAAGCGGTTGGACGCACTGGAGAAAGCACAGTAACCGCAAATTTCCGGTCGCTTATGAATAGGAAGGAGAAGGAAATGGAATACGTAACATTAGGCAAAACCGGTCTGAAGGTCTCCCGGGTAGGTCTGGGCGGCATCCCCATCCAGCGGGTGGACGCCCAGGCGGCAAAGAAACTGCTGGACGCAGTGGAAGCCGCGGGGATCAACTTCATCGACAGCGCCCGGGGCTACAGCGTCAGCGAGGAACTGATCGGCCAGGCCATCGAGGGCCGCCGGGAGAAGTTTGTCCTGGCCACCAAGACCATGAGCCGTGACAGGGAAAGCATGGCGAAGGATATTGACACCAGCCTGCGCAACTTCCGCACGGACTACATCGACCTCTACCAGGTCCACAACCCCAGCCTTCAGCAGCTGGAGCAGGTAAATGCTCCGGGAGGAGCGTTAGAGGCCCTGCTGAAAGCCAGAGAGGCCGGGAAGATCGGCCACATCGGCCTCACCGCCCATAAGCCGGAGGTGTTTGAGCGGGCGCTGGAGCTGGACTGGGTGGAGACGGTCATGTTCCCCTACAACATCGTGGAAACCCAGGCTGCGGAGCTGATGGAGCAGGCAAAAGAGAAAAATGTGGGCTTCATCAACATGAAATCTCTGGCGGGCGGAGCCATTGAGGACGCGAAATTGGCCATCCGCTTTGCCGCCGCCAATCCCAACGTCACCGTCGTGCTCCCCGGCATGTACTCCCCGGAGGAAGTGGCGGAAAACGTGGCCGCCGCGGCCGATCCCTCCCCCCTGACGGCGGAGGAGCTGGAGCGGGTGGACGCTATGCGCCGGGACTTGGGCACCAGCTTCTGCCGCCGGTGCGGCTACTGCGCCCCCTGCACGGCGGGCATCGACATTCCCAACAACTTCGTTTTCCACGGCTATCTCAGCCGCTACGGCCTCCAGGACTGGGCCAGGAGCCGGTACGGAGCCCTGGCCGCACACGCGTCGGACTGCGTGGAGTGCGGGGCCTGCGAGGAGCGCTGCCCCTACCAGCTGCCCATCCGGGAGATGCTGAAAAAAGTGGCGGCGGATTTCGGGAAGTAAGCCCCGCAAAGAGTTGACAAATGTAAACCAAAGTGGTATAGTTGGAGCCAACACGCGCAGTGTACTTCAATATCCAGGAGGCCGTTACCGCCATGCAGCGAAAAAAAGTGGGCTGGAAAGCCCCGCTTATGATCCTTTTAGCGCTTTTGCTTCTCTTCCAGATCGCCGATCTGGTCTATCTGACCTATTTTGATACCAGCGGCTGCCGCCTGCCGGTGCTGATGTACCATCACTTTGTGGACGCGGAGGAGAGCAGCGAGGGCACCATCGTCACCACCGCTCGTTTCCGGGAGCAGATGACCGCCCTGAAGGAGGCGGGCTACCAGACCGTTACCATCCCCCAGATCATCGACTACGTGGAGAACGGCACGGCCCTGCCCAGGCACCCGGTACTCATTACCATGGACGACGGCTACGGCAGCAACCTCACTGAGGCCGCTCCGATCCTGGAAGAGCTGGGGATGTGCGCCACCATCTTCGTCATCGGCATCAACGAGGGCGAGGAGTATTATCCCCATTCCGGCGAGCCCATGTGGCAGGAGCGCTTTGCCTTTGAGAAAGCCGCCCCCTGGGTGGAAAAGGGCGTGATCGACGTGCAGAGCCACACCTATGATATGCATCAGCTGGCCTCCTACGGCTACAGCGGCCGGGACGGCGTGCGGCGGCTGGATGGCGAGAATGACGCGGACTACCGGCAGGCCCTGTTTTCCGATACGGAAGCCTTCCGCCAGCGGCGGGAGGGCCGGGTGTCTACGGAGCTACTGGCAATGGCCTATCCCTTCGGGTACTACACCCAGGAGGCGGACCAGCTGCTGAAGGAAGCGGGCTATGCCGCCACCTTTACCATCGATGAGCGGCCCAACTGGCTGCAGGTGGGCGATGGCAGCTGCCTGCGCATGATGGGACGGCTCAACGTCACTGACGGCTGCAGCGGCGAGGATCTGGTCAGCCGGGTGAACCGCTATTCCGGCAGATTTTATATGAAAAGCAACTGATAAGGAGACGGCTATGACCAACCATATTGAGACGGTCTGCGTCCAGGGCGGCTATCACCCCGGCAGCGGCCAGCCCCGGCAGATCCCTATTGTCCAGTCCACTACCTTCAAATACGAGTCCAGCGCAGAGATGGGCAAGCTCTTCGACCTGGAGGCCGAGGGCTATTTCTACAGCCGCCTGCAAAACCCCACCTGCGACACGGTGGCGGCAAAAATCGCCCAGCTGGAGGGCGGCACGGCGGCAATGCTCACCTCCTCCGGACAGGCCGCCAACTTCTACGCCGTGTTCAATATCGCCTCCTGCGGGGACCACGTAGTGTCCTCCAGCTCCATCTACGGCGGCACCTTCAACCTCTTCGCCGTCACCATGAAGCGGATGGGCGTGGAGTTTACCTTCGTCTCCCCCGACTGCACCGAGGAGGAGCTGGAAGCCGCCTTCCGGCCCAACACCAAGGCGGTGTTCGGCGAGACCATCGCCAACCCGGCCCTGACGGTGCTGGACATTGAGAAGTTCGCCAAAGCCGCCCACCGCCACGGCGTGCCTCTCATCGTGGACAACACCTTTGCCACGCCCATCCTCTGCCGTCCCATCGAATGGGGCGCGGACATCGTCACCCACTCCACCACCAAATACATGGACGGCCACGCCGCCGCCCTGGGCGGGTGCATCGTGGACGGCGGGAAGTTCGACTGGATGGCCCACGCGGACAAGTTCCCGGGCCTCACCACGCCCGACGAGAGCTACCACGGCGTGACCTACGCCGAGCGTTTCGGCCTTGGCGGCGCGTTCATCACCAAGGCCACCGCCCAGCTGATGCGGGACTTCGGGTCCATGCTCAGCCCTCAGAGCGCGTTTATCCTGAATCTGGGGCTGGAGAGCCTCCATGTGCGCATGGAGCGGCACTGCGAAAATGGACAGGCCGTGGCGGAGTACTTGCAGAACCATCCCAGGATCGCCTGGGTCCGCTACAGCGGCCTGCCGGGAGATCCCTACTATGCCGTGGCGCAGAAGTATCTGCCCAAGGGCTCCTGCGGCGTGGTCAGCTTCGGCGTAAAGGGAGGCAGAATCGCCGCCGAAACCTTCATGGCCCACCTGAAGCTGGGCGCTATCGCCACCCACGTAGCCGACGCCCATACCTGCTGCCTCCACCCCGCCAGCTCCACTCACCGGCAGATGAACGACGCCGAGCTGGAAGCCGCGGGCGTATCCGCGGACCTGGTGCGGCTGAGCGTTGGGCTGGAGAGCAAGGAGGACCTGATCGCCGATCTGGAGCAGGCCCTCGCCGCCGTATAGCGATGCTTTCAGAACCTGTATTCATAACCGGGGTGCCGGATGGGCGAGGGATTTTGCCATCCTGTAGGGCAAAACCCTCCCAAGTGGTGTCGAGCGGTTATGAATACAGGTTTTAACGCAAATTTCTGTATATGATGGAGACGATCCATGAATGAAAAAGAACTTCTGGAATTATTGGAAAAAGTAAAAAACGGTGATACCACCCCGGAAGCTGCCGCACGGCTGCTGGGCCAGACCGCCTACGAGGATCTGGGGTACGCCAAGGTGGACCACCACCGGGCCGCGCGGCAGGGCGCGGCGGAGGTGATCTTCGGCCAGGGCAAGACGGCGGAGCAGATCGAGGGCATCGTGAAGTCCATGATTGACCGTGGAGCCCGCAATATCATCATCACCCGGCTGTCGGAGGAGAAAGAGGCGCACCTGCGGGAAAAATTTCCCTATAACTACTCCCTCGCTGCCCATCTGGCCGTGGCAAATCCCGCTGAATTGCCCCTGACGGGGTCCATCGCCGTTGTCTCGGCGGGCACCAGTGACCTGGCCGTCTGCGAGGAGGCGGCGCTGACCGCCGAAGCTCTGGGAAGCCGGGTGGAGCGGGTCTATGACGCCGGCGTGGCGGGACTGCACCGGCTGCTGGGGTCCCTGGAGACGCTGGAGAAAGCCCGGTGCATTATCGCCGTGGCGGGGATGGAGGGCGCGCTGCCCTCCGTGGTCGGCGGATTGGTCAGCTGTCCGGTGATCGCCGTGCCCACCAGCGTGGGATACGGAGCCAATCTGGGCGGGCTGGCGGCGCTGCTGGCCATGCTGAACTCCTGTGCCAGCGGGGTCAGCGTGGTGAACATTGACAACGGCTTCGGGGCGGGCTTTCTGGCCCATCGGATCAATCAGATGAAAGGGATCGGGTCCCAGGCGGACGGCCAATACGCTCTGGACGGCGGCAATTGACGAAACCTTCCGCACGGTAACAAAAAAGCATTTAAGCAGGAGATTTTTATGAAAACACTCTATTTTGAATGCGCCATGGGCGCGGCTGGCGACATGCTCATGGGCGCGCTGTACGAGCTGTACCCGGAGAAGGAGACGTTCCTGCGGGATATGAACGCCCTCCTCCCCGGCGTGACGCTGGAGGCGGAAACCGTCCGGCGGCAGGGTATTGCCGGAACCCACATGCGGGTAGTGATCCACGGCCATGAGGAGGGTCACGGCGGACATACGCATCACCATGAGCACGCGCATGAGCACGGCCATCACCACCACCATGAGCACCGCTCTCTGGCGGATATTGAGGCCATGATCGACGCTTTTCCCCTGCCCCGGGCGGTGCGGGAAAGCGCGAAAAAGACCTACGGCCTGATTGCGCAGGCAGAGTCGGCATCGCACGGCGTTGACGTGGGCGAGGTCCATTTCCACGAGGTGGGAGCGCTGGACGCGGTAGTGGATGTGACCGGCGTATGTTATCTGATGCACCTGCTGTCACCAGAGGCGGTGTGCGCCTCCACCGTCACCGTGGGCAGCGGCACGGTACATACCGCCCACGGCCTGCTGCCCGTGCCCGCTCCCGCCACGGCGCGGCTGCTTACCGGGGCGCCTGTCGCCGCCGGGGATATTTCGGCGGAGATGTGTACGCCTACGGGCGCGGCGCTGCTGCGGACGTTTGCCGGGTCCTTTGGACCAATGCCCGATGGGGCCGTCCTGGGCTGCGGGTACGGCTGCGGAACCAAGGATTTTCCCAGAGCCAACTGCGTCCGGGCGTTTCTGATCGACACTGCCGGGACGGCGGCAGGTCCCAACGACATGGTGACGGAGCTGAAGGCCAACATCGACGATATGACCGGAGAGGCGCTGGGCTGGGCCATGGACCGGCTTCTGGAGGCGGGGGCGCTGGACGTGTCCTATGCCCCGGTGTATATGAAAAAGAATCGTCCCGGCGTGGTCCTGACCTGCCTGTGCCGTCCGGCGGACGCGGACAAGCTGGCGCGGGAGATGCTGCGCCGCACCAGCACCTTCGGCGTGCGTCGGACAGACTGCCCCCGGTATGCCATGCGGGTATCCACAGAGCCGGTGGAAACCATCTACGGCCCCATTCCCCGTAAAACGGGTGCCGGTTATGACCTGACCAAGAGCAAGCCGGAGTATGACGCCATGGCAAACGCCGCCAGGGAGCACGGCGTGTCCCTGACGGCGGTACAGAAAGCGTTTGACAAGGCGGAATAAGAGCTGACTGGTACAATGAAAAACAGGGAACCGCCTCCACGCGGTTTCCTGTTTTTCGTATCTTTCCCGTTACAGGAGGCCGTACTGGGCAAAGGCTCTATACAGCCCGTCCTCCTGTACGGGGGCGCAGACGGCGTCGGCGGCCTCCTTCAGCTGTTGGCTGCCGTTGCCCATACAGATGCCCAGCGCCGCTGTCTGGATCATTTCCAGGTCGTTCGCGCTGTCACCAAAGGCGATGGTATCCGCCAGTGAGACCTGCAGGTCTTCACACAGACGGCGCACGGCCAGCCCCTTATTGAATTGACGGTTGATCAGTTCACCATTGATAAGACCAAAGGCATCAACATCCTGGACGCAGAAAGCAAACTCGTCCTCTAAAAGCCGGACCGGCTCTGACAGGCTCTCCTTGTCCTGACACATAAACACGATCTTATAAATCGGTTCTCCCTGGTACTCCTTTATGGACCGGATTCCCAGCTCCCGGTCCAGCTGCTCCCGCCAGCGCAGCAGTTCGCTGTTTCCATCCTGCTTGACCCGCGCCATCAGGAGAGGCTTGATCTTCTCGTCAGTATAGCTGTTGTCCTTACTCTCCAGCATACAGCAGATGTCGTGCCGCGTAAGGGCAGCCATAGCTCTGGCCTGTTGGTCCTTTGTCATGGGACAGTCATAGATGACCCGCCCTTTGTACTCGATATAGCCTCCCGCGCTGGCAATCACGCCGTCAAACCCATATTGCAGCAGCGGGGAAAGCATCCCGCAGTTCCGCCCGGAACACAGAAATACCCTGTGCCCGGCGGCACGGGCCTTTTGGACCGCCTCCTGGGCGGAGACCGGCGGCACATTATGTCCGGGTACGGTCAGGGTTCCGTCTATATCCAAAAAAATCAGCTTTTTGTTCATAACAGAAAGACCTCCTGCGAACTCCCTCCTGCTGTGGAGGAAAGCCCGCTTTTTCTTTTATTATACCAGGAAATACCAGGAGCCGCAAGGGACATGGCGGGAGCATTTTGAAATCACGGGGCGTCTGCCGCGAATATGGCTGAATGCGGCAAAAATTCTGGTTGTATTTTCCTGAAAAAGGTGATACAATAAACAAGTTGAATTCACTATACCCCGAAGGAGTGTATTATTTTATGGGCGAGAACAAAGATTATATGACCCACCCCGAGGAGCTGGGCAGCATCCATATCTCCGAGGATGTGCTGGCCTCCCTGGCCGCCGGAGCCGCCGCCGAAATCGAGGGTATTGGCGGGATGATGAATGTAGCCGCCAAGAAGTCCGGGACCAAGGGCGTACGTCTGGCCGTGGACGAGGATGGCGCGGTGGTGGACCTGTATGTGATGATCCGTTACGGCTATGCCATTCCCGAGGTGGCGGGCAAGCTGCAAAGCGGCGTGTCCGGGGCCATTGAGTCCATGACGGGTTTTGCGGTGAAGGCCGTGAACGTGCATGTGGGCGGCGTCAGCTTCCAGTAAGCGGGCGCGGCGTGTGGATTGAGAGAGAAAAGGATCACCCATGATTAGAAATGTCGCCCGAGAGATTGCCATGCATCTCTCCTTTGAACTGAGTTTTACCGACCTGACCGCCGATGAGCTTCTTGAGCAGCGTCTGAGCAGTCCCCATTTTGAGGCACTGGCCCCGGAGTATGAGGTTTACGGCGAGCTGCCCGGTCCCAGTCAGAAAGCATATATCTGCAAGCTGGTAAAGGGCATTGCGCTCCATGGCTACGAGTTGGATCAGTATATTGAGAAATACTCCAAAGGCTGGCGGTTTGACCGGATTCCTCTGGTTGCGGGAGCCATTATGCGGTTGGCCATGTATGAGATTCTGTACATGCCGGAGATTCCCAACGGCGCGTCCATCAACGAGGCGGTTGAGATCGCCAAAAAGTATGAGGAACCGGATGTGGTGAGGTTTATTAACGGGATCCTGGGGACGTTTGTCCGAAGCGAAGCGGCAGAATAAAAGAAGGGCGCACTGCTGTGCGCCCTTCTTTGGCAGGCAGTTATTTTTGCCGCCTCCGGCGGCAAACGGGAGTTGTTTCGATTTGTTACCCCGGGACCTGCGCGGCCCCGGACCCCGCGCCTACTTTTTGTGTGAACAAAAAGCAGCAAAAAGTCACTTAAACCTACGGTTTAAGAATCCCTTGACGGGGGTGTTTGCGGACATTGGGCGGTAATTTGATCCATTGGGTGCCCCTGAGTTGGAAGTTGCTCTTCTGGCGGCTTGGCGCCTGAAGAACTCCGGCTGCCGCCCTGTTAAAGCGAGACTGCCTTGCAAGGGGGACCGTCCTACCGTAACTGCCCCGGGAGAACCCAAAGCGGTATGGTAGGGTCTGCCGATGACATCGTTGGATAGACGATTCGCTCCATACACGGAACCCGGTCCGGTTTAGATCGGACAGACTACAGGACAAGCGCAAAACAAAACGATATATTAGGGGATTCTCAAGGGCGGCGAAGCCCCCTTGAGGGTGCTTTTGCTTCTTTTCCCACAAGGGAAAAGAATGCCCCGCCCCGGCAGGGGCAAATTTAAAATTAGATAGGCAGCTGGGCCGCCGCATGGCGGCGGCAAAAAGAAGGTGACTGAATGGAGAACCATATTTTTACCGTCTCAGAACTGAACAACCTGGTAAAAGCCGTTCTGGACAGCATCCCGGAATTAAATAATATCTACCTCCGGGGAGAAATATCCAACTATAAGCTCTATCCCTCCGGACACCACTACTTTACATTGAAAGACGCCGAGGGCGCGATCCGCTGCGTCATGTTCAAGGGCCAGGCCCTCCGCCTCCGTTTCCGGCCGGAAAACGGCATGAAAGTCATCGCTATGGGCCGGGTCAGCGTCTACCCCCGGGATGGAGCCTACCAGCTCTACTGTGAAGCCCTCAGCCCCGACGGAGTGGGAGATCTCCATGTGGCCTTCGAGCAGCTGAAGGACAAGCTGTGGAAAGAGGGCCTCTTCGAGGAGAGCCGCAAGAAGCCTCTGCCCAAGTATCCGGAGACCATCGCCATTATTACCTCCTCCGCCGGGGCGGCGGTCCATGACATGATCCGAATTCTGCGCCGGAGGTATCCGCTGGCAAAGGTCAAACTTCTGCCCGTCCGGGTCCAGGGCGTGGAGGCCCCGCCGGAAATCGTGGGAGCGCTGCGGTACGCCAACCGCCATAAGGTGGCGGACGTTATCATCACCGGACGGGGCGGCGGGTCCATCGAGGACCTGTGGGCCTTCAATGATGAGAGGGTGGCAAGAGCCATCTATGATTCGGAGATTCCGGTGATCTCCGCCGTGGGCCATGAGCCGGACGTGACCATTGCCGACTTTGTGGCAGACGTCCGGGCGGCAACGCCCTCCCACGCCGCCGAGCTGGCGGCGCCGGATCAGGCGGAGCTGCTGGAGCGTCTGCAAAGCCAGCGGCTCCACATGGCCAGAAGCCAGAGCAAGCGTCTGGAGCTGCTGCGCCGGAGGCTGTCGGATCTGAGCAGAAAACGGGTGCTGACCGATCCCATGGCGGTGATTCAGGACAAACGCCTGCTGCTGGACCATGTGCAGAAGGAATTATGCCACGCCGCCCTGGGACGGCTGGCGGAACCGAAACGGCAGGTATCCGCGCTGGCAGCGTCCCTGGACGCACTGAGTCCGCTGAAGGTGCTGGGCCGGGGCTTCGCGCTGGTAACCAATAAGGAGGGCGCACCCCTGCGCCGGGTGGAAGACGTGCCGGTGGGGAGCCAGGTCACGGCGAGGCTGTCGGATGGACAGCTGATTTGCCGGGTAGAAGAAACAATTGCGGAGGAGGAACCGTCATGAGCCCGAGAAAAAAGGAAGAGGCAAAGACTTTTGAAGAAAATATGATCCGTCTGGAAGAGATCGTCTCCCAGCTGGAACGTGGGGATGCCAAGCTGGCGGACTCCCTGGCGCTCTTTGAGGAGGGGACCAGGCTGGCCTCCCTTTGCGCCGTCATGCTGGACGAGGCGGAGCAGAAGGTAGTCAAGCTGCAGAAGGGACCGGACGGCGAGCCCGTGGAGCTGCCTTTTGGGGAGGACGAGGGATGATGCCGGACTTTCAGGAACGCTACGACCTCTACCGAAGCGAGGTGGAGGCATATTTGCAGGGCCTGTTCGTGGGAGAACGGCCCTATGGCCGCTTGCAGGAAGCCATGCGCTACAGCCTGCTGGCGGGAGGCAAGCGGGTAAGGCCCGTGCTGTCCCTGGCGGTCTGCGAGGCGCTGGGCGGAGAGAGGACTCTGGCGCTGCCGCTGGGCTGCGCGCTGGAGCTGGTGCACACCTACTCCCTGATTCATGACGATCTGCCCTGCATGGACGACGATGACCTGCGCCGGGGACGGCCTACCTGCCATGTGGTCTACGGTGAGACGATGGCCGTACTGGCCGGGGACGCGCTCCAGCCGGAAGCGTTCCGCCTCATTGCCTGTGCGCCGGGGTTATCCGCCCAGCAGCGTGTGGACGCGGTCCGGGCGCTCTCCACCGCCTGCGGCGGGGACGGCATGGTGGCCGGGCAGGTGCTGGACGTGGACGGGCTGGCTCACACCGTGGAGGAACTGCGCCGCCTGTGCCGGCTGAAAACCGGCGCGCTGCTGCACGCGGCGGCGGAACTGGGCTGCATTGCCGCCGGAGCCTCAGAGACGCAGCGGCGGCAGGCAGGGGTCTACGGGTCACACATCGGCCTCGCCTTCCAGGTCCGGGACGATATGCTGGACGTGATCGCCGACCAGGGCGAGTTCGGCAAGCCCGTGGGATCGGACAAAGAGGAGGGCAAGCGGACTTTTGTTGATTTCCTGGGACTGGAGGAATGTGGAAAGCTGGTGGCGGAGGAGACACAGCTGGCCAAGGAGGCGATTGCCGGTTTCCGGAACAACGAATTTTTACTGGCTCTGGCGGACAAACTGGCGGAGAGGAGGAAATAGCCGTGCGTTTTGGGATGCTCACCACCAACCCCATCATTGACTGCGCCCTGCTGGCCTGGTTCCTGGCCCAGCTGATCAAGGTGGTGCTGGACGCTGTCCTGCTGCGGAAGCTGGATCTGCGCCGCTTTGTCTCCAGCGGCGGGATGCCCAGCAGTCACTCCGCCCTGGTGGTGGCCGCCACCGCCGCCGTCGGAAAGCTCCACGGTATCCAGAGCCCGGATTTTGCCCTGGCGGTCATTCTCTCGGCGGTGGTGATGTACGACGCGTGCAACGTCCGCCGCAGCGCCGGGGACACCGCCCGGCTGGTCAACCAGATTCTGGCCCACGTGGAAAGGCTGACGGCGGAGGATTTTGCCGACGACCTGCGGGAGGTCATGGGCCACACGCCGCTCCAGGTGCTGATGGGCGCGCTGCTGGGGCTGGGCGTGGGGCTGCTGGCATAAAAGGCCGTCCTGTATTTGGCCCGGCCTTTCGGGTGGATGAAGTATCTTTTATCGCTGTTTTGCCCAGCGGGAGACCGGTTCCAGGTATTCCCGCCGCGCTCCATCGAAGGAGCTGGAGTAGATAATGATGGTTCTGTCCATAATATGTTCTCCTTTTCTTTTGGTCCTTGTAGTAGTGGTAAGGGGCTGTTACAGGCCGTAGTTCTTTCTGAACTGCTCCACATGCGTTCGGATCTGAGGCCTGGCCTCCTCAAAGCCATCGCAGGTATGGAGCAGCATGAACACCGGCCCGTAAAATTCCGCCGCCACGGCGAGCGGGTCCTCCCGCCGCAGTTCCCCGCTCTCCATAAGCGCGGAAAAAATATGCGCCTGGGCCTGTATGCACTTATCCCGGTACAGCTGTCGGTAAAGATCCCGGCAGCGGGGATCCGCATATTGACTGACCAGCAGCAGGCGGCGAAACCGCACATTCCAGGGGTCGTCAAAAAAGAATTGAAACGTCCGCTCAATCAGCTCTTGCAGTTCCTGCGTCCCGGTCCCCTGGTATACGGAGGCATCGTCGCCCTGCTCGAAGGGAAGGCCGCTTTGATGGAAATAAACTTCCGACTGCCGGACGCAGAGGTCCACGATCTCATCAAAAACAGCCCGCTTATTCTCAAAATGATTATAGAGAGAACTTTCCCGGATGCCTACCGCTCCGGCAATATCACGAACGGACACGCCGCCGTACCCATGCCGGGAGAAGAGGTCAAGCGCTGTTTCCAGGATTCTTTCCTTTGTGGTCATAGGTTCCCCTCCTGACGAACGATTGTTAGTTTCTTTGCAGTATACTAACAATCGTTCGCTTTGTCAAGAATGAATTTGCGGCTTACCGGAAATATGCCACCGTCCTGTGCATTGTTCATAATGAAGCCGCAGAACTGTCGGCATTGCGTCTTGACAAATCCCGACAAATATGGTATAAATCAGATACTCATGAGGGAGTAGTGGCAGGATTTTCCTGCGGCAGGTCAACATGCTGGCCCATCAGGGTCTGGCCTGCCTTAATAAACGAGACTCATGTATGGCGTTTGCTGTGCATGGGAGGTTTTGCCAGGCGCAGCGGCGTCTGGTTTTTTCTTTTCCGTCCGGCGGGCGGGAAAAATATGAAAGCGGCTGGAAAATCAAAAGCAAAGGAGAATGCAGCATGGGATTTGGAGAACTTTTTCTCATTGGCGTGGGACTGAGCATGGACGCCTTCGCGGTGGCCATATGCAAGGGACTGGGAATGCGGAAGATGCGCTGGGGGCAGGGCGTTGTGATTGGTCTGTTCTTCGGCGGGTTTCAGGCGCTGATGCCCCTGGCAGGATGGCTTCTGGGGCGGCAGTTCGAGCAGTACATAACCAGCATCGACCACTGGATCGCTTTCATTCTGCTGGGCTTCATCGGCGGCAAGATGATCTGGGACGCCTTCCACGAGGTGGACGAGGCCCCCAGCGGCCAGGACCGGTTTAATCTCAGGGAACTGCTGATGCTCTCCATAGCCACCAGCATCGACGCCATGGCGGTGGGAATCACCTTCGCCTTTTTGCAGGTAAGCATCCTGCCCGCGGTGGGGCTGATCGGCTGCACCACCTTCTGCCTCTCCCTGGCGGGGGTCTGGCTGGGCTGCCGGTTCGGCAGCAGATACAAAAACAAGGCGACTCTGGCCGGAGGGATCATCCTGTGCCTGATCGGGCTGAAAATCCTGCTGGAGCACCTGGGATTTCTGGGATAGGATTTTGCCGGCAGGGACCGTCCACGGTAATTGAACGAGTAAACAAATTATGAACAGAGAATTGAAGGCCCAATGGCGAAGCACATTCGGATTTTCAGCAGAGCTGTCAGTTCTGGCCCTGCTTTCATCTTCCCGGAATTGCATATCGAGAACCCAAAGGAACTTGTTTTCAATCCCCCAATGACTGCTTTTGATATCCGGTATTTGGCTGGTGGGTCATTCTCTTGCAGCTATAAATGAAGTGGTGAGTTTGTTTAGATTTCTTACCATTTTCCTCAATTTGGCAGAAAATAACGTCAATTCCCTGCAGGCCAGGCCATTTCTCCCGACCTTCCGGCCACCCAATATCCTCGCAGATATGGCAGCTCCGGTTTTCAAACCGACCGTGTCCCTGGCTATGACTTTGAGCGCAGCAAGCGGCTGGCAGGCCAGTCGGATTTTTACGATATTCCTCAAAATACAGCTTCACATCCCTATATAGAGTCTTCTGATTTTCCTTCAGGGATAGAATATAGTCCGCCCCTTTATCTATGATGGCTTTTGCGATTTCTGTCTGCGTTCCCATTGCGTCTATCGTCACAACGCAGCCTTTCAGCTCCAGCGTTCCAACAGTTTGGGGATTGCCGTGATCTCATCCAGCCTGAGCAGTCACTACAAAATAAAATCGAACGCTTTGGAGCAAAAAGCACTTATTTACCTGAAGATACCTTGATTCTGTGAATGCGAACCAGAAGCACACAGAGAATTACCGGTATTTCGCGCCCATTTAGCGAACGATAAAATCTGGATACGGCATGTATGAACATATAAAACGGCCGAAAACCGCTCTTATTTGTGCATTAAGTTGGATTTTACTGCAATCTCTCAGAAGATTTTGTGCCTTTTTGCTGTCGTCCCCCTCGCGGGGGTGTGGATTGAAAACGACCCTTATGTGATGATCTACGACGCCAGGAGGTATGAGAAGACCTCCACCGTATTCACCTCCAACAAGACCTTTTCTCAGTGGAATGAGGTCTTTGCCGACGTCACCATCGCCTCCGCTATTCTGGATCGCGTTCTGCATC
>JAAVHF010000014.1 GCA_014799845.1 Oscillibacter sp. | reverse complement strand
GCCAACGTGCTGTGCTGCATCAAGATGGCCAAGTACTACGAGCTGACCGAGAACGACGTCGTCGGCACCGTTCTCACCGACTCCGCCGCCATGTATCAGAGCCGCATCACCGAGCTGGACGAGATGCACGGCGCCTACAACGCCACCGAGGCCGCTATCGACCACAATCTCCACATCCTGGGCCTCAAGACCGACAACATGCTGGAGCTCACTTACGTGGAGCGCAAGCGCGTCCATAACCTCAAGTACTACACTTGGGTTGAGCAGCAGGCCCGCGACGTTCACGACCTCAACGCCCTGTGGTACGATCAGGCCGGCACCTGGGACGCCGTCCACGCGCAGGCCAAGGAGCTTGATGAACTTATTAACGAATTCAACGAGGCAACCGGACTGCTGAAAAATCTGTAAAGAACCGCAAAGAGGGCGGGGCTGACCGCCCCGCCCTCTTGCTTTATTCAGTTTCCGCTTCTTCGCAGTCCGGGTCCTCCGGACGCAGCTTTTTTCCCTGTTCCAGCTTTCGAAATGTCTCATTGTCATCGTGGAGGAAGAATTTGATTTTCAACATCCTTGTTTCCTCGTTAATACGGACGAGTTCCCATGCGAATGGTGGGGAGTCTTCGTCATATACGTCCTCCCCTTCCTCATCCCGGTAAACCTCTTCCGCATCCCGTTGGGCGAGAATGAGGGTGTTCAGCGCTTTGATATAGTCCTGTTCCCGCAGGGCTTTAATGGCTTCTGTGACGCAATCGAAAAGCAGGGTGTAATATGGTGGAGTGTATTTCATCTGCAACTCATCCCCGTTCTCCTGGTACATTTTTCTGCGGGGCCGGTGGCCCCGCCCTCGTTCAATTTTTCTAATCGCTGCCTTTGCCGCTGCCGCGGCGGGCCTTCTTTTCGCTTGTGCGAAAAGAAGCAAAAGCACCCTCAAGGGGGCTTCGCCTCCCTTGAGAATCCCCTTATGTGTCGTTTTGTTACACTACGACCCGATGGACTCCCGTCCTGCCCGGTTCCCTGGGCCGTCAGCGGGCGAAGCGTTGGCGGATGCGCCCTATCGAGGGAACTCTATGATGACAGGTGCGGCGGCAGGACCCTCGTCCTCCCCTTCTTCCCCGTCCGATAGATACATCTCTTCTGCATCCTGCTGGGCAGATATGAGAAGATGCTCCGCTTTGTAGTAGTCTTGCACTTTCATTGCTTCAAGAGCATCCGTGATGCCGTTGAAAAGCCGGGTGTAGTATTTGGGAAAACTATCCATTGCGCTATCCCTCATTTCTTTGCATTATTCGGGTGTGTGATGTACAAAGCCGGTTCAGGGGTAAATATTTATTCGGCCCGTGCGGTCTTCTGATGATCTGCCTTATCACCAACTTGTAACTCCTTGCCCGCTTTCAGCCCAGCAATAAATACAAGAACCTTCATTGCGTCTTGCACAGATAGGTCAAGTGATTCTTGAATTGCTGCTACTCTCAATTCCTGTTCTCCCATGCTCTCACCGTCCTCTCATTTCTTTGTTGAGTAAAGTATAACATAACTAAGTTAAGTTGTCAAGATGTTTTCTCTTGACTGAATAAAGTTTTTTTGTTATACTCTCCCCATAAGAAGGGAGGCCTTGTAGTGGAACTCAAAGATCGTGTTTCTGCAATTATCAAAGAAAACCAACTAAAGCAAAAGGAATTAGCCGCTTTAGTTGGTGTGACAGAGAGTTATATATCTACATTGCTGTCTGGGCGTAGCCGAAACATATCTATGCCTGTAGCTAACCTGATAGAGGAAAAACTCGGATATAATGCACGATGGGTTTTATTTGGTGAAGAACCCAAATATAAACAATTGAGTAAAAATCCGAATCTTTCTGATGCTCACAGACAAGTAATTTTGCACTTGGAGAAAATGCCCGAAAGAGAAATTAAGGCTGTTCTTGTCTTTATTAACTCGCTGGATGAATACAAAAAGGCTTTTGGACTGTCTGATGAAGATTGACCCAGAATGAGTCCCCAGAAAGCACCATACCAGTGTAGGGGCGGATATTATCCGCCCCTACAGCGGAAGATCCAGGTTATCGTGCTAGGAGGTGACCGTAATGCCAACTGAAAAGCCACGCTATACAGTCATTGTTGATGATGAATTGCTAAAGCGCATTGACGATTTCCGATTTGAAAACCGCTATCCGAGTCGTTCTGCGGCAACGTTAGAACTGATACGTTTAGGACTGGAACAACTTGAAAAAAATCAGGCGAAGGAGGCAAAATCCACCGAAAACGCTGACAGCAGAGACTAAAGCCAAAGAAAATCTTCCGTAGTTCGGCCTGAAGGAGACGCTTCGCCCGGTACACGGGAGCAGGTTCGGTTTAAACCGGACGGACTACAGGACAAGCGCAAAAAATAACCCCCGTAATTAAGCGTCACCCTGCGGGTGACGCCCCAAGGGATTCCCAAACCGTAGGTTTGGGCGCGTTTTTGCCTACTTTTGCCGCGCGGCAAAAGTAGGCGCGGGGTCCGGGGCCGCGCGGGCCCCGGGCTATCGAAAAGAAAAATCTGCCGTGCCGCCCAAAGGGCGGCATAAAAGGAGAAGTCTATGAAAAACGTTAAACACGCAAAATGTGTGAAATGCGGAAAAATCTATGATGCTACCCCCAATCTGACCAACTGCTCCTGCGGGGGAATTTTAGACATCATCTATGATTACGATTACATCAAAGCAAATCTGACAAAAGCCGACCTGGCGGCACGCCAGGATAATTCCATGTGGCGCTACCGGGAGCTCCTCCCGGTGGAGGAGACTACCCAGGCTCCCCCCCTCCGGGTGGGCTGGAGCCCCCTCTATGAGGCCAAGGCCCTGGCGAACCAGCTGGGAATCAAAAAACTCTATGTGAAAGACGACGGCCTGAATCCTACCGCCTCCCTCAAGGACAGAGCCAGCTCCATGGCGGTGGCTAAGGCCATGGAGGCCGGCGCAAAGGTGATCGCCTGCTCCTCTACCGGCAACGCCGCCTCCTCCCTGGCCGGCAACGCTGCCGCCGCAGGGCTGAAAACTTATATCTTTGTCCCCTCCCGGGCCCCTAAAGGAAAAGTCGCCCAGCTGATGACCTTCGGCGCTACCGTGATCTCCGTCCAGGGAAGCTACGAGGAAACCTTCGAGCTGAGCAAACAGGCTATTGAAAAATGGGGCTGGTACAACCGCAACGCCGCTATCAATCCTTACCTCTCCGAGGGTAAGAAAACCGTCGGCCTGGAAATTATGGAACAGCTGAATTGGGTGGTCCCCGATTATATCGCTATCTCCGTGGGCGACGGCTGCACGATCGCCGGACTGTGGAAGGGACTCAAGGACCTGTACGCTATCGGGTTCATCGACCGGCTGCCCCGGCTGATCTCCGCCCAGGCGGAGGGCTGCTGCCCCCTGAACCGCGCTATCGAAACCGGCGAGGATTGGCGCCCCATGGAGGAAAACACCCTGGCCGATTCTATCGCCGTGGGCGTGCCCCGGAACGCCGACAAGGCCCTGATGGCGATCCGGGAAAGCAACGGCCTGGTGGTCAACGTCTCCGATGCCGAGATCATGGCGGCCCAGAAGCTGCTGGGAAAAACCTGCGGCGTGTTCGGCGAGCCCGCGGGCGTTACCGGCGCGGCGGGACTGAAAAAGCTCTGCGAACAGGGAAAAATCCCCGCTGACGCAACGGTGGTCTCTGTGGTCACGGGCAACGGCCTGAAGGACGTCGCCAACGCTATCGCCGCCTGCGGTGAGCCGATCTCCATCCCCGGTGATATGGAGCTGCTGCTGAAAGCCTTCGCGGACAACGGAATCGTGGTCGAATAATACTTTTTAAGAAAAGGAATAGTATAAGTTACTGCCCCCCAGTTGATAAACTGGGGGGCCTTTTTTGCGAAAACCACAATAGAAGAAGGGCGGAGGTCCAACCGGACCTCCGCCCCTTTGCTAGGGTTATGAGGAAACAACTAGAAGATTATGCTTGATTACAGACCGCTGTTCTCAACCAACCAGCTTCATGAAGCGGGTCAGCATCGCAGCCGCCTCAATACGGGTCGCGCCAGCAGTGGGTCTGAGGTTGTTTCCATCGCCGGTCAGGATACCGCACCGGTAAGCCCAGGACACTGCCTCGGCCGCCCAGTCAGCAATCTCACCGCGGTCAGCAAAGTCGGGAATCGTCGTCCCATCGGCGGCAACGCTGATGCCCAGCATCTGCGCATAACGCCACAGGATGACCGCCAGCTCCTGACGGGTAATGTTGCCGTTGGGTCCGAAGGTGGTGGCATTGTAGCCAGTCACCAGACCGTTGGCGGAGGCCCAGCGTACGCCAGCCTCATACCAGCTGCCAGCAGCAACGTCAGTGAAGGTCATCGTACCAGCAGCACTGGGCTCACCAGCCGCACGGTACAGGATCGTCACCAGCATAGCTCTGGTCAAAGACGCGTTGGGGGAGAAGTGGTCCACACTGGTGCCGGTCATCAGACCGTTACCAACCACATAGTCCACATACTCACTGTACCACGCGCCAGGAGTCAGATCAACGAACTGATTGGCGGAAGGACCAGCGGGCTGAGTGGGCTCGGTGGGTTCGGTCGGCTCAGTGGGCTCAGTAGGCTCAGTAGGCTCGGTCGGCTCAGTGGGCTGAGTCGGCTGAGTGGGCTGAGTGGGCTGAGTGGGACGAGTCGGCTGAGTGGGCGTGCCACCGGGAGTGGGAGGCGTGATAACGGGAGGCTCGGGATTCTCACCGGGAACCTCGGTACCGTCAACGTTGATGGTGATCACACGCAGATCGTTAACAGTCGTGTTCCCAATCTCACGCGTACGCAGATACACATGGGTATCCTGCGTTGCCGTGCACTTGAAGGTCAGCTCGGCAACCACGGTGTCCGCAGAAACCGCGTTCTTATACGCGTAAGCAATCGTAACCTTGCCGGTCTCCTTGTTGGCGCTGTTCAGCGTAGCCTTGCCAGCCACATCGACAAGCTCCATAACGGAGGAATCGTAAGTGATCTCGATCTTGCCGTTGGTGGTGGCCGCGCCGGCAGTAACAGGCACCGTCACGTAGTCGTTTTCGGCGGCAGAAGCGCTCAGAGCGGTCATGGTCAGAGCTTCCATACCGTCAGCGGTCTCATCGTCACCGGAAACGCCGGTATCCTCGAGAACGTCCATATCCTCGGGAACGTCAGTGATCTCGGGAGCGTCAATGACTTCGAAAACGTCACTGGTCTCGGGAACATCAACAGCCACGGGCAGCTCCACTTCCTTGGACTGACGCACAACAGCGTTGACAGAAATCTGATCAACAACGCCGTTCACATCAGCCGTCTCGGCAGAGGCGACTTCCAGGCCGTCAAAGCTGTGGCTGCGGGCGCCGGAAGAAACGGCGCGCAGGCCGCCAACAGGCCAGACAGTGGCGGGGAAGGTTCCCAGCTCAACGAATCCATCGCCCCAAACTTCTTCGTCACCGACATCACCTTCAACCCACATCTTAGCAGCCAGGAGATGTACGTACTCACCGCCATCATACCAGCTCCAGAAGAGGTAGGGCTGACCGTTCTTGGCCTCCGCATAAACGGCGGAATTGTAGAAGGCCTGGTCACCAGTCGGGAGACCCGTTTCAACCAAATACGCCGGCGCATTGAAGGTCAGAATCGAAGTGCCCTCTGCATCGGGGCCATAAGCAGTGATATAAATATTGCCGTCATCTCCAGCCAGCGCAAACACATCGTAGGTAACGCCGTTATAGTCAAGCGTTCCGATGGCGTCAAGGCCGACAAAGTAAGCCTGGTTAACAGCGTAGGCGGGCTTTTGACTGTAATTATAGAGGCCCTCAAATTCTCCGGTTTCCGCATCAAAGAACAGGGCATACCAGCCATACAGACCAACCAGCTTGCCCGCACTCGGGGAATATGCCAGATCGGCCGTAAACAGCGTATTGCCGCCGCCATCAATGATGGAGCCCAGGTTCTCGGACTCATAGGTATTGGGATCAATCCAATACAGCTCAGAGGTCGCATCGCTCATGCCGCTGCCCGACAGGGTGGCGCCAATCATGCCGCCGGGTACATCCGTAACGGAAGCCAGCTGCCTGATGTCGCACTCAACATCGCGGGTAAATCCATGCAGGTTGGTGGTATTGAACTGAGACCACAGAATCGTGCCCTCCTCATCCCACACAAGAGCCTGCAGATCCGCCTCGATGACGGTGACATCCACCTCGCAGGTAGCCTTCACAGAAGAAGTAGCGACGGAGGTAGCGGTAATGGTCGCAGTACCAATCGCTACGCCAGTCACCACGCCGGTAGCGGAAACCGTGGCTACGCTGGGATTGGAACTGGTCCAAGTGACAGACTTGTCCATCAGGTTCCAGGGCCGCACGTCAGCGGTCAGCTGTACGCTGCTGCCCCTAACCAGACTGGCGCTGCTCGTGCTCAGCGTCATGCTGTCAGCCTCAGTGGCGGGTTCGAGCGTCTCCTCACCCTCGGGAGCGAGCGCATACAGCGCCGCGACAGAAGGCATGTTGGGGATCACTTTTCCGCTGAGCGAAGTACCATCGATGGTATACGCAACAACGCCATCGGCAAGGGATACAAGCAGCTGGTCCGTATTGAAGTCCCAAGCCAAGGAGTAGAAGCCGTTGGCCCTGCTCTTCATGGGTACCGTACATCCGGTATCTACAACAAGAGGCGTAAGGTCGCGCTCATCATCCATAGCCGCCGCAGGACCGGCGAGTATGGCATCGAGGGCTATCGTCTGGTAAGCGCCGGAGTTGGTCATGCCCCAGAAAGTACCAGCACCATCGTAGGCGATGCCCACCCAGTTGTTGATACGTCCGAGAGGTTCAATCTCACCGCTATCCATGTCAATCGTGGCCAGATAACCATACATGGGGAACTGCATGCCCAAGAAATTCCAGATATCCGCATAAAGGACGAACATCTTATCGAGTTCCTTAACGTAGGTCATGTCGCTCGTATTGTAGTCATCGCCATCGTCGGGATAGGGAATCGTACCGATCCACTGACCCTCGCCAATCATGCCCGGGTCGGTCGCATCAAAGGCGTAGAAATTCGCATTGCTATCAGCGGCGAACACATAACCCTTGGCATACGTACCACCGTAGAGCATACTGTCGGGAGCGCCAAGGAAAGCGGACTTGCTGCCGTCCTTAGTGGCGGCAACCCAGGCACTGCTCTCCTGGCTGAAGCCAAAGTAGTACCCGTCAATCTCAGCCTTGATTTCCTGGTGGAACGCAACTGTATCCATATTGCCGGCATAGTCCAGGGCCGCGACCATGAAGTCCTTGCCCGTTACGGTGCTGAGGTCCATCGTGTAGGTAACGGTGTCGCCCTTCACGGTCTGGTTGGGCGAGCCTCTGAACAGCACACCTGTGCCGGCCTTGTTCAGGAGCATGAAAGCAGCGATGTACTGATTGTCGGTGGCGGTAACGGTCAGCTCTCTCGTCTCCGGGGCGTAGGAGATCGATTCGACATCGATCACGGGAGCCTTGGTGTCGATGGTGAACTGCATCGTCTGGCTCGCGCCCTTGCCCAGAGCATCCCAGTTCACAGAGCCGTCCGCGTTGACGTACAGCTCGGGAGCCAGCGTCAGAGCCAGCTCAATCCTGGTGTCATTGGGAAGACGGGCGCCGAACTCGTCCGTACCAGTCCAGTTGAGGTTCAGGGACAGTCTGGTATTCTGCCAGGCGCCCTGGTTAACATAGTAAAACGCGGAGGAAACGGGGCCGGGAGTCCCAAGCGTCCACAGATGGTTGGTATCCAGGTTCCGCGCCGTCACGCGGCTGGCGCCGGCGTTGCGGATCGCAGCAAAGCTCCAAGAAGCCAGCTTGCCGCCATCCGTGTTGTTGAACGCGTTGCGCTCGGGCAGATACTGGTCGTCAGTGGCATAGGAGTTGCCGCCGAAGTAGTAGTTGTCGGTGCTCCCGGCATACTGGTAGAGCAGGGAGTTGGCAAACAGGTTGGCGTTCTCAATGCCAAGGTAGGGAGCACGGGTCTCCTTACCCCACTTATAGTCCAGATAGGAGCCCTTATCGAACATGGAGGCATCCGTCCAGTTGCCATAGTAGCCCAGTACGGGGATGGTGTGGGTGGTGCCCAGCACGCCCTCGTCGGTGGAACGGGTCTGAACCTTCACAAAGGCTTCCACATACGCGCCGTTGGGGCAGTCATTCGCCACCAGGCGGTCCATCTCAGCCTTGTCCAGCTTGAGGGTGGCATTGACGGTAACGCTGCCGTTGGCGGGAACCGTCACGGCGTCCGTGCCATCCTCGGCCAGCTTCTGGAGGAACAGATGACCATTGTAGCTGGTAATGCCGCTCTGTCCGAAGTAGGCATTCTGCTGATAGAAGAGGGAATTGCGGTTACCGGTCACGTAATCCAGCAGGGCGTCGCCGTCCTTGAGGTTCACGCTGCCGTTGCCGTCAAAGTCGTACATGGAGCTGACCGTGGTCTTGCCGGCCCAGCTCAGCGTCGCCTTCAGGGGCGTGGTGGAGTTATCAATATACTTGACACCATTATAGGTGTAAGGATACTGCGTGAACGCGTCAACGCTCAGATCGAACGTGAGGGGAACGTCCTTCAGGTTGTTGATGGTGAAGCTGAAGCTGTACTCGCCCTTCTTCAGGGTATCGTCGCCCAGCTCGACCTTCACCTTGCCGTCCTTCCAGGAAGGAGTGGCGTCAGCGCCCATCAGGATGTAGGAATCGGCGTTGATGGCCGCGTTGGTGTCCACCAGACCGGAGCCCTGCTTGAGGAGGGAGTAATAGTCGCCATACTCGTCCTTCAGAGGCATGGAGGTGGACATCATCAGGGAGATGGCCAGCGCACGGTCGGTGAGACCGGGCTTGGCAGAGAGGTTGTTCTTCTCAATGTACTGCTTCACCAGAGCGCCGATACCGGCCATCTGGGGAGAAGCCATGGAAGTACCGCTCATGGACTCATAGGTATCATGACCGCCGACAACGCCGCCAGCCGTATTGTGCATACCGTTCAGAGACCAGATGTTGCCGCCGGGGGCGGTGATCTCCGGCTTCAGGCTCAGGTCGCCGGGAACACCCCAGGAGGAGAAGTCGCTCATGGTCTGCTCATCCCGGGGACCGTCCACACCAGGATTGACCTTATAAGCACTCTTGATGGAGATCTTGCCGGTGTAGACGTCATTGCCGCCAGCGCTGCTCTTCTCAGCGTTTGCTTTGAGGAAATTCGCATCGTCCTGCGTGATGGATACATAAGGAATGGTACCCGTGTAGCCATCTCTGGACATGCTGATGGTACCAGCCGCATTATTGCAGACGATCAGCGCAATAGCGCCCGCCTGAGCGGCGCGATTGCCCTTATCTGTGAAGTTGACGCTGCCGCCGCGGTTGCAGAGGGCAATCTTGCCCTCAACATCGGCCGCAGTAAACTCGCTCACGCTGGCGCCGAAGGCGTCCACATATACAAAGTCAAGCTCCGTACCATTGCCGCTCGGGTCCAGGGATCTCAGCTGCGCCTGCCCCGCCTCGACCGAAGACTCCGTATAACTCAGAACCTTACCAAAAGCAGTAACTTCACAATCGCTGACCGCTCCGTTGTTGTCCACGGAGGCCACGGCGAAGGTGTTGGTGTAGGAACCCGGCGTACCGTCGGTCTGGAAGACCACGTCGTCGCTGTAGGGAGTTCCATAGGGAGTGGTACTGGAGTTGGCCCAGGAGTAGCTGTTACCGGCGGAGAAGTTGACGATCGTGTCGCTGTTGA
This sequence comes from Oscillibacter sp., assembly GCA_014799845.1. Taxonomy (GTDB): domain Bacteria; phylum Bacillota; class Clostridia; order Oscillospirales; family Oscillospiraceae; genus Pelethomonas. The sequence goes on along the minus strand of JAAVHF010000014.1, from coordinate 70,417 downwards.
CGATCACATTCTCCATGATCCGCTGGTAGGCCTCAGACGGCTTGGTCACACCGGGGTTGCCGGAACCAAGGGACAGGTTCACGGTATCGCAGCCCAGAATGACGGCGTCCTCAATGGCGATCATGTAATCGCTGTCGTACGCGCCGCCGCCCCTGCCGAACACCTTCATGACCAGCACCTGGGCGTCGGGGGCGTTACCCGTCATCTTGACCTCGTCCCTGGCGGAAACGTAGTTCTCGCCCTTCTGCAGATAGCGGTTGGCACCGGCAATGCCGGCCACGTGGGAGCCGTGCTCGCCCTGGGTGTCGTTCATATGGGTGACATCCAGATTGCCATCAACATAGTTGAAGCAGAAGGGAAGCTTTGCGCTGTGGTAAACGCCGTCAGCCGTCACGCTGGTCATCTTGGCCTTCGCGTTGAGGCGGGGCAGCACACCGCTGATCTCCGCAACGTCCAGCAGGTCGAAATCGTCCATGCTGGAGACGGTGGGATCGTTCGCAATGTCCTCCGCCAGCGCGTGCAGGAAAGCGCCATTATCAAAGGACTGGTGCTCGATATCCAGACCAGTATCAATGATGGCGATCCGCATGCCCGCGCCGGTGTAGCCCTGCGCCCAGACCTGATCCGTCTCAGTCATGCCGCTGGAGATGTACATGTTGGGATCTTCCGCAACAGGGAAGCCCTGGATCTCATACCGAGTCTCCACCACGACGTCCGCTACGCCGGGCACATCCTCGATCGCCTCGATCTGGCCGTACTCCACGTTGGCGGAAATGATGTTCGCCGCCAGCGTCAGATTCCAAACCACATCCAAGGGCTTGCCGTCCAGAACGTCCTCGGAGATGGCCTGCGCCACGGCATCCTGGACATCCTTCAGCTGCGCGCGGTACTCGTCCACCGCGCTCATCTCGTCCTTGAGGGAATACAGGGACAGGGCGGACTCGTCCTCCAAAATAATGGAGACGCGCACCTGCTCGTGCTCCGCGTACAGAGGAGTCTCTTCGGGTTCTATGTACTCCCCCTGACGCAGGTCCGCAGTGACCCTGCTGCTGTCAACCCTTTCCCAGGTCAGACCATGATCCGCCCCCCCGCTTTCCGCCGCATACGCGCCGGGCACAAGGGTGAGGACCATTGTCATGGCCAGGAAAGCAGCCAACAGCCGTCTTTTCCATTGTCTCATCTTTTTTCTCCTTTCATGGTTCAACCGGCGCATTGGGGCAGAAAAGACCCGGCAGCGGAGTGCCGCTTCGCTGCGCGAAACGGCGCACAGGCCCATGCCGCCCCCAAGGGGCCGCTGACCCACCCACAAACACAAAAACCGGAGGAGGGACTCACAGACCACTCCTCCGGCCCATGTCCGTTGGTGAATTCAGTTCATTTTAAATCAGAAGAGTACCAGTTGTCAATGGTTTCCGAAATAATGCCTATATTTTTCCGTTTTGACTATATTGCGACCGCGAAAACAGACGCTTTTTTGGATAAATTGCTCATGCGCAAACCGCTCCCCGCCAGCCGTCATGAAAGGCCGCCGGAGCAGCCTCCGCAGATATCAGCAGCGGTTGAAGCAGGCGAAAATTTCCTGCACCCTCGGCACGGCAAGGCCGGAGGGAACGTCCTTTCCGCAGATCCCCGCCAGCCCCTTCCGCTCCAGGATCCGCGCCAGGGATTTATAGGCGGGGCATCTCGTCAGAGGGCTTCATCCGTTACGCCTTCATGGCGGCGGCGGACTGGTCCAGCTGGGCAATGAGGGCGCGCAGCTTCTCCGCCTGGTCCCGCTGGTTCTGGACGATGTGTGCGGGGGCCCTGGAGGTGAACGCCTCGTTATTCAGCTTGGCCTCGATGCCCTTCAGGTGGCCCTCGGCCTTGGCCTTCTCCTTGGCAATGCGCTCCAGCTCCTGCGCGACGTCCACCAGCTCTGCCAGAGGCATAAAGGCGCGGGCGGCGTGGGTGATGACCTCCACCATGCCCTTGGCGGCGGGAGCCTCGGCGGCGCCCACCACGCTCACCTCGCCGGCCCCGGCCAGACGCTGGAAGAAGGGCGCGCCGGCGGTAAAGACATCCTGATGGGCGGTGGCAACGGTCAGCTGGACCTTCCTGCCGGGGGCCACGTTCATCTCCGCCCGGCGGGTGCGGATGGCGCGGATGGCGTCCATGATCTCCTCCATGGCCGCCTCCTCGGCGGGGAAGGCAAATTTTTCATCGTACACCGGCCACGCGGTCTTCATCAGGAATTCGCTCTCCTCCCCTGCCGCGTGGGGCAGAGCCTGGTAGATCTCCTCGGTGATGAAGGGCATGAAGGGGTGCAGAAGCTTGAGCATCTGGATGAGGACGTAGCAGAGGACGTTCTGGGCGGCTTCCGCGCCGTCGCCCTGCATACGGGACTTGGTCAGCTCAATATACCAGTCGCAGTAGGTGTCCCAGATGAAATCGTACACCTTGGCGGAGGCCACGCCCAGCTCGTAGGCGTCCAGGTTCTCCGTCACTTCCTTAATGAGGGTGTTCAGACGGGAGAGGACCCACTTGTCCTCCAGCTCCAGCTTCCCGGGGAGCTTCACCTCGTCGATGGTCAGGTTCATCAGCACGAAACGGCTGGCGTTCCAGATCTTGTTGGCGAAGTTGCGCATGGCCTCGCACTTCTCCACGTAAAAACGCATGTCGTTGCCGGGGCTGTTGCCGGTGATCAGATTGAAGCGCAGAGCGTCCGCGCCGTACTTGTCGGCGATCTCCAGGGGATCAATGCCGTTGCCCAGGGACTTGGACATCTTGCGGCCCTTGTCGTCCCGGACCAGGCCGTGGATCAGCACCTTCTCGAAGGGGAACTTCTTCATCTGCTCGCAGCCGGAGAAGATCATCCGGGAAACCCAGAAGGTGATGATGTCATACCCCGTCACCAGCACGCTGGTTGGATAGAAATAATCCAGCTCCGGCGTCTTGTCCGGCCAGCCCATGGTGGAGAAGGGCCACAGGGCGGAACTGAACCAGGTATCCAGCACGTCGGGGTCCCGCTCGATGTTTTCACTGCCGCACTTGGCGCAGCGGGCGGGATCCTCACGGTCCACGGTGATATGGCCGCAGTCCGCGCAGGTCCAGGCGGGAATCTGGTGGCCCCACCAGAGCTGACGGGAGATGCACCAGTCGTGGAGGTTCTCCATCCAGTTGATATAGTTCTTGCTGAACCGCTCGGGGACAAACTGGACCTCGCCGTCCTTCACCACCCGGATGGCCTCCGTGGTGAGCGGGCCCATCTTCACGAACCACTGGGCGGAAATCAGGGGCTCCACGTCGCTGCCGCAGCGGTAGCAGACACCCACGTTGTGGCTGTAGTCCTCGGTCTTCACCAGATAGCCCTGCTCCTCCAGGTCCTTCACCACGGCTTTCCGGCACTCGTAGCGGTCCATGCCGTTGTAGGGGCCGCCGTCCTCATTGATGGTGCCGTCGTCGCTGATGACCCGGATGGTCTCCAGATGGTGGCGCAGGCCAACTTCAAAGTCGTTGGGGTCGTGGGCGGGGGTCATCTTCACCGCGCCGGTGCCGAAGCCCAATTCCACGTAGTCGTCCGCCACAATGGGAATCTCCCGGTTCATGATGGGCAGGATGCAGGTCTTCCCCACCAGATGCTTAAAACGCTCGTCCTCCGGGTTCACAGCTACGCCAGTGTCGCCCATCATGGTCTCGGGACGGGTGGTGGCTACTACCAGATCGCCGCTGCCGTCCGCGAGAGGATAGCGGATGTGCCACAGGTGGCCCGGCTTGTCCACATACTCCACCTCCGCGTCGCTCAGGGCGGTGGCGCAGTGGGGGCACCAGTTGATGATGCGGCTTCCCTTATAGATCAGGCCCTTGTCGTACAGATCGCAGAAGGTCTCCCGGACGGCGCGGGTCAGGCCCTCGTCCATGGTGAAACGGGAGCGCTCCCAGTCGCAGGACGCGCCCAGCTTGTGCTGCTGCTCCACGATGCGGTTGCCGTACTTGTTCTTCCAGTCCCAGACGCGCTCAAGGAATTTTTCACGGCCCAGGTCGTAGCGGGTCAGGCCCTCATTTTTGCGCAGCTCCTCCTCCACCTTGATCTGGGTGGCGATGCCCGCGTGGTCCACGCCGGGCATCCACAGAGCCTCAAAGCCCTGCATCCGCTTGTAGCGGGTCAGGATGTCCTGGAGCGTGCAGTCCATGGCGTGGCCCATGTGGAGCTGGCCCGTCACGTTGGGGGGCGGCATGACGATGGAAAACGGCTTCTTGTCCGGGTTGGGGGCCGCCCTGAAGCAGCCCGCGTCCATCCACGCCTGGTAGATCTTCCCCTCTACCTCCTGGGGTTCATAGGTTTTTGGCAGTTCTTTTCTCATGATTGTCTCCTTCTATCTTTTTCATTATTTTCCGCTATTTTTTCCCGGAGATACGGCAGAAATTCCGCCGCGTCCCCGGTGGTCAGGTCCTTCTTTTGCAGCAGCACCGCCTGCTCCCCGCCGTAAAGCAGCAGCCAGAGACGCTCCGTCTCAAAAATGGCCGTCATGTCGCCATAGGAGACCGTTTCCGCCTGCTCTCCGGCGGAGATGGAAAGCCCCGCCCCGTCAAAACGAAGCTCCGTCCGGTTCTCCGGAAGGCTCCAGTCAATGCTCCGCCGCCTTTTCAGCAGGTCCGCCGCTTCCCTTTTGCAGGAAGCGGGCGGGGCGGGCGGCTTCCTCTCCCGGACAAGGCGGAATTCCAGGATACCGGAGAAAATCGCAAGGAGTCCGGCTCCAATCAGGACCGGCGTTCTGGGTTCCATCAGTCCGGGCACCAGCACGAAAATCCCCAGCGCCAGCAGGAGTACGCCGTAAACGCGGTACCGCGTCCGCCGCTTTTCCCGCCCGGGTCCTTTCGCCGCATAGGCGTTCAGCTTGTCCGTGGCCGCCCATATCCCCGGCGCGGCCCTGCGGCTGTGGGCCTCCAAACGCTGGACAAGCAGCCGGACGGTTTCTCCGTCCAGAGCGGGATCATTGTAACCGCTCAGATGAAATACAAATTCCGGCATTACTTCTTGATAAACTTCGCGTCGGCCTCCGAGATGCCCGCTTCGTCCGTGATATACCGCTCCACCCGCATGTGCAGATCATATTTTTCCCGCAGACGGGCAATCTCGCCCATCATCGGGGAGGCGTGGTGAATATCGATGGCCTCCTGGTCCTTCCAGACGTCGATCAGCAGGACCGTCTCCGGGTCATCCATGGGGAAGAAGTAAGCGTAGCGCTCGTTGCCGACCTCAGCCCTGATCCGCGCCGCCGTGCCGCCGCGCTCCATCTCCTCCGCAAACCCGCGGGCCGCGCCGTTCTCGCCGGTGTAGTACAGATTCATGACAATGCTCATATCGTTTCTCCCTCAATATATAATGGTTACCGGATATTTTGCACCAGCGTCCCGGTCTTTTGGATGATAAACTCCCGGAACGCCATGGCCGTGCCCTTGGTAAAGCCGTTTTTGTCGTAGATCTGGCCCAGATTGTGGTCCAGATAGAACAGGAAATACCGGGACGTTTCGCACACATGCCGGATCTGATCGTAGCGGAAGGTACCATTAGCGGCCTTGCTGGTCTGGGTGAAGCCGTCCGGGCCAAAAACAGTGGTCACCTCCTGGGCGTCGGGCTGGACATACCGGCCGGTCAGCTTGAGGCCGAACCAGTCCTCCCGCAGGGTCAGGACCAGCAGGAATACTGCCACTGCCACGTTGAGCCACCACCGGCCGTCCCCTACCCGCCAGGATACCCACGCAAACAGCAGGTTCAGCCCGATAATCAATACCGCGAGGATTTTCACAACGATGCCCCGCCGCTTGCGCACCGATTTCCGGGTCCCCCGGGAAAGGGCCTCCAGTTCCTTATTGCCGATTACAGTACGGTTGACAAATTCCATCCTATCACCTCCCCCATTGATAAAAAAACGCCCTGGACATATGTCCAGGGCGAATGTAAGCATCCGCGGTACCACCTGAATTCCCCCGCGCGGGCGGGGACACTCTGCCTCTGTAACGGGAGGACCCGCCGCCCCTTACTGCCTTCGGGGGCGTGGCTCCAGGGCGACTTCGGCTCTCGCTTCACGGGGTCTTGCACCTTCCGGCCCCTCTCTGCGCATCCACGGCGAGCGTACTGGTCCCTTTCACAGCTTTTCCGCATACAGTATAGCCAAAGGAGACCGTTTTGTCAAGTGGGGTTTTGCATTGTTTTGGGTCAGGCAGCGGGGGTGCAGACAAAACCGTCCAGAACCGACTTGACCGCCTCTTCCACCAATCCGGGAGGGACATCTTCCTCAAAAACACCTTTGATGTCCGTGGCGCTGACACTGAAGGATACTCCGTTCAGCGTAAATTCCGCCGAATAATAGTCACACGCATGGGAACGATCCTTCCCTTCCGGCAGCTCCGCCCTGGTAAACAGGACACACAGGCCATTGGGGGTGACATACTCTTCATAAGCGACATCTGTATTTTCCGGGAAGTAAACTGCTCCCTCCCCCAGAACAGGGTTTGCTGACGCAAATGCCAGATTTGCACGAACATCGATGAGAATGCCCTGCCGCGGCCAGAGGTCCGGGTCATCATAGTTAAGATAATAACTGCCGCTCAGGCTGATGGAGTTTATGCCGCTCATGGGCGTCACGCCGTCCGCCGCGTGTCCGGGACCGGGGGAGATATAGGCCACATATTTGCCCCGGCCCCCCGGCAGGCCCATAACATCCTGGTCGCAGCCCACATGCGCCTCTGCCAGCACGGGATTGTCCATAACCTTAATGCCCACAAATTCCTCCATCTGTTCCCAGGTGGAAAAGCTTCTGGCTACAGGCTCGGTGAGTCCCTGGCCCAACTCAATAAGCTCCTGGGACAAATCTTCCACACGGAAATGCTGTATGTCTCTGCTGAAAGTGTACCCGGAAACATTTTCCACTGTTCCATCTGCACTTACATAGTGGGGTTCATTGTAGAAAAAACCCGTTATATGCACTCCCGCCAGCTCCGCCGCTACCGCTGTCCCCGCAAACAGCAGGCACAGGCACGCGGCAATCACCGCGATCCTGCTCCACCCACGCCGGGTATGCTTCGCCGTGGAAGCGCTCCGGTCCGCCGCCTCGATCAGGGCGGGGTCGATATGGTTCATGGCCTCCATGATCCGCTCTTTATTCATGGTAAAAATCCTCCTTTTTCAGATAGTCTCTCAGCTTGTTCCGCATGCGGAACAGTGCCGACTTCGTCCGGCTGACGCTCCAGCCCGCCCAGCGGGCGGCCTCCTCCACCGTGTCGCCGTACCAGTAGCGCCGGAGGAACACATTCCGGTTTTTCTCCGGCTGGGCGGCGAGAAATTCGGAAATCATCCGCCCCAGCTCCCGGGCCTCCGCTTCCCTCTCCGGACCGCCGGACAAGTCCAGCGCCAGTTCCAGCGCGGCCTCGTCCGCCTGTTGGGGCCGGCGGGCCTTCGACCGGCGGAGGGTAAGAGCCTGATTGCGGGTGACAACCCCCAGCCAGCCCTTGAAGTGGTCCGGCCTCTCCGGCGGGATGGCGTTCCAGACCCGCAGCCACACGTCAGACAGGCACTCCTCCGCGTCCTCCTCGCTGCCCAGGACCCGAAGGGCAATGGCACGGCAATAGGGGCCGTAGACCATCCGGGTGGCCGCAACAGCCTCCTCCGAGCGGGCGAAGTACAAGTCCAGCAGTTCCTGATCCGTCAATCCCATCACCTCTTTTGTCTGGTCTGTGAAAACCGGCTTTCACCTATAGAGACTACCGAAAACCAGGTCAGGTTGCAATCCTCCAAAACTTTTTCGCACCACGCCCCCTCCCAACGCATAGACTGGGATACCATGCGCAAAGGAGGTTCGGTATGGAGCAATATTTTCCTTTCCAGACATCCCAGCTCCCCTACAGCTATGTGGCCCTGATGCCCCACTGTGACGCCAACACGCTGTATTACCACCACGACAAATATTACGCCGACGCCGTTTATGAGCTCAACCATCTCGCGGTGCGCCACCGTCTGACGGACCGCAGCCTGTCCCAGCTGGCAACGGAGGACTTCAACCTGCCTACCGCCCAGCTCAACCGCCTGAAAAACGCCGCCGGCGCGGTCTATAATCACCAGATGTATTTTGACGGTATCAACTGCCAGGCCGGCACTCCCCCCATCAACCGCCTGACGGAAATCATCACCACTACATACGGCTCCATGTCCCAGTTCCGGCAGCTTCTGACCGAGGCGGCGGAGAGCATCATCGGCTCCGGCTGGGTCTGGCTGGTGGCAGAGGGCAGCAACGGCATCCACATCGCCACTACCATCAATAACGAGGTCGTCCCCCTGGCCTCCGTTACTCCTATCCTCATTCTGGACCTGTGGGAACACTCCTACCTCACCATGGACCACTTCAACAAAGCCGGTTACGTGGACACCTGGTTCTCCCTCATCAATTGGAACACGGCGGAGGATCGGTACCTGTCCGCACTGGGACCCGTGGCGGTGGGGTAACGGGAGGAGACGTTCTTTTCTTTGTGAACAAAGAAAAGAACCAAAAGAAAAACTTTTTGCCCGCCCGATGGGCCATTGGATAGAGTGCATGGTCCTATCGGAGAATCTCTGTGAAACGACAGTGCCTGCAAGCGCAAAGCGTTCGCTTTGCGCGGGTAATAGTGGTCTAAATTCGGCCGCACGGCTCACGCCGTGCTGGGGGGCCCGTCTAAAGGCAGTGGTTTCTGACTTGATAGCCACACCGCAGAAACCAATGTGATTTAGGCGAGCCCCCTAGCGTGGAGTGATCCACGCGGCCGAATTTAGACCACAAAAAATTGCGCGAAGCGTATGCTTCGCGCTGTAGGCACTGTCAATTTTGCAGAAATCCCCCGATAGGACCACCCAACAGGCGAAACAAAGTTTCGCCGAAAAAAGTTCTTTTTGATACTTTTTCTTTCAAGAAAAAGTATGTATCCCCGCGTATCAGCTCATTTTCAGGATTTCCTTCTTCAAGCGGCTGATGATGCGTTTTTCCAGCCGGGAGATGTAGGACTGGGAGATGCCCAGACGGTCCGCTACCTCTTTCTGCGTCTGCTCGCGGCCCCCGTTCAGGCCAAAGCGCAGAGTGATGATCTCGCGCTCGCGCTCGTCCAGCTTGGCAATGGCGGCGGAAAGCAGCTGGCGGTCTACGTCGTCCTCGATGGGGCGCATGACGGTGTCCGCTTCGGTGCCGAGGACGTCGCTGAGGAGAAGCTCGTTGCCGTCCCAGTCGGTGTTGAGGGGTTCGTCCAGGCTCACCTCGCCCCGCTGGGAGGCGTTCTTGCGGAGGTACATCAGGATCTCGTTTTCGATGCAGCGGCTGGCGTAGGTGGCTAATTTGATGTTTTTGTCCGTACGGTAGGTGTTGACGGATTTGATGAGGCCAATGGTGCCGATGGAGATCAGGTCCTCAATGTTGATGCCCGTGTTTTCAAAACGGCGGGCAATATAGACCACCAGGCGGAGGTTGCGCTCAATGAGGATCTGACGGGATTCCTCGTCTCCCGCGTCCAGTCGGGAGAGGACTTCCGCCTCCTCTTCACGGGTCAGGGGCGCGGGAAGGGTGTCGCTGCCGCCGATGTACTGGATCTTGCCAGGACGAAGAAGGCCGAGGCGCTCCAGGAGGCGGCGGAGCGCGGCGAGAAGCTTACGCGGCATTGCGCTGGACCTCCTTTCCGGCGTCTCCGCCCCACAGAGCGGCGTAACCGCCGCCGTCGGAAACGGGCGTGGGAGAGAGGGCCACGGTGACGGGCCCCAACTGGCGTCTGTCCATGACCGCCTCGTCCGCGCGGAAGCACAGAAGCAGGCCGCTGCGGACGCCTACCGCCTGGTAGGGCAGGAGACGGAAGCCGGGACCCAGCTTTTCCAGGCAGCAGGCGGCTCCGTCGGTTTCCAGGCGGGAGAGGACTGCCCTTTCTTCCGGGGTCCAGAGATTTGCCAGGGCCTCCCAGTGGGCCGTGAGAACCGGCGCGCCGGAGAGGCCGTCGGTGAGGGTGTTGCCCGTATCCAGCAGGGCGGTGACGGCGGCTGTGCGGCCCCGGCGGATCAGGGTGCAGCGGCAGAGCTGGCCGGCGGCGCTGTGTCGGGCCCCGCCGCGAAAGACGAACGAGAGGATGATAAAGCAGCTCCCGCCGGCAAGGAAGAATACCCGCCAGTTCAGCGCCGCCAGGACGGACAGGCCGTCATGCTCCAGCAGCAGCCTCCCCCCCGCTACCAGGGCTCCGGCCATGGCGCAGGAGAGCAGGAAAAACAGCAGCAGTCTTCGCAGAAATGCCTCCCGCCGCCCGAAAGCCAACCGTACCAGCACCGCCGCCGCGGCCGCCTGCGGCAGAAAGGACGCCGCCGTCCCCAGTCCCGGCAGGGCGCACAGCGCCCCGTATGTACCGCCAAGAACCGACGCGGCCAGGATTCGCTTCTTTTCCAGCGGCAGGCCGGAAAGACGGCCCGTGACGTACAGCGCCGCGGCGTCGGTGAGGCAGTTGAGCAGGAATGTGATATCCAAATAGACTGTCATTTTTGTTCTCCTCCCTTGGACAGACTTAGTATACCCCCTGTCCATGGGAGGATTTTGTCATTCCGGGGACCCTGGCCGGTAAAAAAGAACGCCGCCCCCCAGGGCGGCGTTCTCGTTTATCGCAGGACGAAATCCATATATACCGGGTTGTGGTCGCTCCAGCGGAAGCCGGTCTCCCAGACCTTGGCCGATTTGACCTCCACATTTGCGGAGACAACGAAGCCGTCCACCGTCACACGGTAGTTGTCGGGGCCGTAGACCCGGTCCGCGTTGCGGCAGGAAGCCACAGGCTTCTCCGCATCGAAGGGGGCCACGATGGACAGGCCCTCCGGCACCAGAGAGGCCGGAATGGGCTGGGCCCAGGTGTAGGCCGGGCCGGAAACGCCGAAAATCTTGTCGGAATTGCCCAGCAGGTCCTTATTAAAGTCGCCGCCGGCAATGGCGTAGTTGCCCGCTTCATACTCCGTCAGCATATCCGCAAACAGCATCTCCAGCTGCGCCTCGGCAATGGCGCCATCGCTGGTGTAGGCGGAGAGATGGAGATTGTACAGCACCAGCTCTTTGCCCTCCGCCGGAAGGGGGATGCGCTGGACGGAGTAGCAGCGGTCGCAGTCCACCAGCTTCATGAAGCCCTCCTCAATGGGCAGCTGGCGGCGGAGGCCGGAGGCAATGGGGAACATCGAATAGACGGCCTGCCCCGCCCGGTTGGCCCCGTGGGGCTCCAGCAGCGGCCAGAAAAGATAGGGGCTGTCGTAGTTCTGGGCNAAGGTCCGGTTNAGAAACCGTCCGNCCANAGACGCGTCCACCAGCTCCAGCTCGTTGATNTGATAGCTGCGGGTGCCGTCCACGTCCACCTCCTGNAGCAGGAGGAACTGGGGGGCGATGGCCTNCACCGTCTCCATGGCCCCGGTGACGTTCTCNTTGACCGCTTCCGGGGANCGGGCGCGGCTCTCCTTGCCGCCGTCCATGAANAAGCTGTANTCGTTGCTGTAGGCCCCGAAGCCAATGTTATAGGAGGCNACGCGGTAGGTCTCGTTGACGGTCAGNTCCGNGTTGACGGCGCTNCCTACCGTCTCCACNNNNAGNACCTGGTTGTCCTCCACCCGGTAGTAGGCGGCAAANACGTAAACAACATAGCCCACCACGATCACCAGCAGAAGGGCCAGAAGCCCCAGCAGGATCTTCAGCGGCAGNTTGATCTTCTTCATTTTGGCATCCGCTCCTTCCCTGTGACNGACTTTACGTCCATCCGGCATACGGCGGTACNTTGCAGGCGGGGCGCAAGATAGGCNTCAAAGTCCGCCATNTCCTCCGGACAGTACCGCCGGGANATGGCCCGCAGGGCCTCGANCTTCTCNGNCTCATCCTCCACCAGGGANACTTCNCCCCGGAGAATGGCNGAGCGGTAGTTNCAGCCGAAATAGTCCGGCCCNNCGTCCGTNACCNCCGTCAGNCTGGCCTGGGGCCNCTTTGNCAGACAATCCAGCTTNTTCCCTTCCCGGGCNCAGTGGAAATACACCNTTTCGCCGATCCGGGCGGGNCTGACAGGCACNCCATAGCCGCCCTCCCCATCCCTCATGCTCAGCACGGCATAGGGCGCGCGGTCAAACGCCTCCCANGCAAAGNCGGCGTCTCTTTCACGGTCCTTTCGTCTCATGGCGGACCCTCCNTNTNATCAGGACTTTGCCGANAGGTCTCTNGCAATNCGCAGAATGCTCCAGGCGGGNACCTGCCTGGGCAGACGNACCCGCAGAAGCATCTGGGGCGTNNTGGGCTCCGTGACGGGCAGCCCTTCGGCATCCTCAATGGCGCTCACTTCAAAAGCAAAGGGCTTCATGTCCGGCCCCACCGCCTCCAGGGTNTCCCCCACGGCGAACTTGTTNCGCAGGGTCAGGGTGGCAAGGCCNGTCTCATCNCANTCCGTCACCAGGGCCACCACCTGCCACTCCCGGATNTACCGGGCGTTCTCGNAGTACTGCCCCGGNGGGCCGTANTANAAGCCGGTGGCNTAGTGCCGGTGGCTNACCTTCTCCACCTCNTCCCGCCAGACNGGGTCGGCGGGACGGCCGGCNAATACGTCGTCGATCACGTGGCGGTANGCCCCCGTGACAANGGCGGCATAGTAGGCGCTCTTGGCCCGGCCCTCGATTTTCAGNCTGCTGAGGCCCGCGTCGATCAGATCGTCCACATGGTCGATCATGCACATNTCCCGGGAATTCATGATATANGTGCCCTTGTTGTCCTCAAAGACGGGGAANTANTCCCCGGGCCGCTTCTCCTCCATGAGGTAATACTGATANCGGCAGGGCTGGGCGCAGGCCCCACGGTTGCTGTCCCGNCCGGTCATGTAGTTCGACANCAGGCACCGCCCGCTGTAGCTGACGCACATGGCNCCGTGGACGAACGCCTCGATCTCCAGTTCCGGCGGCGTCTTGNCCCGNATCTCCCGNATCTCCTCCAGGCTCAGCTCCCGGGCNANAATCACCCGTTTGGCCCCCTGCTCGTACCAGGCCCGGGCGGCCACATGNTTGGCAACGCTCACCTGNGTGGACACGTGGCGCTCGCACCGGGGNGCGTACTTCCCCGCCAGGGTGAAGGTNCCCAGATCCGCCGCGATCAGCGCGTCCACGCNCGCGTCATNNAGCNGCTCNAGCCAGGCGGGCAGGGCCTCGATCTCCCCNNNNCGGGGCATGGTGTTGANNGTCACATGGACCCGGACCCCGTGGNCNTGGGCGAAGCNCACCGCACGGGGCAGCTCCTCCGGGGAAAAATTCCCCGCGAAGGAGCGCATCCCGAAGCTCTCGCCCGCCAGATACACCGCGTCCGCNCCGTACAGCACCGCCATCCGCAGCCGCTCCATGTCCCCGGCAGGGGCCAGGAGCTCCGGTTTCTTTCTCTCTCTCATGGCGCTTACTCCCCGGCCTGNGCGGCNGCTTCCGCCGCNGCGGCNACGTTCCNGTTATGCTCGGCCAGCGTCTCGCTGAANACGTGNTTCTCGCCCATCAGGACATAGAAATAGTAGTTCGTNTCCGCCGGGTTCAGNGCCGCCTGGATGGAGGCNAGNCCCGGGTTGGCAATGGGCGTGGGCGGCAGTCCCTCGTGGATATAGAGGTTATAGGGGCTGTCCAGACNGGCGTAGTCGTCCTGGGTGATGGCNCGTCCGGCGGCGTAGACCAGNGCCGCGTCGATTTGCAGCAGATGGGCGGTNTCNCCGGTGTTCTCCAGGCGGTTGTGGATAACGGAGGAGATGTTCCGGCGGTCAGAGCCNTCGGTCTCACGCTCNATCANAGAGGCAATGGTGATGATCTCCTGATAGGTGTAGTCGGACTCGTCAAAGAGCTCCATCAGATCCTCGTTGGTGTAAACCTTNTTCTGGAAGTTGGAGAGAATGGAGNCAAAGGCCAGCTCCGTCCGCGCNCCNACATAGAATTCGTAGGTATCCGGGAACAGATACCCCTCCANNCGGCNGATATTGCCCAGNTTGTCGTTGTCCACAAAGGCGTAGCTGTCNAAGACGTANTTCGCGGCGGTATCCGTCAGGNNCTCNACCGTGCCCACCCCGTTCTCCGCCANCAGNNTGATGATCTGGGCCACCGTGTAGCCCTCNGGNATGGTGACCTTCACCGTCTCCGTCTTGCCGCCNGTGGTGCGCATGCTCCGGATCAGGGCCATGTAATCCATCTCGGTGTTCAGGCTGAAGGTGCCCTGGGCAATCTTCCGGTCCGCGTGGTAGAACTTNCAGAAAATCCGGAAGAACCAGTCGTACTCNATCAGNCCCTCCTCTTTCAGCGCCGCGGCCACCTTCTCCATATCNTAGTAGGTGACCTCCTTCACGGAGCCGTCCTCCTGCCTTTCCCGCGCCACNTCNGCGACATAGTCCTCGGTGACCTGGAAGCTNACCTCCTTCATGGGCTTGTTCANCGCNGCGAAGTCGTTGGCCAGCATCCAGCCCACCCCCGCGAAAATGNCGGAGGACGCGGCCACGATCACCACCCAGAGCAGGATNGCCAGCAGNGGGTTGGTGCGCCTTCTCTTCCTNTTTTTCTTTTTGGGCTTTNNCTGCCCGGCGGGACGGGGGGCGCTCTGTCCGNCGTCNGTNCGGGGCGCGGAANGCTCCGGCTCCTCCGACCGGCGGACTACCTCGTCGCCGTCCCAGCTGGTGGTATGGTAGCGGTCGTCTTGATTCATGGAGTTATGTCCTCCCTTGGGGNTTTATTCAGTATTTCCTTTCAGCNCCGGCGCAGTACCGGTGCAGTAAAAGCTCGATATAGTCCTCCCTGCCGAACAGCCGCCGGCTGTCCGGATCGCCGTNNGCCTGAGCCAGNCGGCAGACCGGCACGGTCAGGCGGGTATGCTGGGCCATGGTGAGCGGCCGGCGGTATAGGCNTCCAGNACCGCCCGGGCCCCGTCCTTNTTCCAGTTCCCCAGCCGCCAGATGGGNGACGGNGTGGTGATNTTGGGGTAGACNTCATANTTGTGGTCGATAAAGAACACCGGGTCATCGGANACATAGCTGAANGTGGATTCNTCCGACAGCAGCTCCCGGTAAAGCTCGTCCTCNGGCCGGCCGAACACNTCCAGCANGNTTTTTGCCTGGAAGTGCTTCAGCGTCCCCGCCGCCAGACGGTCCGNAATTTNNTNCAGGTCCTCCGGCGTGANCCANNNANCATAGAACCGGCGGTTCTCTCCGTCGCAGCTGCCCTGGTGGACNAANCAGNNAAACTCACGCCCGATCTCCCGGCAGCGGCGGTCCAGGTCCAGTTCCCCCATCAGCGCNTCCACNTNGGAAAGNTCCGCCAGGTTGTTNTTANTGACGAATACCTGNACNCGGGGCGCNATGCCGTTTTNCAGTAAAATATCNATNGNNTGCAGAATCTCCCGNTACGCGCCCTTCCGTCCGGTGTACCAGTCGGTGGTCTCCNCGCCGCCGAAAAGAGTCAGCTGCACCGCTTCCACNCCCAGTCCGGCCAGCCAGGGNGCGTAGCTCCCGTCCCGGACCAGCCGCCAGACGCTNGCNAGNTCAAANTGGGGCTGGTGGGGTTTTGGCCCGGACAGCNTGCNGCACAAGTCCCAGCGNTCCCGGTAGCGGTCCGAATAGTCCGGCTCCCGGTCCCAGTCGTGGATCTCCAGNTTTNCGGCAAAGGGGGCAAAGTCCGCCGCNGCNGCGGCCAGGTCCTCCTCGGGCATGTCCCCGTTGGGGCTCCAGCCCATCCAGCAGTGCCTGCACCGGTTNGGACAGCCCTTCATATCNAGGCAGAGGGTAANNGAATGAAACATTTTGGTTTTTCTCCAGNAAATTTTCTCCGGTCAAGCTGCCTTTTGCCCCGCTCCGGCATAGGATGTTCCAGCTTGATAAGTGAGGTGAAACAAAACATGTGGAACAACGGTAANGACTGCGGCTGCCTGTGGATCATNCTGATCATCATCCTGCTGTGCTGCTGCTGCGGCAACGGCANNAACGGCACCAACGGATGCTGCTGCTGCAACTGCTGCGACAACAGCAACAGCAATAGCTGCGGATGCAATTGCAGCTGCAACAACAATTGCGGGTGNTGCTGCAACAACAACTGCAGNTGCGGGTGCTGCTGAGAGGCTACATACCCGCGGGGACGGGGGCGCGAAAGCGCCCTCGTCTCTTNACTTTNCNNTCAGGGGCCGGACAAGCTCCCACANCTGGTTNTGGATATCCTCCGGGGTGCGGATNGCCCCGTCCCGGGANCAGTCCACCCGCCGCCAGCCCAGNCGNNNCACGATCTCCTGGGCGCTCTCCCGGCAGGCGCGGAGATANTCCCCNTCCTGCTCGTGGATGTCGGCCTGGGTNTGGGTGGCCTCCTGCCGGAGGCGCAGCATCTGNGCCGAAATCTCNGTCGGGAGGTCCAGNTAAATCACCAGATCCGGCNTTGGCANNGCCAGACGGTTGTATTCCAGATCAAAGAGCCAGTCCAGATAGGCCCACCGCTCCGCTTCCGGCAGCTTGGGGGCCTGGTGGACGGCGTTGGAGGTGGTGTAGCGGTTGGAGAGAATCAGCGTTCCGGCCTCNTAGTCCCNGCCCCANTCCTCCTTNTAGGAGGCGTAGCGGTCCACGGCGTAGAGGGTGGAGGCNGCGTAGGCGCTGACGTCNCCGGGCTTTTTGCCCAGGTCCCCCTGCAAATACCNCTCCACCGGCGCGGCAAAGGGACTGCCGTANCGGGGAAAATCCACCTTGCGGAAGCNGNCGCCCTCCCGCTCCAGNCGCTGGGCCATCAGGCGGGTCTGGGTGTTCTTGCCCGCGCCGTCGGTNCCCTCCAGTACGATCAGTTTACCGCTCATTTCTTNTTCCTCTTCTCCCCCGTNACATGNACCAGAAACAGGGGCAGCTTCATCATNCGTCCNATNCGGCTGGGGTTCTTCACCAGCCGGTGGAGCCACTCCAGCCCCAGCTTCTGGAACACCTCCGGGGCCCGCTGGACCTCGCCGGAGAATACGTCCAGNCAGCCCCCCAGGCCCACCAGCAGGNGGGCCCCGGTGGCCTCGCCGTTGAGGCGCATCCACTTCTCCTGCTTGGGNGCNCCCAGGCAGACGAANNCCACGTCCGCGCCGCTGGAGCGGATGGCCTCGATCACCGGGCCGTCCTCCTGNAANTAGCCGTCATGGGTCCCGGCGATNTGCAGGCCGGGNTACTGGCGCTGAAGATTNTCCGCCGCCTTTTCCGCCACNCCGGGCTTGGCCCCCAGCAGGAAGAGGGTNTTNCCGTTTTTCGCCATCCGNNCCATGANNCCCTGNGCGAAGCCGATNCCGGTNACNCGNCCCTTNAGNGGNGTNCCCAGTATTTTCGCGCCGTAGATGACGCCGATGCCGTCGGCCAGCACCAGGTCCGCGTGGTTGACCGCCTCGCGGGCGTCCCCATCCTCCCGGCAGACCTCCACGATCTCCGGGTTGGGGGTCACCACGTAGTGGGCGCCTTCGGTGGACGACAAGCGGACGCCTTCGGCGACCGCCTGGTCCATCGTCATATTATCAAAGCCTACGCCTAACACATTTACTCGCATCAGGGGGCCTCCTTTCCTGTTTTCCCCAGTATAGCACAGATTTTCCTGCTTGTCCACCAGGGGTTCGCTGCCCCGACTTGGCCGGGGGAGTACCCAAAGCGGTACGGCAGGGACTGCCGAATACGTCCTTGGATAGACGCTTCACCCGATACACGGGTCCGGTCAACTCAGACCGGACGGATTACAGGACAAGCGCAAAACAAAACGACTCATTCGGGGATTCTCAAGGGGTTATGGCCCCTTGAACGTGCTTTTGCCGCTTTTCGCACGGGCGAAAAGCAGGCCCCGCCCGGCAGGGCGAATCTAATTAAAAGATGAAAGCTTGTGCCGCCCCGCAGGGGCGGCAAAGAACTGCCTTCTATTATATCAGTAAATTTTTCCCTTTTCTTTAAGATTTTATGAAATCCTGCTTCTCGCCAGGAATGAAAACTTCCTCTCACCTCGTTCTTGCAATCACGCCGGTATCTATGGTACAATGGGCGCTAAGAACCTATAGTATCAAAGAGGTGGGCAAATGGCAAGACTTGAACGGGATTTTTTTCTTCAGGATACCGTCAGCGCCGCCCAAAAGCTGCTGGGACGGTACCTGGTCCGGACAGACGGCGGCGAGGTCATGGTCTGCCGGATCACGGAGACGGAAGCCTATGTGGGCGCTGTCGACAAGGCCTGCCACGCCTACGGCGGCAGGCGGACCAAACGCACGGAGACCCTCTACGCCGCCCCCGGCACCTCCTATGTTTACATGATCTACGGCATGTACAACTGCCTCAATTTCGTCACCGGCCCGGAGGGCGTGGCCTCCGCCGTTCTGATCCGGGGATGCGTGCCGGTGTACGGCGCGGACGCCGTGGCCAGAAGGCGGTTCGGCGTGGACGCGTCGGAGATGAGCGCTTATCAGCGGAAAAATTTCATGAACGGTCCCGGAAAATTGTGCAGGGGACTTTCCATCGGAAGAGAACTGAACGCCCTGCCGCTGGGAAACGACGCGCTGTATCTGGCTTACGATCTGCCGGAGTTCGGACTGGAACGCCGTCCGGCCGCGCTTCCTTTCCATACCGGGAAGCGGATCGGCATCGACTACGCCGAGGAAGCCATCGATTTTCCCTGGCGGTTTTGGGTGGATGAATAAATTTCAGGAGGACCGATATGCTGCTTTTTGATCTGGACGGCACCCTTATTGATTCCAACGGCGTTTGGCTGGATGTGGACAAGGCGTTCCTCACCCGCCGCGGCTATGAATACAGTCAGGCCTACCACGACGGCGTGGCCCACTCTATTCTGAAAAACTGCGCTATTTTTACCAGGGATTTTTTCGGCATGGAAGAATCCTGCGAGGAGATCATCGCGGAGTGGATGGAATTAGCGAAAAATGCCTATGATACGGTGCCGCTGAAGCCCCACGTCCGGGAATATCTGGACCGCTGCAAGGAAGCCGGACACCGGATGGCGGTCTTTACCGCCTGCGTACCGGAACACTGCCAGACGGCGATACGCAACCATGGGCTGGACGCTTACTTTGAGAAGATTATCTACGCCCAGGATTTCGGGGAGGACAAGCGGTCCCCGGCAATTTTCCGCCGGGTGGCGGAGATGCTGGGCGTAAAGCCCAGGGAGTGCGTCTTTTTTGACGACTCCCTTACCGCCTGCAAAGGGGCAAAAGCCGCGGGAATGACCGTGGTGGGCATCCAGGACGACTATTTCCCGGGAGCCGAGACGGACATGCGTGAGCTGTGCGACCAGTACATTCTGGATTTTGGAGAATTGCTGTAGCGGTTTGTATACGAGACAGCGGGAGGGCGCGGATTCGCGCCCTCCCGCTTATTTTCAGTTACTGAAGGCTTCCGTAAACAGGTCCGCCATGGCCTGGGCTTCGTCCGGGTAGACAAACATCCCCACCACATTGGAGGTGGACGTGATCACGCCCTGCTCCCAGGTCTCACAGGACGCCGGATACCACGCGCCGCCGCCAGCCTGGGTATCGATCCGGGCCTGCAGGATGTTCTGGACGGCGGTCACGTCGTCCGGAGAAGCATCGGCGGACAGCTTCACCAGACCTACGGCTACGTTGGAAATGCTGATCATGGTCTCCTGGATACAGACCTCTTCCACGGAGGCGATGGCGTCCAGGCCAGGGTAGTAGTTGGACAGCAGTTCGCCCTCCATCACCATCATGGCCCCCAGGCCGTCATATTTGCCTTGCAGCGTGGTGAAGAAATCGCTGAGAGACGGCAGCGCCGCCGCGCCGGAAGCGGGCAGAGAGGAGACCGGCGCATCCCCTGTGTCTTCCCAGCTGCAGCGGACAGTGCAGTCAAAATCGAACTGCCCCGCCTCGCACTCCACGTGCATGGTCACCGTGGTCGTTCCGGGAGCCACGGCGGTGATCTCGCCGGTCAGCTTATCCACCGCCGCCACCCCGGGATCAGCCGAAACGAAGGTGTTGGCATAGATGCCGCTCACGCCCTGGGCGGACATGGTGACCGTCTCTCCGGCATGGAACAGGGTCACATCCGTATGGCTGGCCGTGACGCTCTCCCCGCTGGAACCGGCCTCTCCCTCCCATTCACAGCGGACGATACAGACAAAGTCCCGCTTCTCGCCGCCGAACTCTACATGGGCCGTAATAGTGGTCGTTCCGGGCGCCGCGGCGGTCACCTCGCCGCCGAACTCGTCCACCGCCGCCACCGCCGGGTCGGCGGAGGTGTAGGTGCAAACATCAGGGTCATTGCCATTGCTGTCCCAGACAGTGAAGCGGAAGGTTTCACCAGCGGATTTCAGCGTGACATCCTCATGGCTGACGTAAATGACGTATTCAGCGCCGGTATCGGCGCCGGCGGCGTCCATGTCCGGAGCCCCAGTCTGCTCCGGCGCCGGGACGGCAGGCTCCCGCGGCTCCGCGGCGGGCGGGTCCTTCGGGTCCTTCGCGGACTCTCCTTTGCTTTCATTGATGAAGGTCATGGAACACCCCGCCATGGTCAGAAGCATGGTCAGAGTCAGCAACAACGCAGTGGCTTTTTTCATCGTTTTTATCCCCCAGGTAATCGTGATATGACAGGTTTCAACAGTCTGCTGATACCTTACCGCCTGGTTGGACGTTTGTCAAGAGGGTTTTGTTCCAGAAGCGGGGGACAGCTCCCCTTACTCCTCCGTCCTCAGCTTATCGTGAAAATCCTGCAACAGCTCCTGCTCCGTACAGCGAAGCGCTTTGCAGAAGCAGGCCAGCTCGTAGTCCGTCACGATCCGTTTGTTGTTCTCAATGTTGCTGATAGCCTGTTGGTCAACATTGACACCCAGCACCTGCATTCGGGCGGCTAAATCCAGCTGCGTTACCTTTTGCTTTTTTCTGATCCGTCGAAGCGATTTGCCGATTACATTTTTCTGGTTGTTTACATAAGTCAGCTTATTCATGTTCATCTCACATAAATAATATATATTTTACTTGACATTAGCATACGGAGTATCCTAAAATATATAATCATCACGTGAAACTAACTGGATCAAAGGAGAATTTGGGAATGGAATTATTTACCCAACTGTTTATCAAAGCCCTGGAGGGGCAGAAAGTCGAAGTGCACTTCCCCGACGCGGAATTTGACCTCAGTGAAAAAATCGAAAGCGTCAGCCTCGCCACCCTTCGCCGCATTCGCGAAATCGTCATGGACGATGCGCTGGACGACCCGGAGTGCTTTAAGAAAATTGAGGAGATCGTCTGCACCTACGAGCAGCTGGGTATTCACTGCGGGGTCCGGCACGACTTCGGCTGACCCCTCCCAATACCGCATTGCATAAAAACGGACCTCCCCGAAACGGGGAGGCCCGAAATCTGCCGTGTGGGATGTGCTGTTTCCTGTTGTCCTCACTTATTGGCCTTCTTCTCCGGGCGTATCATGACGTACAGCACCGCCAGCGCCAGCAGGACAATGGGCAGTTCGCTCATATCCTTACCTCCGCTCTCCGGTAGCACAGAGCGCTGAACACCAGCATCGCCAGCAGAATCACAACGCCTGCCGCCGCCCACATGGCCGGAGTGAGCAGCCCTGCCAGGAACAGGATGCCCCGCCCGATCTGGGCCATCAGGCTGGTCCCGCCCTTCCGGGCCGCGCTCACCGCGTTGCCGAGAATCATGGGCGCAAAGCACAAGGGGAACCAGATGGCGGCAAAGCCCTTGGCCCCAAAGCGCAGCTGCAAGGCTCCAAGGCAGAAGTCAACAATACAGATGCCAGCAACGAGGATCAGGTAGAACCACCATTTCATCTCGGCCATTACGTCAAAATCCAGCTCCCAGCCGGGATACAGCAGGCTGTAAACCCACAGTTCGAATTTATTCAGCACCCACGCGAACGCAACGCCCACCAGACAGTTCAAAACCGTGACAACAGGGTCCGCCAGCATGTAGGACCGCCGGGTGCTGCCCATGGAGACCGCCGTCCGGTAGCGGGCCGCCCCGCCGTTGCCCCGGACAAGTCCCCCGAATACGGTGGCCATCAGGGCCATCATGGAGCCGATGGCGGCGTAGTCCCGGTCATCGTTGACAAAGGCGTTGATACACACCACGATCAGAAAACCAAACAGGAACAGGCCCAGTTGAAACATCATCATGATCCACACGCCGTCCCGGTTCGCTTTCAGATGTTTGATAAAGAAGTTCATGTTATCCCCTCCTTACAGCTTCACTTCCTGCCGCCGCAGCAGCAGCCATTGGAACAGGATATCCAGCCCCAGCGATACCGGCGCCGCCGCCAGCAGCCACCAGGGCAGTTCCATCAGATGGGATACGATATCAACGGTCTTTGCCAGGGACATCTTACCGCTGGCCACCGCTTCACCGGCAAACCCCACCACGCCGCCTGCACCACCACAAATCAGGATAATAATGACCATGCTCAGCCATCTCCACTTGACGAACAATGTCCCCATGACGCTGCCAACCGCGGCGGCGATAAGCAGTACGCACAGAATCGTCGGGATGCTCCGCAGGCCAATGGCGGACACCTCTCCCGGCACCAGCAGCCAGATGACCGCGCACGCCGCCATGGTCACAGCGATAATGAGCGCCCGGTAATAGTGGAAGCCCAGCAGCACGTTCCGCCGTGTCTCCCCCATGGACAGCAGCAACGGCACGTACAGCGTCTGGCACCCGGTGTTGATCATCAGCATCATGAAGATGGAGGAAAGGACCAGGTAGTACGGCACCACCATTGCAAAGGTGCCGAAGTCCAGTCCCTCCGCGCCAAACAGGGAGATGACCGCCAGGACCGCCGCGCAGGTCAGGGTCGCTCCCGCGCTCTCCCAGGTGTACCGGCTCCAGAATCTCAGGTTGCGCTTCACTTGGCCTCCTCCTCCCCGCACAGGGCCACAAAGGCCCGCTGGAGACTCACCGGCTGGACGGACACGTCCCGGCTCTCGTCCACGCGCTGTCCGGGCCTCAGGAATACCGTCACGCCCTTGCTGCGGCCCACGGTCTCAGGGTGGTGGACCTCCAGACCGGCGGTGGCGGCGTCCACCTCCTCGATCTTGCCGCTGACGTGGACGGCGCTGTCCACAAACGCCTGGGTGTCGGCATTGATGAGGGTTTTCCCCTCGTGGAGGATGATGACCTCCTCCAGTACGTCGGCGGCCTCCTCAATGATGTGGGTGGAAACCACGAAGGTCCGGCCGGAGTTGGAATACTCCTCCAGCAGCAGCTTGTAGAACCGCTCCCGGGCCACCACGTCCAGTCCCGCCACCGGCTCGTCCAGAAAGGTGTAGGGGGCCTTGGAGCACAGGGCCACGATGATGGTCACCATGGACAGCAGGCCCTTGTTCATCTTCCCGAACTTTTTCTTTACGTTCAGGTCGAACAGCTTGACCAGCCGCTCCTCCAGGGCCTTGTCCCAGTCCTCATAGTAAGTAGAGGCGATGCGCAGATACTCCTTGGCCTTCATGGCGGCAAGGCCGCTCTCGGCGTTGGCGTTCAGCTCCCGGGAGAAGCATATCTTCGCCAGGCTCTTCCGGTGCTCCCACACCGGCTCGCCGTCCAGAGTGACGGTCCCTTTGCCGGCGGGATTCTGGGCGGAGAGGATGGACAGCAGAGTGGTCTTTCCCGCGCCGTTGCGGCCGATGAGGCCGTAGATCTTTCCAGGCTGGAGGTCCAGCGTCACGTCTTGCAGCACGTCCTTGCCGCTGTAGGTCTTCACGATGTTCTCACAATGCAGGCTCATATGTTTCTCTCCCCTATCATAGTCAATAATTCTTCCTTGGATATCCCCAGGCTCCTGGCCTCCGCCAGCAGCGGGACCACGTGGTTTTCCGCGAACGCGGCCTTGCGCTTGGCCAGGATCTTCTCCCTGGCCCCTTTGGATACAAACATACCGATGCCACGGCGCTTGTAGAGGATGCCCTCGTCCACCAGCAGGCCCACGCCCTTGGCGGCGGTGGCCGGGTTGATGGTGTAGAGCTTCGCCAGCTCGTTGGTGCTGGGCACCTGCTCCTCCTCCAGCAGGATCTCCCGCAGGATGTCGGTTTCGATCATCTCGCTGATCTGGAGGTAAATGGATTTCTGCTCCGTCAGTCGCTCATTCAAAGAGTTCTCTCCTTTCCCGCAATGATCTGCCGCATTTCTTTTGTTCGTTGGTTAAGTGGTTCATTACTTGTGTAACTAACTATATAGCAGACGGCGCCATTTGTCAAGAGGGAAGTCAGGAAAATTTTCCGCAAGGGCCCGGATGGGTAAAAAATCCCCTGATGCAGCTTCATTTCCTGCATCAGGGGATTTTTCATCATGTCACAGCCGTATTGGTTCTCTCAGTCCAGAATGTATACGGTACACTCCCGCACGCCGAACTGAATGCACTGGCGGTTGGTGTCCATATAAAGATCAATGGTGTTGCCCCGCACGCCGGTATCCTCCGCCACGGCGAAGCCGTAGACATAGTACCCGTCGTTGGAGACCACGTATACCTTGGTGCCCAGGGGGATCACGTTCCTGTCCACGGCTACCACGCCCACGTGGACGGCGGTGCCGGAGGCGGTGCGGGTACCCACGCTGCCGCCGGAGGTATAGGCGGTGCCGCGCATGGTGCGCTTGGAGCTGAAGGTGAGGGTCTGGCCGTTCTCCAGGGTGATGGTGCCGGAACCGTCCTCGTTGGTGATGATGGAAGAAACCGCGTCGTCATTGTTGGCGAAGTTCTCCATGGTGCCCTTCTCAATAATGGTGGAAGCCGGCTCGATGTCAATGACATCGATCAGCTGCCGGGCGGTGCGCTGCCCGTCCTGATAGACGATCTCATAAACCTCGGTGTACTGGCCGTCACAGCCCTCCTGCAAAACGTTCTCCTGCCATGCGGGCTTGCTGTCGTTGTAGCGGTAGACGGTCTCGTGCTCCGTAACGGTGGAGAACTGCTCGTAGAACACAAATTCTCCGCTGATGCAGACCTCCATCGCGTTGTCCCGTGTGGAGACGGAAATCATCTCCAGAGGACTGGGCCGGACATCCAGCCGCTCCAGCAGCTGCTCAAGAGTCTCCTCCTGGGAGACGGCGGAAAGAACGCGGTCCTGGTGCGTCACCGTAACCGTCATGCCGGGGGCGAGGTTCAGTTCGCTGCCGCTGGTCCGGGAGACCAGCCCGGCGGAGCCGTCGGTCAAAAATACGTCGCCCTCCAGTTCGTCCACATGGATGGGGCCGTCATTGGACAGCACGTACATCGCGTGGGCCTCGTTGAGGCCGGAGAGGCAGATGAGAGACAATGCCAGAATAAAGAGGGCCGGTACAGCTGCGACAGCGGTCAGCCGCTTCAGGGTCCACGCGGCTTTCTTGCTTCTTTCAAACATGATACTTGTTCCTCCGTTGTTCTTAAAAAGTACGCCGGGGCCGTCCGTATGACGCCTGTATCGGATAGGATATCCAAAATTTCCCATTCCTATACGGGCCGGATACCAGTTTGTAACCTTTGTAACTTTTTTAAGAATTGGGTGTAGTATACCTGAAACCCCTCTGTTTGTCAAGCCCTTTTGCACATTTTCAGTGGTTCGGTTTACATAAAAACGTAAAAAAGGTGTTATGACCAGTAAAAAACAAGCCCTCCGACAGGAAAATAGTTACAGCGGCAGTTACAAAAGTTACAGACCGGCGGCAACGGTTACAGACAGGATAAAACCGCCCTGCCCCCGGTAAAAACGGGACAGGACGGCAGTAAAAGGGACCTGTTCAGAAGTTGGTATGCCCCTGCCACGCCTGGGAGGCGGCGCTGTAGGGGATGCCCTTTATGTTGTGGAACTGGACAAACTTCAATGAGTAGAGATCGCCGGAGATGTACCGCTCGTAATCAGGCTGGTAGATCACGACGTAGTCGGTGCCAACCGAGTGGAGGATGCCCTGCCAGGTAACGGGCTTGTCGGCGCCCACCAGAAAGGTGGCTACCACAAAATAGCCGATGTTGCGGTTGAGCAGGCTGCGCATGGAGGCCTGATAGGCATCCTCCGCCCCGGAGGGCATGTGGGTATGGGCCATGTCCACTGGGTTCTTCATCCGCTGGCTCTGGGCGGCGGCGCTGGACATGCCGCCGGGGGCCTCGCCGCCATTCATCCCGGCGATGGGCGTCTGGGATGAGGCGGACATGGAAGCATCTCCGGCCGGCGTCATATTCTGACCGCCGTTCTGATCCCCATCCTGGCCGGGTTCCCCGTATACCCAGCTGACCACCTGTCCGGCGGTCTCGTTGGGCATGTAGTAGCCGGTTTCATCCGGCGCGGCCGGGGGAAGCTGATTCTGATTGGATTGCTGCATCATGTAAACACTCCTTACTCGCTGTTATGTGTCGTAGTAGGCCGCTGTCGGGTTATAAAAGCAGTGGTCCCCGATCCGCGTCTGCCAGTAGCCCACGGTGGTGGGGAAGTTGTTGCGGCACTTGGGGCTGAAAGGGTTGTAAAACCAGAGGGATTCCGCCACGTCCGGCAGACGGTTGCCGGCAATGGCCCAGTCGGCAATCTCATAGTGGATCGCCTCGGGACGCATGTTGTAGATATTCTGCGGATTGTAAGCGCCGCCCTCCGTCTCGCTGGCACAGACGAACTGGTAGGGCTGGAAAATAATGTTCCGGATGCTGCCCTGACCCACCCGGGCATACTCGCCGCCAGTGGCGTGGACGCGGTTCATAACCACCCCCGCCACGGCCTTCATGCCGTCCGTCCCCTCTCCCCCGGCCTCGCATTCGATCAGCCTCGCTAGTAATTCTCGATCAGAGTAAGCCATAGATTTATCACACTCCTGGTCATTCCCAGTGTATGCCGGGTAAGAAAAAAGGGTGCCTGCCGCGCCCCAGAGAAGATCGCTCTTGTTTTTCTGCACTCTTTTTGCTATCATCACTACAGA
Organism: Oscillibacter sp.; assembly: GCA_014799845.1. Taxonomy (GTDB): domain Bacteria; phylum Bacillota; class Clostridia; order Oscillospirales; family Oscillospiraceae; genus Pelethomonas. Next base: position 43,529 of record JAAVHF010000014.1, on the reverse strand, counting down.
ACCAGCCGCCGTCAGAACTGGAAAGGAGCCCCGGAATGAAAGAAAATAAATACGACGATCCATTATTTTTTGAAAAATACAGTCAGATGCTTCGCTCTCAGAAGGGACTGTCCGGCGCGGGAGAGTGGCGGGAGCTGCAAAAGCTGCTGCCGGATTTCGCCGGACGGCGGGTGCTGGACCTGGGCTGCGGATACGGATGGCACTGCGGGTACGCGGCCTCAAAGGGCGCGGCGTATGTGCTGGGGACCGACCTCTCCCGGCGGATGCTGGAGCGGGCCGGGGAGCTGAACAGCGGAGAGGTCATCGAGTACCGGCAGGCCGCTATGGAGGACCTGGATTTCCCGAAAGGTTCCTTTGACGTGGCGCTCAGCTCCCTGGCCTTCCACTACGTCAGGGATTTTCCCGCCCTGGCGCGGAAAATCAGCCGCTGGCTCCGGGAAGGCGGCGCGTTCGTCTTTTCCGTGGAGCACCCCGTTTTCACCGCCTATGGCAGTCAGGACTGGTACTACGGCGGGGACGGGCAGATCCTCCACTTCCCGGTGGATAACTACTACATAGAGGGACAGCGGGACGCCGTTTTTCTCGGGGAGCATGTGGTCAAGTACCACCGCACTCTGACCTCCTACCTGGACGCCCTGCTGCAAAACGGCTTCGCCCTGCGCCGGGTGGTGGAACCCGCGCCGCCGGAGGATATGCTGGACCTGCCCGGGATGCGGGACGAGCTGCGCCGCCCCATGATTCTGCTGGTGTCCGCGGAGAAGCGGTGATACCCTTGCTGATACTGGAAAATTACCAGTGGGAGAAAAATATCATCACGTATGGAGCGGAGGGAACCGGAGCAAGCATCCGGTTCCCTCCGCTCCCGGTTCTACCGGCCCGCCTCGGCCAGCATATTTTCAATCAGAATTCCATATCCTTTGGTTGGCTCATTAACCATGACGTGGGTGACGGCTCCAATCAGCTTTCCATTCTGCAAAATCGGACTGCCGCTCATCCCCTGCACGATTCCCCCGGTCTGCTGGATCAACGCCTCGTCCTTCACTTGCAGCAACAGGTTCTGCGCCCCGGCGCTGTCCAACACCCGGATGATTTCAATGTCATACGCCTCCACGCTGTCGCCGCTGACATTAGACAGGATCACCGCCGGACCGGCCTGCACTTCGTCCGCCCTGGCTACCGGCACGGCGCCGTCCTCCGGGAAAGCGCCGGCTTCCAGGGAGCCGAATACGCCCCGTTCCGTATTGGCGTACAGTTCGCCCATATCGTGGGTCAGGTCAAAATTTCCCTTCAGCTCCCCGGGTTCCCCGGCGCTGCCCCGCTTCACCGCCTTCACCGAGGCGTGCATCACCGAGCCGTCTCCAAGGGGCATCAGCAGTCCGGTATCCGTGTCCGTGATCCCGTGGCCCAGCGCGCCGAAAGTCCCGGTTTCCGGGTCATAGAAGGTCACCGTGCCGATGCCCGCCATGCTGTCCCTGATCCACGCGCCCAGACGCCACGTGCCGTCGGCCCCCAGTACAGGCTGGGCCGCCAGCGTCAGGTCCTCGCCGTCCCGGATGATGTTCAGTTCCACCGTTCCGCCGCATTGAAGCAGAGCCGCGAACTGCTCCGAGCTCTCGATCTCTTCCCCGTTGGCCTCCTCGATCACATCGCCGACCCGCAGTCCGCAGTCCACCCCCGGCGTCAGCACGCCGCTGCCGGTATCCACCTCAGCCAGACCGATGACCACCACGCCCTCGGCAAACAGCTTGATCCCGATGGTGTGGCCCACCGGCACCAGCCGGTCCGCCTCCAGCGCGGCGGCCTGCGCGCTCTGTCCCAGTCCCAGCAGGGAGGTCGCGCAGATCAGGCCGCTAAGAAAAAAAGCCGCGGCGCGGCGGCGCTTCGCCTTCTGTCCATCCATCCATTTCACCACCCCTTCCTTTCCATATTTCTTTCAAAAAAGGCCTTTTCCGAAATTTTGCCGCCGCAAACTGCGGTCAGCGCCTTTAATTTATGCCGGATCGGACAGAATACTCTTTACCGCGATTTCTAAAAAGCGGCGGCTTTAACATGGAAAAAAACGGCATTCCCTGCCGCCAACGAAAAAAAACAGACCCCGCAGGCAAAAGCCTGCGGGGTCTTGCAGATATTTCCAGTTTTGTTATGTAGCCCGTACCAGGACCCGCTCCATCAGCGGTCAAAAATCCGAAGAATGTCCTCAAAGGGATCCTTCTCGTCCGCCTTCTTCTCCTCCTCAGTCTGGGGCTGGAGGAGCATCTGATTGAACTTCTCCTTGGACGATCCCCCGGCAGTGCCGCCGGAAACGGACACCGCGTTGGCCCCCTTCTTCTCATCGAAGCCGGTGGCAATAATGGTCACGCGCAGCTCGTCCTCCATGTTTTCATCAAAGGAAGCGCCGAAAATCGTGTTGGCGTCGGGATGCACGGCCTCCTGCACCATGGCGGCGGCAGCCTCCACGTCGTCCATGCTGATGTCCATGGAGCCGGTGATGCTGACCAGAACGCCCTTGGCGCCGTTGATGGAGGTCTCCAGCAGAGGGCTGGAAATGGCCTGCCGGGCAGCCTCCTCGGCCTTGTCCTTGCCGGCGGCAATGCCCACGCCCATATGGGCCAGGCCCGCGTCCTTCATAATGGCGGTCACATCCGCGAAGTCCAGGTTGATGAATCCCGCCTTGCCGATCAGGTCCGTGATGGACAGCAGCGCCTGCCGCAGTACGTCGTCGGAAATCCGGAAGCCGTTGGCAAAGGTAATCTTCTGGTCGGTAACATGCTTGATGCGGTCATTGGGGATCACCACCAGGGAATCCACCTTGTTCTGGAGCTCAGCGATGCCCTCCTCGGCCTGCTGCATCCGGTGGCGTCCCTCAAACCAGAAGGGCTTGGTCACCACGCCCACGGTGAGGATGTCCATCTCGCGGGCAATCTCAGCCACAATGGGCGCCGCGCCGGTGCCGGTGCCGCCGCCCATACCGGCGGTGATAAACACCATATCGGTGTCCTCCAGCGCCTTGGAGATCTGGCTGCGGCTCTCCTCAGCGGATTTGCGGCCCACCTCGGGCTTGCCGCCCGCGCCCTGTCCGTTGGTCAGCTTCTCTCCGATCTGGATCTTGTACGGGGCCACGGACTCGTTGAGCACCTGCTTGTCCGTATTGATCGCGACAAAATCCACACCCGTCACACCAGTATTGATCATGCGGTTCACTACATTGTTGCCGCAGCCGCCTGCGCCAATCACCTTGATTTTTACGATATTGTCGGACGCGGTCACCATTTCGATTGCCATAGTGGAATTTCCTCCTACCAGAAATTGTATCTTCTGTATGTCACATGGGAATCATACCCCAAGATAAAGTTCAACATTTAGTTTATTATAACCTCTTTTCCCGGGCAGGTCAATAGCGAACACTTCGCTTTTTTGAAAATTTCAGACGAAAATCCTGCCGCGGGTCCGCTTTCCCGCAATCAGTCGTAGGACGGCACCAGATTGACCTGATACTCGTCCTCCATCGTCATCAGAAGCGTCCCTTTTTCGTTGGGCTCAAGCTTCTCATCAACGATTTTTACAAGACTGGCGATTTTGAACTGAAAGTCCGCGTCATAGAACATTTCCACCCGGAAACGTCCGTCATAATTGAGGACCAGCACTCTGGGATCGCTGCAATCCACGCTGTCAGCCCGGCCGATCGCTCCCTCGTCCGCAAGGACGGTCAGCAGCTCCATCAGCCGTTCCGCAGTAATCGGACTGTCCTCCGGCAGGGCCAGGTCCTCGCTGACGGCCGGGTTTTCCGCCTGGACGCCGACAATCTCCAGGTCAGCTGCCGCCGCCGGAGCGTCCACGGCCTCCAGCAGCTTTCCGCTGCCGCTGAGCAGCCAGTAGGCCCCCGCCCCCTGGATGGCGGCGGCGGCTTTGGTCTCCGTCACCTCGATATCCAGAGTATTGGGGAATTTCTGTTTTGGCCGGACATCGGTAATATAGGGGAGGCTGGTATAGATCCGCTGGGAGACCCGCCAGCGGTCCAGAAGGATCAGGTTGTCCCCGATCTCCACGCCGGAGGCCGCGATGATCTCCTCCGCTTGATAGCGGTTCGCGCCGGTGACCTCGATCGTTTCTACTTTAAAAAAGAGGGTGAGCGCCGCCACCACGGCCACGGCGGCCAGAATCACGGACAGCGGACGCAGCAGGCGGCTCAGTCCGCCGCGGCGGCGGCGTTTCTTCCTTTTTTGGGGCATGGCAGGCGCTCCTTTCTTTTGTAATAGCGAGGTTTTTTGGCTTCTGTGCCGTCGGGACGAATTCCGTACCGCCCCTGCGGGGCGGGGACGGGCCTACTTTTCGCTTGTGCGAAAAGTAGCAAAAGCACCCTCAAGGGGGCTTCGCCGCCCTTGAGAATCCCCTAACGGGCTGTTTTGCTTTGCGCTTGTCCTGTAGTCTGTCCGGTCTAAATTGACTGGTCCCCGTGTATGGAGCGAATCGGCTATCCGAGGACGTATTCGGGAGTCCCTACCGCATCGCTCTGGGAACTCCCGGAGCAGCTACGATAGACGATCCCCCTTGCAGGGCAGTCTCTCTTTAACAGGCCGGCAGGCGGAGTTCTTCAACCACCAAGCCACTAGAAGGACAATTTCCAACTCAGGGGCACCTAATCCCCCAAATCACCGCCCAATGGTGACTAACCCCCGTAAATATAAGGGATTCTTAAACCGCCAGGTTTAAGTGATTTTTTGCCTACTTTTTGTTCACACAAAAAGTAGGCGCGGGGTCCGGGGCCGCGTAAGCCCCGGGGTATCGAATAGAAACCACTCCCCCTCGCACCGGAACGGCGCGAAAGAACTGCCTATCAAACCGGGGTCGTAAGGGGCTTTGCCCCTTACTCCATCCAGATCTCCGCGCCCAGGGCGCGGAGATCCCTTACGGGATCCTCATATCCCCGCTGAATATGAAAAATATCCCCAATCCTGGTCTCCCCCTGGGCCATGAGGCCCGCCACCAGAAGGGCCGCGCCGCCCCGCAGATCCGTACACCGTACCTGCGCTCCGCAGAGCGCGGGTACACCGGTAACGACTGCCACCCGGCCCGCTACGCTGATATCCGCCCCCATTCGGCACAATTCATCCACATGCCGGTAGCGGTTCTCGAATATATTCTCTACAAAGACCGTAGCGCCCTGGGCGCGCAGAAGCGCGGCCATCAGGACCGCCTGGGCGTCGGTGGGAAAACCGGGATAGGGCGCCGTGCGGACGGTGCCAATGGAGCGAAGCCGCCCCTCTGAACGAAGGACCACCTGTCCCTCCCCGCCGGAAATCTGACACCCGGCGGCGTGGAGGGCGGCGGTCACGGTGGACAGATGTCCGTGGCTGACCCGCCGCAGTTCTACCTCGCCGCCTGCCGCCGCCGCGGCAGCCAAATATGTAGCCGCTACGATCCGGTCGGGCATGATGGCGTGGGTCACGTCGTGGGTGGGCTGCCCGCCCTGGATGCAGATGGTGGAGCTGCCCGCCCCCCGGACCTTGCAGCCCATGCCGCACAGGAAATCCTGAAGGTCCGCGATCTCCGGCTCCCGGGCGGCGTTGACCAGAACGGTCTCCCCTTCCGCGCCGCAGGCGGCCAGCATGGCATTCTCCGTGGCTCCCACGCTGGGCATACTCAGGACGATCTCCCGTCCCGTCATGTGCCGCGCCGTACACCGCAGGCATCCGCTCTCCTCCCGCAGCTGGGCTCCCAGCTGCCGCAGAGCCGAAAGGTGCATGTCAATGGGCCGCGGGCCAAGCTCGCAGCCGCCGGGGTGGCTCATCTCCGCCCAGCCCATCCGGGCCAGAATGGCCCCAAGGAACACCACCGAGGAGCGCATTTCCCGCATCAGATGGTCGGGGACGTCCCACCGGTCAAGGGTGGACGCGTCCACCGCCAGCTCCTCCCCCTCCCAGTCCGCCTTGCAGCCCAGGTGGCGGAGGATGCTGATGCTGGCCTCCACGTCGCTGAGATGGGGACAGCCCCGCAGCACCGTGCGCCCCGGATGCAGGATGGTGGCGGCCAGAATGGGAAGAACGCTGTTTTTGGCCCCCTGGACTGTCAGCGTCCCTTCCAGTCTCCGCCCTCCCTGGATAACGATATGCTTCATAATACCCCTCCGCCTATGGATTTATCAAACTAATCCATGGTATGCGGATGGGAGGAAACTGCTACTTTTTGCCCGGATGGCGCAGGGCCATGACGGCGGTATAGATCTTTTCCGCCGCGTCGATCGATCCCAGCGAGGCCATGGCGGCGCTCATCTTCTTCCGCCGGGCCTCGTCATGGAGAATGCCGCAGGCGGCGTCGTAGAGCTGCTGGCCGCTGCTGTCCTTCTCCAGCACCAATGCCGCGCCTCCGGCGTCGGACAGGACCCGGGCGTTGGATTCCTGATGATTATGGGTCACGTTGGGCGAAGGAATGATAACGGCGGGCACGCCCAGTGCGGTCAGTTCGCTGATGGTGCTGGCCCCTGCCCGGCAGATCACCAGATCGGCGGCCCGCATGAGCTCGCACATGTTCTGGATGTACTCCCGGACTTCCAGCTCCGGTGTCCGGCTCAAATCTATTTTCGCTTCCGCCAGGTATCCGCCCATATGCTTGCAGCCGATGGCTCCCGCCCCGTGGACATGGTGGAAAGGCAGACCGTCTTTCACTTCCAGGGCCAGAAACTGGGCCATTTCCCGGTTCATCACCTCGGCCCCAAGGCTTCCGAAGAAGGAGACGATCAGTGGGCGGCCATCGTCCATCCCCAACTTTTGTTTGGCCTGCTTTTTGGTCAGGAGGAAGAAGTCTCCCCGCACCGGGGTGCCGGTGACCAGGACCTTGCCGGGGTGCTTGTAGTTTTTCCGGCACTCTTCAAAGCCCACCATGATGAGGTCCGTATGGTTTTCCAACAGGCGGGTGGTCAGGCCGGGGATGGCATTGGATTCATGGATGGCGGTGGGGATGCCCAGCCTGGAGGCGGCGCGGATCATGGGGTAGCTGGCGTAGCCGCCGGTGCCCACCACCAGGTCGGCGGGAAATTCCCTTAACAGCTCCTTCGCTTCCCTCGGAGAACGGAGCAGATTGCGGAGAGAGATGATGTTATGCTTCAGTTCTTTTGGCTTGAAAGAGCGGTGGAAGCTGGAGATTTCAACGGCCCGGAAGGGCCAGCCCGCCGTCTCAATGAGTTGTCTTTCGATGCCCCGGTGGGCTCCGACAAATAATATCTCACTGTCCGGTTTTCGTTCCTTTATCAGCCCCGCCAGGGCTAACGCGGGGTTTACGTGACCCGCTGTGCCGCCGCAGGTAAACACTACTTTTATGGTTTTCCACCTCGCTTCTCTTTACCGCCCCCTTGAGGCGGTATGGGCTCTATTCTTATCCCGGCTGTGCCGCCGCCCGCGGCGCTTTTAGCGCTAAGCCCGCCACAGGCGGGCCCTACCGTCCTGCACACGGGGCCTCCCGGGATGGCCGAAGACCATTTTCCTATCGCGCCTTTGGCGCCGGGATCTGCCGCGACACCGATAGTACAATGCCAACTTCCACCATCTGAATCAGCAGAGCCGTACCGCCGTAACTGAAGAATGGCAGCGAAATTCCCGTGGACGGCATAAAATTGGTTACAACGGCGATATTCAGAAACGTTTGCAGCGCGATCTGGGTGGTAACACCCACGGCCAGCAGACTGCCGAAACGGTCCCTGGCATGAATGGCCAGCCAGAATCCCCGGATAATCAACAGCGCGAACAGCACCATAATCAGCGCCCCGCCTACCAGTCCCAGCTCCTCCAGAACAACCGCGAAAATGTAATCGTTCTGCGCCTCGGGGAGATAGCCGAACTTCTGCCGGCTCTTCCCCAGGCCTACCCCCAGCAGTCCGCCGGAGCCGATCGCATACAGGCTTTGGATGGTCTGCCAGGCATGGCTGCGGCGGAATTCCAGGTCGCCGCCGAAGGGGTCCCGCCACACCATGAGGCGGGAAGCATTATAATTGATCGCTTTGAAAATGTTGTCAATCGCTTCCGTGAAAAACAGGAGGTATGCGCCAAGCCCCAGGCCGCCCGCTCCAAAGGCGATCCAGCCCCAGTGGATGCCGCCTACCACCATCATCGCCGCGCCGATACCCAGGATCAGCACCGCGCCCGAAAAGTGGGGTTCGATCAGAGTCAGCAGCACCATCGCCGCCAGCGGGATAATGTGGGGCAGAAAGCCCTCACGGAAGGATTTCATCTTCTCCTTCTTTCTGGAGATGGACTCGGCAAAGTAGATGATAATGCCCAGCTTCGCCACCTCTGACGGCTGAAAGGTGAAGGTCGTGTTGGGAATGCCCAGCCAGCGGGCCGCGCCGTTCTCACCCAGAGCCAGCAGCCGCCCGTATTTGTTCGGGCCTGGGATGACGACCAGCACCAGCAGCCCCAGCGAGCCGTACAGCGCCAGCGTCGCCAGTCCACGCAGCCGCTCGTAGTTGATCTTGGATACCGCCAGCGTAAGGCCTATGCCGACCACCGCGAAAAACCCCTGCCGTTTGAAAAAGTACAGCGCGTCATTTTTCAGATTGGCGCTGGACTGGGCCGAGGGAAAACTTGCCGACAGCAGCATGATAAGACCGATCCCCAGCAGCATCAGCGCCAGTATCAAAAACGGCATATCCATCGGGCCCCGGGCGGCCTCCCAGGCCTCCTGGCGCCTGCGGCGGTCCTCCCGCTCCTTCTGACGCTTGAGCTGACGGTACTCGTCACGGGTCAGCGGAATGCCGCTTCTGGGATTGATTGGCCGGGACTTTTTCCGCGCCATGGATGCCGCCTCCTTTCACGAGGGTCCGGGACATATACAAATCGGAATACCAGGCAAAAATTCTACGCTTCGGATCAAATCGTCATGATCCCCAACGCGGCCAGCGCACAGAAAACCGCGGACACCGCCGTGAACACCGTGACGATCTTCACCTCGCTCCATCCGCACATCTCAAAGTGATGGTGAATGGGCGCCATTTTGAATATCCTCTTGCCGTGGGTCAGCTTGAAGTAACCAACCTGCAAAATATCGGACAGGGTCTCAATAATGTAGACGATCCCCACCGGGACCAGGATCAGGGGCAGGTCGATGGCAAAAGCCATACCCGCCACCGCGCCGCCCAGAAACAGGGAGCCGGTATCCCCCATGAACACCTTGGCCGGGTGCGCGTTGAAGAGCAGGAAAGCCAGCAGCCCCCCCAGTACCGCACCGGCAAATACGCCCATCTGGGTGATCCCCCACCAGGCCGCCGCCGTCACGTAGAACAGGGACACCGGCACGGTGACGGAGGCCGCGAGACCGTCCAGGCCGTCGGTAATGTTCACCGCGTTGACCGCGCCCACAATCACAAAAGCGCAGAACACCATATACAGCGGCCAGCTGAGGGTCAGATCCACGTTGATAAACGGAACATACAGGTGAGGCGCGATGTGTCCCTCAAAGCGCATGAGCATCAGGAACAGAATGGCCGCGGCCAGCTGGAGCAGGAACTTCTGGATGGCCGTCAGACCCAGGTTCTGGTGGCGCTTCACCTTTTCAAAGTCGTCCAGAAACCCGATGACGCCAAAGACGGAGGAAAACAGGAACAAATAGATATGGGTCAGGTTCCCCTCCAGCAGCCCCTGCCAGCCGGAAACCGTGATGGCCACGGCAATGCCGATAATGAACATCAGTCCGCCCATGGTGGGCGTGCCGGCCTTGGTGGCGTGCCACTTGGGCCCCACGGCCCGGATCTCCTGGCCGGCCTTCAGCCGCCGCAGGGCGGGCAGGATCACCCACCGCCCCAACAGGGCCGTGACGGCAAAGCTGAGAACGCAGGCAATAATCATTTCCATAAAACTCTCCCTCTGTCCTGACCGCGTCAGGCGCTTTCCTTATGTTCAGCAATTATTTCTGCATTTTTAATGCGGAAGCAATATACTCCGCCACCACTTCCCGCTCGTCCAGGTGGCGCTTTTCGCGGCCGATGATCTGATAGGTCTCATGGCCCTTTCCGGCCAGAATGATAACGTCCTTGGGCCGAGCGTGGTCCATGGCGTAGCGGATGGCCTTTACCCGGTCCGGTTCCACTACATAGGGGGTCGCCGTGCCCTCCAGCCCCGGCAGGATCTCAGAGATAATGAAGTCCGGGTCCTCGGTGCGGGGGTTGTCGGAGGTAACGACCACAAAGTCCGCCAGCCGGGCGGCGATTTCGCCCATCTTGGGACGCTTGCCCCGGTCGCGGTCGCCGCCGCAGCCGAAGAGGATCACCACCCGGCCCTCCGCAAAGCCCCGGACAGTGGTCAGGACGTTTTCGATCGCATCGGGTGTAACCGCGTAGTCAATGAGGATGGTATAATCCCAGGGGACGGGCACGACCTCTACCCGGCCCTTTACGCCCCCGCTGGCGGCAAGGACTTCCGCGGCCTCCGCCAGGGATACGCCCAATGCCTTTGCCGCCGCCAGTACGCCCAGGGCGTTGTAGACCGTGAACCCGCCGGGGATGCCTACATGGACAGGGACCGTCTCCCCATCGCAGGAAGCGTCAAAGGACACGCCGTCCACCGCGAGGCGCACATTGTCCGCCCGCAGATCCCCGGCCCGCTCGCCGAAGGAGAGGAGCGGACAGGGCGCGTCTTTCGTCACCCGGGAGGCCCAGGGATCGTCGGCGTTGTATACGCCCTTTTCGCTCTGACGGAATAAAAGGGCCTTCGCGTCGCAGTAGGCCTCCATGGTATGATGGAAGTCCAGGTGGTCCTGGCTGAGGTTGGTGAAAAGGCCCACGGCAAAATCGATCCCGGCCACCCGCTGGAGGCAGAGCGCGTGGGAGGACACCTCCATGACCACATGGGTGCAGCCCGCGTCCGCCATGGAGCGGAAGAGCGCCTGAAGCTCAAAGGACTCCGGGGTGGTGCGCTCGGTGTGGAGGACCTCGTCTCCAATCATGTTCTGATTGGTGCCAATCAGGCCGACTTTGGCGTTCAGGCACTTTTCCAGAATACCCTTGAGCAGGTAGGTGGTGGTGGTCTTCCCGTTGGTTCCGGTAACGCCCACCATGACCATGGACGCGGCGGGATCACCGAACCAGTTCCTGCCCAGCCGGGCCAGAGCGGCGCGGCTGTCGCCGGTCAGCGCATAAGGGACCTCCCCCTCCGGCTTTTGCTGGCAGAGGACGCAGGCCGCGCCCTTCTCCAGCGCCATGGGGATGAACCGGTGCCCATCGGTCTCGTAGCCGGCGACGGCCACAAAGAGGCCGCCGGGTCCGGTCTGCCGGGAATCGTAGCTGACGCCGGTGATCTCCAGTTCCGGGTCCGCGTGGAGTTCCAGAATATCAATGCCTTGCAGTAATTCACCTAACTTCATGGTATGCCGCCTGCTCTTTCGTCATTCGTTATAAATTGAGATTCGGAGTGTGCGGACCCGTCAGTCCGCGATATTCGTCATGGCGCCCATCTGCACGGTCACCACCGTTCCGGCGCTGACCTCCGTGCCGGAGGCCAGGGACTGGCTGATGGCCCTCGTGCCCCTGCCGCTGGAACCGGTGGCCTTCATAATGAGGCCGGCGTTGACCAGGGCACGGTTGGCCTCGTCGGCGGACATGCCCACCACATTGGGCACGGTACGCAGCTCGTTGGACTTTTCCGCGCCCATATACAGAATGATCTCCGCGCCGGTGGGAACGATGGCTCCTCCGGCCGGGGTCTGGTCGGTGACGGTCTCGCCGTCGCCGATGACGCGGTAGGAGGCGAAGCCATAGCTGGACAGCTTCTCCGCGGCCTCGTCCTTTGTCATACCCACCACGTAGGGCACGGTGCCCTCGGCGGCGGTCTGGTTGTCCTCGCTGTACTGGGGCGAGACGCCCAGATAGGGCAGGACGTCCGCCATGATCTTGGAGGCCGTGGGGGCAACGTAGTTGCCGCCGGAGACAAAGACGCCCGTTACGTCCTGCCGGGCGGGGGTGTCCATAGCCAGCAGCATGATGACCTGCGGATCGTCAGCGGGGGCAAAGCACATGAAGGAAACCACCACGTCGCCGGTGTCGCCCTTGTCGGCCGTACCGGTCTTTCCGCCAATGCGGTAGCCGGTGACCTGCCCGTTCTTTCCGCCGCCATCGGAGACTACGTACTCCAGACACTCCCGCACCAAAGCGGAGGTCTCCTCGCTGACTACCTGCCGCACGGGGGTGGAGTCGTGCTGTTTGACCACGTTGCCATCGACATCCAGCTCCTTCTCCACCACATAGGGCTGATAGAGATACCCGCCGTTGATGCAGGCCGCCTGGGCGGTGATGAGCTGAATGGGCGTGACGTTGAATCGCTGGCCGAAGGAATAGACGGCCAGATCGATGTCATGGCTGCAAAACGTCTTGCGGTCGGTAAAAACGCCGGTGCCCTCGCCCTGAAGGTCCACGCCGGTGGGCGCAAACAGGCCGAACTGCTCCAGATAGTCATAGAATGTGGCGGAGCCAACGCCCAGGGCCATTTTCATAAAAGCCGGGTTGCAGGAGTGGCCCACCGCCTCCTCCAGGGTCTGCTGTCCGTGTCCGTTTTTGTTGGAGCAGTGGATGTCCCAAGTATCAATCGTCAGAAAGCCGCCGCAGTAGTAGGAGCTGTTAAGGGTGGCGACCCCCTCTTCCACAGCCATGGCCAGGGTCAGGGTCTTGAAGGTGGAACCGGGCTCATAGCCGTCGTTGACCGCCTTGTTGCGCCACTGAAGGTTCTGCATCTGGCCCAGCAACGTCCAGTAGGCGTCGGAGTGCTCGCTGCCCTCCTCCGGCGGATTTTCTTCGTCAGTCTCGGCCAGCTGGGTCTTTAACCTCTCCGTATAGACCTCCCGGGGGCTGTTCAGATCGTAATTGGGCGTGGAGGCAATGGCGTAGATAGCCCCCGTCTTGGGGTCCAGCATGATGCCGCAGGCCCCGTTTTTGGCCCCGAACTCGGCGGTCATGTCCTCCAGGCCCCGCTCCAGATAGTACTGCATGGTGCTGTCGATGGTGGTCACAATGGTATGGCCTTCCTCGGCGTCGTAGTACTGCTCATACTGGAACATGATCTCCGAGCCGCCGGCCTCCTTGGCCGTGACGGTCAGGCCGGCGGTTCCCTCCAGCTCCTCGTTGTACAGCGCCTCCAGGCCATAGGCCCCCTGGTTGTCGCCGTCCAGGAAACCAATGACGTGGGAGGCCAGGGAGGAACGGGGATAGTACCGCTTGGAGTCCGCCTCCAGGTGGACCCCCTGGAGGGACGCGCCGGTCTCGTTGTCGGTGATGAACTCCCGGACCTTGTCGCTGACGTCCTTATCCACCCGTTCTTTCAGCTTCGCGTACATCCAGTTGGTCTTTGCCATATTATCGTAAATCTTCTGCGGGTCAATTTCCAGGATCTCCGAGAGGCGGCTGGCCAGCAGGTCCTTGTACTCCTGGCCGCTCATGGGCAGCTTCTCGCCGTCCTTGAGGCCGTCCACCAGTTTCTGGGCCCGCGCCTTATCCAGCTGGTCGGCATACTTCTGGATGGCGTTGGGGTCAATGAAGATGGTATCCGCCGAGGCGGACACCGCCAGCGTCACGCCGTTGCGGTCCAGAATGGACCCCCGGGAGGCGGAGATGACGGTGCTGCGCATCTGCTGGCTGGACGCGCCGTCCTGGAGCTGGTTGTGCTGGACGATGGTCAGGTCGTAAGCCTTTCCGAACAGCGCCAGAAACGTTCCCACGCCGAACACCAGCAGCAGCGCCAGGGTCCGCCGCTGGATCACCCGCGTAGCCAGGCGGGACGAGTTGGGCTGCTTGGATTTCTTCTTTTTGGGGGCCGCCGCTTCCTGCGGCTGTCTGGGTTTGCCTGTCATACGCTCCTCCTTGACAAAAGCGGGAGCCGGAGGATCTCCTCCGCTCCCGACGTCCGCCCGCCCCGGCGGCAGGGCGGGACGCTTACCAATCCATTTATACGTGCACGCCGGGAAAATATGCCTGCGGCCTACCTCCTGATCCATCGGCTCAACGCGGTAAAGAGCCGCTCCAGTGCGCCGCTCTCCACCTGGTGGGCCGTAACCTGGTCCTCTCCCGGCAGGCTGACATAATAAATCTGGCCTTCACTGGGCTGGGTCATGCCGGCGGCCTCCGCGGCCTCCTTCACGGCGGAAAGGTCGAAGGTCTGCTCGTACTCGGTCAGCAGATTGACCTGCTCCACCTTCAGCTGATTGATTTCCGACTTCATGGATACGATGCTCCGGGAAATGCTGTTGAGCCGCACATAACAGAGCAGCAGCGCTACCATCAGGGCCGCCACGCACGCAAATCCCAGCATTGCCATGGGCGACACCCTCTGGGCCGTCCGCAGCGTGGCCTTGAAGTTTGCCCGGCGGCGGGCGTTCCGCTCCATGGCGCTCTCCGGCCGGCGCTCATAGAGTTCATCAAATTCCATCCGCCCGCTGCGGTCCAGTTCACGCCTGTCCAGCTCGCGGCGGTCCAGCTTCCGCGCCAGGTTGCCTTCCACGGGCCTGGGGGCGCCGGGTCTGCGGTTTGCCCTTTTATCGTACGCGGCCATGGAAGGTCCTCCTCTCTCCTGAATTCGCGCTTCAGTATTCCGTCCGTTCCGCCACGCGCAGCTTGGCGCTGCGGGCCCTGGGGTTCTCCTCCAGTTCGGCGGGACCGGACACGATGGGTTTACGGTTCACCAGCTTCAGTTTCGGCTTTTTCCCGCACACGCAGACGGGGAATTCCGGCGGACAGGTACACCCGGTGGCCAGTTCCCTCATTTTCTGCTTGACAATGCGGTCCTCCAGGCTGTGGAAGGTGATCACCGCCAGCCGTCCGCCGGGGGCCAGCCCCTCCGCCGCCGCTTCCAGCATGGGCGGCAGAGCGTCCAGCTCGCCGTTGACGGCGATGCGGATGGCCTGGAAGCTGCGCTTCGCTGGGTGCTGCTTCTCCCGCAGGGCCTTGCCCGGCATGGCGGAGCGGATCACTTCCACCAGTTCCCCGGTGGTCTCGATGGGCTTGTCCTCTCTGCCGCGGACAATGGCCCGGGCGATCTGGGGCGCGTAGCGCTCCTCGCCGTACTCGTATAAGATCCGGCGCAGTTCCTCCCCGCTCCAGGTGTTCACCACCTGCCCGGCGTCCAGCTCCGCCGTCTCGTCCATCCGCATATCCAGCGGCGCGTCGTGCATGTAGCTGAACCCCCGCCGGGGCTCGTCCAGCTGCGGCGAGGAGACGCCCAGATCGAAGAGCATCCCGTCTATACCTGTTATACCCAGATTCCGGAGAATGTCTTCCAGATCGGAGAAATTTCCATGGACCAGCGTCACCCGGTCCCCGAATTCCGCCAGCCGTTCCCTCGCGGCCTCAATGGCGGCCAGATCCCGGTCCACGCCGATGAGCCGTCCGGTGGTCAGGCATCGGAGAATCGCCTGAGAGTGGCCCGCCCGGCCCAGGGTGCCGTCCAGATAGACGCCGTCCGGCCGGATGGCCAGCGCGTTCAGGCACTCCTCCAGCAGTACGGGCTTGTGCCCGTAGTCCTTTTCTTCCATATAAATACTTCTTTCGTTACCGTGCGGCGCAGACAGACGCGCCGGGCAGCCCGGGGCGCATTGGCCGTCCGCCCAGGACTCAGAATCCCAACTCTTCCATAGCGGCGGCCAGGTTCTCCGGGTCCAGTCCCGCGTCCTCGATGGGGGCCCACCGCTCCGGGTTCCACAGCTCCAGGCACTTGGAAGCGCCGTTGATGACGACCTCCTTCTCCAGCGCCGCGTACTGCCGCAGCTTGGCGGGGATGAGGATACGTCCCTGGGAATCCGGCTCGCATTTTGCGGCGTTGGCGAAAAGGGTCCGCATTTTCCTGGCCTGGGAGATGGGCAGGGCGTCGAACTTCTCCGTCAGCTCCGCCCACTTGGCGTCGGAGTAAACGGACAGGCAGCCGTCCAGGCCCAGGGTGACATAAAAAGTCTCCCCCAGCTCCTCCCGGTACTTGGCGGGGATAAACAGCCGTCCCTTGGCATCGATATTGTGCTGATACTGCCCGATCACGGCTCCCCGCCCGCCTCTCCCGCCGCAGCCGCGGCGCGCTTCGCCGCGTCCTCCCCTTCGGTCAGGACGCGGATACAAAGCGGCTGTGCCAGGGCCGAACCAGGGGAAATCCCCCACTTCGCCCTACTTTCCACCACTTAATCATTAGTATACGTCATGCCGTCTGGAATTGCAAGGACAAAATTTACATTTTTTTGTGGCGAAAATACGCGGTTTTGCACGAAATACGGAAGATTTTGCAATTTAAAACACATGTTCTATCAAAAAGCGTAAAAAATTCCGTCTCCCGCACAAGATATTGCGCGGGAGACGGACAAAACCACAAAATACGGGTTCAAATCAACAAATATTGATAAAATCACCGAAAAAGTTCAGCGATCTGCACAAAGCACAGCAGGTCAGTTTCCACCCGACTGCTCTTCCAGCCGGGCCTGCTGGGACTGGAGCTTCTCACGGGAGACAGCCCGGAAACGGGTCCGGGATTCCCGGACCTCCTCCAACGCCTGCTGGATGGCCTCCTCCGTACGGCGCAGCGCGTCGTCGGTGTACTCGTTGGCCACGTTGATGATGGCCTTGGACCGCTCGTTGGCCTGCGTGACCATCTCCCGGGCCTTGTCCCGGGCCACCCGGGCGATCTCGCTCTCGCCCACGATGGTCTTGGCGTCTATGTCCGCCTGACGGCGGACGCGTTCGGCCTCCTTCTTGGCTTCCTCCACAAACTCGTCCCGGCGGCGGATCAGATCCTGGGCTTTCTTCAGCTCGGCGGGCAGTTCTCCCTTCAGCTGCTCCAGCAGCTCCAGCGCGTCGTCACGGACGAGAATGCACTTATCGGGGGAAAAGGCCACGCCCTTGGCTCCGTCAATCATCTCATAAAGCAGATCAATCAAATAATAAACGTCGTTTGCCATAATGTTCTTATACCTTTCCTTGTCTGATCCTGAGCAGGGCGCTCATGGCGCCTGAGGGGATATATGCGTCCAGCTTCTGATGATAGCGCAGCATTTCCCGCACCATGGTGGAGCTGATATGCGTGTGTTCGGGCCGGGCGGGCAGGAGGATGGTGTCCAGCGTGGGACACAGGTCCCGGTTGATCTGGGCCATCTGGGTCTCCCAGTCGAAATCCGCGCCGCCCCGGACGCCCTTGACCAGGGCGCAGGCCCCACGGTCCCTGGCAAAAGCGGCCAGCAGGCCGCCGCATGCCTCAGCCCGCGCGTTGGGCAGGTGGGCCACGGCGGCGCGCGCCAGCTCCAGCCGCTCCTCAAGGGAAAACATGGGACGCTTCTCCGCGTTGACCATAACGCAGAGAACGACCTCATCGAAAATGACGGCGGCCCGCTCCACCAGATCCAGGTGCCCCACGGTAATGGGGTCGAAGCTTCCGGGGCAGACGGCGATCTTCATTGGGCGTCCTCCTCCCGGTGGTAGGTGGTGATCTTGATCTTCCCGTAGCGGTAGGTCCGGTGCAGGAAGTAAGGGGGCTCCACCGGGGGCATTTCCTGGCTTAAGGGAGATTCACAGATTATTATACCATGGTTCGACAAAATGTCAAACTGATAAATTGTTTTTATTGCATTTTCCCAAAGATTGGCCGCGTAGGGCGGATCCACAAAGATGAGGTCGAATTTTTCCTTTGTGGAGGAGAGGAAGGCCATGGCCTCCCCGCAGACGACTCTTGCGTTTTCCCCAAGGGCGGTGATTTTCAGATTGTCCTTCACCAGGGCGGCGGCGTCCCGCCGCTGCTCAACGAACACGGCGGAGGCCGCGCCGCGGCTGAGGGCTTCAATGCCAAGCTGACCTGTTCCGGCGAACAGGTCGAGGGCTTTTCTTCCCTCTATATCGAATTGGATAATATTGAAGATGCCTTCCTTGACCCGGTCGGTGGTGGGCCTGGTCTCATAGCCCTCTAATTCTTTTAGCCGCCGCCCGCGGGCGGCACCCGTTATGACTCGCACCTGATATATACTTCCTTTCTTCTCTTCGCGCCTGACCGGCGCGAACGGTAGATTTTTCTCATAATCGGCTCGGGGCCTGCGCGGCCCCGGACGCCCCGCGCCTACTTTTTGTGTGAACAAAAAGTAGGCAAAAAGTCACTTAAACCTGGCGGTTTAAGAATCCCTTATATTTACGGGGGTTAGTCACCATTGGGCGGTGATTTGCCGGATTGGATGCCCCTGAGTTGGAAATTGTCCTTCTGGCGGCTTGGTGGTTGAAGAACTCCGCCTGCCGGCCTGTTAAAAAGAGACTGCTCCGCAAGGGGGGCCGTCTACCGCGACCGCAGTCCAGCGCCGGGAGAACCCAAAGCAATACGGTAGGGATCACCGACGACATCTTCGGACAGACGCTTCGCCCGGTACACGGGGAATACGGGGTCCCCGCGCGAGCCCAACGAAGTGGGTCGCGTGGGGAAGAGGAGGGGCAAAGCAGCGGAGTGCAGTTTTCGGCGCAAGCCGAAAACGGAACGGAGTGGATTTCGCCCCGACGAGGTTCAGAGCGGACAGACCGCGGGACAAGCGCAAAACAAATCGACACATCAGGGGATTCTCAAGGGCGGCGAAGCCCCCTTGAGCACGCTTTTGCTTCTTTTCGCGTGCGCGAAAAGAAGGCCCCGCCCGGCAGGGCGAAAACTAATGAAAGCAGAAAGCCCCCGCCGCCCCGCAGGGGCGGTACGAAATTCGTCCCGATGACATGGAAAAGCGGCACAGAGGCTCCGCCCCTGCTATATATTATGTCAAACCAGCCCATTTTTCAATAGGAATTTGCCCTCTTTTCAGACATTTTGAGGATTTCATTTTTCCTACTTGTACTCTGGGAAAAAATAGTATATAATAATACATTGCAAAATCTTAAAATGTCAGCAAATATCAGTTACTCCGCTGAAAGGGTGTTTTTTATGATAAAACTGCAAGGAAAAAAAGGAACCATCAGTATCAGTGACGCCGTTTTTACCAATATTACCGGGAACGCCGCCACCAACTGCTTCGGCGTGAAAGGCATGGCTTTCCGCTCCATGACCGACGGTTTGGTCCATCTCCTGCGCAAGGAGGCCATGAGTAAGGGCGTCCAGGTCATCTATAACGAGGACTCCACCGTCACCATCCGCCTCCACATCATCGTCGAACACGGCATCAATATCACTGCCGTCTGCCGCTCCATCATGAGCGAGGTGCAGTATAAAGTCAGCAAGTATACCGGAATCCCCGTGAAAAACGTGGACGTCTGTGTGGACTCTGTGTCTAATTCCAAGGGGGTATAACGGGAGCTATGATTCATTCGATCAACGGAATCCAGTTCAAGGCAATGGTCCTCCATGGGGCCGCCGCCATCACGCTGCAAAAGCAGAAGATCAACGACCTCAACGTCTTCCCCGTCCCCGACGGCGACACGGGCACCAATATGAGCCTGACGATCGGCACCGCCGCCGCCGAATTGAAGAAGAGTGAGCCCCAGGACATCGGTCAGGCCGCCTCCATTACCGCCGGCGCCCTCCTGCGGGGCGCACGGGGCAACTCCGGCGTTATCCTCTCCCTCCTCTTCCGTGGGATGTCCAAGGCCCTGAAGGGCCATGCCTCCGCGGACGCCGCCCTGCTGGCCGCCGCCCTGCAGGAGGGCGTGTCCTCCGCCTACGGCGCGGTGATGAAGCCCGCCGAGGGCACCGTTCTCACCGTCTCCCGTCTGGCTGCCAAGCGGGCCCAGGAGGCCGCGGGCGAAAACAACGACGTGGAATACGTGCTGGCCGAGGCCATCCGGGTGGGCTATGAGGTGCTGGCCCAGACCACCGATATGAACCCCGTGCTGAAAAAGGCCGGCGTAGTGGACGCTGGCGGCAAGGGATACCTGGCCATTCTGGACGGCATGCTGGCCTCCCTGCGGGGCGAGGCTATGCCGGAGGTGACCGAGGAAGCCTCCGCCAAGCAGGAAAAGGCCGATTTCAACGTCTTTTCCGCTGAGGATATCACCTTTGCCTTTGACACCGTTTTCATCGTGCGCAAGGACGATCCCGAGGTGAACCTCACCCCTCTGCGGGACTACCTCAACAGCATCGGCGACAGTCTGGTGATCGGCGAAGACGACGAGGCCTTCAAGGTCCACGTCCACACCAACATCCCCGGCAACGCCCTCACCGAGGCCCAGCGGTACGGCACCCTGGAGCTGGCCAAGATCGAGAATATGCGCACCCAGGCCGAGGATGTGGCCGCGGGAAAGAAAGCCCAGAGTACGGACGACCTGGACGCAATCGAGGAGGAACTGGAAAGCGGCGGAGCCGTTGAAGCCGCTCCTGAGAAGCGCTACGGCTTCCTGTCCGTCTGCGCCGGAGATGGACTTGCCGCGGTGTTCAGAGACCTGGGCGTAGACGGCGTGATCTCCGGCGGCCAGACCATGAATCCCTCCACCGAGAGCATCCTCAAGGAAATCGAAAAGGTCCCCGCCGAGACGGTATTCGTGCTGCCCAATAATAAGAATATCATCATGGCCGCGCAGCAGTGCGCGGGCCTGACCTCCAAGGAAGTAATCGTGGTCCCCACCGAGACCATTCCTCAGGGCGTTACCGCCATGATGAGCGTGGATACGGAGATGGAGGCCCAGGATCTGCTGGAAACCATGACCGAGGCCAGCAGGCACGTCTCCACCGCTCAGATCACCTATGCCGCCCGGAACAGCGATTTCGACGGCTTCGCCATCAACGAGGGCGACTACCTCTCTTTGCTGGACGGAAAGCTGTTCGGCACCAATCAGGATATTTCCGTGATGCTGGAAAAGCTGGCGGAAAAGGCGGCGGAGAAGGGCGCGGAGTTCGTCACCCTGTTCTACGGCGAGGACGTCACCGAGGAGCAGGCGCAGGAGGCGGAGTCCCTGTTTACCGAGAAATGTCCCGACGCGGAACTGTCCATCCTGCCGGGCGGACAGCCGGTCTACTATTATATCGTCAGCATCGAGTAAAGCATGGCAAACGGGCCGGGAACATTTCCCGGCCCGTTTTTTGATAAAACCAGAACTCATTCAGCGCGTCATTTTTATAATGTATTCCGGGGTGCCCGGTTCCAGCTCACGCTCTCCTGTGGGTGTGAAACCGTGGGAGCGGTAGAAATGGATCGCTTTCCGGTTTTTCTCCAGCACCCATAAAAACCGGGCGTTCAGCTGTTCCACGGCGAAACACAGCAGCTTGCTCCCTATGCCGGTTCCCTGAAAAAAAGGGTCCACGTACAGTTCCTTCACTTCTCCGCCCTCCGCACGGACCATCCCCCGGACGAATGCGTCGTCATAGACCCAGATAGGCTCCAGACTTTCTCGGCCCTCCAGGTAGTCCAGTGCCAGGGGCAGGACCTGCATCTCGCCGAAAGAGACGGCATCGTTCTGAAAAATGGTGCGGTAGGCTGTGCGTTTGGCAAAGATGAGGATTTCCGCAAGGCGGGAAGCGTCCCGGGGGACTGCCTTTCGAATATGTTCCATGGGGACCTCCGGATAGTTTTGTTGCCGTCAGTATAACATAAGTAAGTACATTTTGCAACAAAGGACCGGGAGAGCCCGTCGTGTATGACGGCAGGGGCCCCCGATGACATCTTAGAGCCTGTTCAGTATCTCCCCCGCACACGTCTTGACAGCGGATTTTTTGCCACTCTTCGCCGGTCAAACCACGCCGGCAGTCCGGTTCAGAGGATCCGGACTACAGGATAAGCGCAAAACATAGTTTCCCCCGTAATTGGCCGTCACCCTGCGGGTGACGGCCTAAGGCATTCTTAAACCGCAGGTTTAAGTGTCTTTTCGCCTGCTTAAAAAAAAAAAAAAAAGCAGGCGCGGAGTTCGGGGCCGCGGGGGAAGCGCCCCCGATAGCTGCATTTTTAGGTAGGGAATGGAAAAGGGAAGGGCCTCTCCTCCCCTTTTCATGCACTTTGCAATAAACTTGTTTGTTGTAATTTACAGGAATTTGTGCTATGCTATATCTTAGTCATCTTGTAAACTGAGAGGTAACAGACCATGTCAGAAGAAAAAAAGGACCTTGCATTAGAAGAAGAAACGGCGCAGGAGGAACCCCTGCCCGAGGACCCCGCCGGGGAAGAGAAAAAAGAAACCAATTCCCTGGAAGCCAACCTCTACACCTGGGCCCAGGCACTGGTGATCGCGGTGGTAGGCGTGGTACTGCTGTTTACCTTCGGCGTGCGGCTCATCAGCGTCAGCGGGCCGTCCATGCAGGACACCCTCTATACCGGCGACCAGCTGCTGGTGCTCAATGCCATGTTCTGCAGCTTCAAGGCCGGGGATGTTGTGGTCATCAACGACTATAATGCCGAACCCCAGCTGAACGAAACGCTGGTCAAGCGGATCGTCGCCGTAGGCGGGCAGACCATCGATATCGACTTTTATACCGGCACCGTCTCCGTGGACGGCGAGGAACTGGACGAGCCCTATATCAAAGAACCCACCTATCAGCCCGAAGGAACGGAGTTTCCCCTCACCCTGGCGGAGGACGAGGTCTTTGTCATGGGCGACAACCGCAACCACAGCTCCGACAGCCGGGACAGCCGTCTGGGACCGGTGAAAACGGGATACCTGCAGGGCAAGGCGCTGTTCCTGGTGACCCCCGGCGCTACACCGGACACGGAGCGGCGGGACTGGGGCCGTGTCGGCCCCATCCGCTGAGAAACGAGGGGACACATGGAAGAAAGCGCCATGAACATCCAGTGGTACCCCGGTCATATGGCCAAAACCCGGCGGATGATCGCTGACCAGCTCAGGCACATGGACGCCGTGTGCGAGATCCTGGACGCCCGGGTGCCCCTCTCCAGCCGGAACCCGGACGTGGAGGAACTGACGGCGGATAAGCCCAGGCTCATCGTCCTCAACCGGGTGGATCTGGCAGACCCGGCGGCTACAAAAGCGTGGTCCGCTTACTTCCGGGGAAAGGGCTTCGCCGTGCTGGAGGCCAACGCCAAACAGGGCCAGGGCGTCAAGCAGTTCCCCACAGCCGTGCGGACGCTGCTGGCGGACAAGCTGTCCGCTTACGCTGAAAAGGGTCAGGCGGGACGGATGCTGCGTGTGATGATCCTGGGTATCCCCAACGTGGGGAAGTCTACCTTTATCAATCAGGTCGCCAAGCGGAAAACCGCCAAGGCGGAGGACCGCCCCGGCGTGACGAGGGCAAAGCAGTGGGTGCCGGTGGACCAGAGCCTGGAGCTGCTGGACACGCCGGGAATGCTGTGGCCCAAGTTTGAGGACCCCGAGGTGGGCTTCCGGCTGGCCTGCACCGGCGCGGTGCGGGACGAGATCGTCGATCTGGAGGAGCTGGCCTCCCGGCTGACCGCCTATCTGGGGAAACACTATCCCCAGGCTCTGCTGGACCGGTACAAGGTGGAGGTCTCCGAGGAGGATTCCGGCTATGACCTGCTGATAAAGGCGGGACGGAAGCGGGGCTTCGTCATCCGGGGCGGCGAGATCGACACGGAGCGGATGGCCCGCATCCTCCTGGACGAGTTCCGGGGCGGCAGGCTGGGCAGGTTTACCCTGGAACTGCCGGAGGAACGAAATGGATAAAAAAAACCTCCCCATGTGGGAGTTGGAAGAATCCGCGCGGGAGAGGGGCTTCACCCTCATCTGCGGCTGTGACGAGGCGGGGGCCGGACCTCTGGCAGGGCCGGTCTACGCCGGGGCGGTGATTCTGCCCTGGGGGCTGGAATTACCCTATCTCAACGATTCCAAGCAGGTAACGCCCAAACGGCGGGAACTGCTGTTTGACCAGATCAGGGAGCAGGCCGTCGCGTGGTCGGTAGCCTCCGTCTCCCCGGAGGAGATCGACGCCACCGACATCCTCAGCGCCCGGATGAAGGCCATGCAGCTGGCCATCGACCAGCTCTCCCCCGCTCCGGACTACGCGCTTGTGGACGGCAACCGGGACAAGGGGAAGCATTTCGCTATCTCCACCCCCCATGAGACCGTGGTCAAGGGCGACGGGCGCAGCGCGTCCATTGCCGCCGCGTCCATCCTGGCGAAGGTCAGCCGGGACCGGTACATGGAGGAAATGGCGGAAAAATATCCGCAATACCGCTTCAGCCAGCATAAGGGCTACGGTACCAAGCTGCACTACCAGATGCTGGACCAGTACGGCCCCAGCCCCATCCATCGGCTGACCTTCCTGAAAAAGTGGGAGGCCGCCCGCCATGAATGAGCGGAAGCGCCGGGGCGACCGGGGCGAGGACGCTGTGGCGGCCATGCTGGAAAAGCAGGGCTGCACCATCGAGGCGCGGCAGTACCGCTGCCGCTGGGGGGAGATCGACCTGATCGCCCGGACGGCGGAAGGCGTTCTGTGCTTCGTGGAGGTCAAGACCCGCTCCCCGCAGGCCATCGCGCCTCCCCGGGAGGCCGTTACCCCCGCCAAACAGCGGAAGCTGCGGGACGCGGCGGGCTGGTATCTGGCCCAGACGGGCTGGGACGGCCTCTGCCGGTTCGACGTGGCCGAGGTCTACCCCGCCGGCGCCGGAGGACGGCGGCAGATCAACTATATCACAGGCGCGTTTTAAAAAGGCGCGTTTCCGGAGGATAAACACTATGGAATATCTGAGCACACGAGATAAGACCCTTCGTAAAAGCGCCGCCCAGGCCATCGCCACGGGCCTGAGCCGGGACGGCGGACTGTTTACGCCCGTCAGCTTCCCCGGCATCAGCGCCCTGGAGGTGGACGCGCTGTGCGGCATGTCCTACCGGCGCCGGGCGGCGTATATTATGGGGAAATTTCTGGAGAACTTCCGGGCGGAAGAGCTGGAGGAGTTTACCCGTAAGGCTTACGGTCCGGAGAAGTTCGACCATCCCGCCGTGGCCCCGCTGCGGAAGGTGGACGGTAAAACCTGGTGCCTGGAGCTGTGGCACGGTCCCACCAGCGCCTTCAAGGACATGGCCTTGCAGATGCTGCCCCATCTGCTGACCGCCAGTCTGCGAGAGACGCGCGAGAAAAAGACCGCCTGCATCCTGGTGGCCACCTCCGGCGACACCGGCAAGGCCGCTATGGAGGGCTTCGCCGACGTGGATCAGACCAAAATTCTCGTGTTTTATCCCGAAAACGGCGTCAGCGAGATTCAGAAGCTGCAAATGGTCACCCAGGAGGGCGGCAACGTGGGCGTATGTGCCGTCAAAGGCAACTTTGACGACGCGCAGAACGGTGTGAAGCGGATTTTCTCCGATGAGGAAATGCGGGAGACGCTGGCCCAGCGGGGATATTTTCTCTCCTCCGCCAACTCCATCAACTGGGGGCGTATCCTGCCCCAGGTGGTGTACTATATTTCCGCTTACTGTGATCTGCTCAAAGCCAAGGAGATCAAGCTGGGCCAGCCGGTGAACTTCTGCGTGCCCACGGGGAATTTCGGGAACATCCTGGCCTGCTACTACGCCAAGCGGATGGGCCTGCCGGTGGGCAGGCTGATCTGCGCCTCCAACCGCAACGATGTACTGACGGATTTCATCCGGACAGGCGTCTATGACCGCAACCGCTCCTTCCACGCCACCATGAGCCCCTCCATGGATATTCTCATTTCCAGCAATCTGGAGCGGCTGCTGTTTGACATGAGCGGCAAAAATGACGAGCTGGTGCGCTCCTACATGGAGCAGCTTGCCCAGACGGGGCGGTATGAGGTCACGCCGGGGATGAAGAAACGGATTCAGGAGGTCTTTTACGGCGGCTTCTGCAATGAGGAGGAGACTTCCGCCACCATCGCGGAGATGTATAAAAACGGGTATCTGATCGACACCCACACCGCTGTGGCGGCAAAGGTCCTTGCCGATTATCGCCGCGAAAGCGGCGATAACACGCCGGCCGTTTTTGTTTCCACGGCGAGTCCTTATAAATTCTGTGACAGTGTGCTCTCCTCTATCGGACAGGTCCCCGTTGAAAACAGCGTGGACCGGATCGAGCAAATGGCGGATTGCACCGGCGTGGCCGCGCCGGCGCGGCTGGCGGCATTGAAGGGAAAGGCTCCCCGGTTTGATGATGTTACCGAGAAGAATCTGATGGAGGAGAAGGTGCTCCAGTTCCTTAAATAAATTTCCGTGCCGCCGCTGCGCGGCGGCAGGCGCATGATTTCTATTCGATACCCCGGGGCCTGCGCGGCCCCGGACCCTGCGCCTACTTTTGCCGCGCGGCAAAAGTAGGCAAAAACGCGCTCAAACCTACGGTTTGAGAATCCCTTGGGGCGTCACCCACAGGGTGACGCTTACTACGGGGGAATTTTGTTTTGCGCTTGTCCTGTAGTCCGTCCGGTCTGAACCGAACTGCGGGTGCGGTTTCGCCTGCTCTGCGTCTATTATAGGATGCAGTCGGAGGTCCCTACCTTTTGCGGGGATTGATTCTGAGCGTGGTTTTCTGCGCTGGTCGGTTGCCGGGGAATCGGTCTAGGCTGTGTGACGGCGGGACAGGGCAACGCTCTGGTCGAATGCCGCCAGAAACATGGCGTACAGTTCTTCCATCTGGACTTTATTGGTGAAGTAATCGTATTCCTCGAACAACTCCCTCTGGTCCTCTGCTAGTTGGTCCCATAATTTCCCATAGACGCTGTTCCGCTGGACCTGGTATGATGCGCGTTTGGTTTGCAGGCAGTAGGCATCCAGCGTATGGTCAATTATGTAGTCAAATAGGGTTTGCATTAAGTCGTTCATCGTGGTATGCTCCTTTTCGTTCGATGATTCGATTATAATCTAATTTTAGAATCATGTCAAGGGGATTTTATGATTCGATACAAAATAAACATATTAGAAGCATTAAAAAATGTGGGATATACAACGTATCGGCTGCAAAAGGAAAAATTACTTTCAGCCAGTACAGTCCAGAAAATACGATACGGTGAAACAACGCTTACAATTGAAAATCTAAATACAATCTGCGACATGCTGGAATGTCAACCCGGAGATTTACTGGAATGGTATCCGGCGGAGTAATATTCCCGCAGGGATGTCGTCCGAACGGAACGCCGGGAGAACCCAAGACAATACGGTAGGGATTACCGACAACGGCCTCAAACAGACGCTTCGCCCGATACACGGGGGCCAGCTCGGTTTAGACCGGACGGACTACAGGACGAGCGCAAAACAAATACCCCTCGTAATAATGAGGGATTCTTAAACCGTAGGTTTAAGTGACTTTTTGCCTACTTTTTGTTCTTACTTAAAGTAGGCGCGGGGTCCGGGGCCGCGCAGGCCCCGGGCTGTCGACGAGAAACCATGTGGAGCGGCCCGCAGGGCCGCAAAAAGAAAGAAGTATCGACTATGGGCCTCTATGCCATCGGCGACCTCCACCTCTCGTTAAAAGTAAATAAGCCAATGGATATCTTCGGCCCGGGGTGGGCGGACCACACCGCCCGCCTTGAGGCCGCCTTCTCCCGCCTGGGAGAAGACGACCTGACCGTCCTCTGCGGGGACACCTCCTGGGGGATCGACTTCGAAGAAAGCCGGGAGGACTTCAAGTTTATTGATAGTCTTCCGGGACGGAAGATTATTTTAAAAGGCAACCACGACTACTGGTGGAACACCGCCGCAAAGATGAAAAAATTCTTTGAGGAGAATGAGATTTCATCTATCGACATCCTGCATAACAACTGCTTCTTCTATGGGGACTACGCCCTGTGCGGCACAAGAGGCTGGTTCTATGAGGAAGAACAAACAGGCCATAACGAAAAAATCCTCAACCGGGAGGTCGGGAGGCTGGAAGCCTCCCTGAAAGCCGCCGGGGACAGGCCCATCCTCGCCTTTCTCCACTACCCTCCCCTCTATACCGGCTACCGGTGCCCGGAGATCATTAAAAAATTAGAGGAATATGGCGTAAAACAGTGCTTTTACGGCCATCTCCACGGCCCGACGCACAAGCGGGCCATCGAGGGAACAGTGGGAAGCGTGGCCTATAACCTGGTGGCGGCGGATTACCTGGAATTTGTTCCGAAAAAAATCTTGGATTAAGGAAAAAAGTACTGGAAATTTTTGATTTAACATGCTATAATCTTTAGTTGGCTGACTGTATACGGCCACAGTAAACGGAGGAAAGTTAAAATGAGTGTTAAAAGCTGCGAAAAACTTGAAAAAAGCACGGTCGCGCTGACCGTGGAGGTGAGCGCCGCCGATTTTGAGGCTGCCGTTGAGAAGGCCTACAGAAAGCAGCGCGGGAGCATCCGTATGCCCGGCTTCCGCCCCGGCAAGGCTCCCCGTAAAATGATCGAAAACATGTACGGCGCCGCCATCTTCTATGAAGAGGCTGTCAACAACGCCCTTCCCGACGCCTACGCCGACGCCGTGAAGGAGGCCGATCTGCGCGTGGTGGGTTATCCCCAGGTGGAGCTGCTGGACGTGGGCAAGGAAGGCTTCTCCTTCAAGGCCACCGTGGCGGTGTACCCCGAGGTCACTCTGGGCCAGTACAAGGGCATCGAGGCCCCCAGGGCTGAAGTCAACGTCACCGACGAGGACGTGGAGAACCGTCTGAAGGAGATGGCCGACCGCAACAGCCGCATGGTCAGCGTGGACGACCGCGCCGTTCAGCAGGGCGACATCGCCAACATCGACTTCGAGGGCTTCCTGGACGGCGTGCCCTTCGACGGCGGCAAGAGCGACAACTTTGACCTGGAAATCGGCTCCGGCAGTTTTGTCCCCGGTTTTGAGGACCAGGTGGCCGGCATGTCCATCACCGAGGAGAAGGATATTGACATCACCTTCCCCGAGGATTACCATGCCGATCTGGCCGGCAAGGCCGTTGTGTTCCATGTAAAGGTCAACTCTATCAAGGTCAAGGAAATTCCTGCCCTGGACGACGAGTTCGCCAAGGACGTGTCCGAGTTCGACACCCTGGACGAGCTGAAGAATGACGTACGCACGAAGCTGGTGAGCGAGCGGGAAAATGCCGCCAAGCGCGCCTTTGAGGACATCGTCATGACCAAGGTGGCGGAGAACATCGAGGCAGAGATTCCCGACGCCATGATCGAGGATCAGGCTCACCGGTTTGTGGACAACTTCCGCATGCAGATCCAGTCCCAGGGCATCCCCTACGAGCAGTACATGAAGATGACCAACATGAGCGAGGAGAAGCTGCTGGAGGACGCCAAGGCCCCCGCCACGGGCCAGGTTCGTATGGAACTGGCTATCGGCGCCATTGTCAAGGCCGAAAACCTGGAGGCCACCGACGAAGAGGTGGAGGCCGAGTACGCCAAGATGGCTTCCCAGTACGGCATGGATGTGGAGAGCGTGAAGAAGTATATGGAGGCTGACGTTGTCAAGGAGCAGGTGGTCCGCGGCAAGGCCATCGATCTGGTGACCGCCTCCGCCGTGGCCGTGAAGCCCGAGGACTTCAAGACTGAGGAGCCCGCTGAGGACGCTTCCGACGCTGAGTAAGGATTTTGTACTAAATTCTGCCTGAATTGGGTATGATAGTGTGGTCCTGGGCAGACGGCCAGGTTCGCTCTGCCGTGCCATGCGACTTCAGGCGTTCCGCACGGTGACGCAGGCTGTCATCTGATTGAAAACGCGTTAAGAGGTATTTATCATGAGTTTAGTCCCATATGTAGTAGAGCAGACCAACCGGGGAGAGCGGTCCTATGACATTTTCTCCCGCCTGCTCAATGACCGCATCATCTTCCTGGGGGAAGAGGTAAACGCGACCACCGCCAGTCTGGTGGTGGCCCAGCTGCTGTACCTGGAGGCCCAGGACCCTGATAAGGAAATCCAGCTGTATATCAACAGCCCCGGCGGTTCCGTCACCGACGGCATGGCGATTTATGACACCATGCAGTATATCAAGTGCGACGTGTCCACTATCTGTGTGGGCATGGCGGCCAGCATGGGCGCGTTCCTGCTGTCCTCCGGGACCAAGGGCAAGCGTCTGGCTCTGCCCAATGCGGAAATTATGATCCACCAGCCCTCCGCCGGGACCAAGGGCCAGGTCACCGACATGGCCATCCATCTCCGCCGGCTGGAGATCATCAAAAAGCGTCTCAACAGCATCCTGGCCGACAACACCGGCCAGAGCCTGGAGACCGTCACCGCCGACTGCGAGCGGGACAACTTCATGACCGCCGAGGAGGCCAAGGAGTACGGCCTCATTGACAAGGTCATCTATTCCAGATAAAACCATTGTGAAACGGGAGAAGATAAAATGCCCATGAGTGACGAGCCGAAAAAGACTCTGCGCTGCTCGTTCTGCGGCAAGCGGGAGAGCGAGGTGCGGCGGATGCTGCAGGGCGCCAACGCCCGCATCTGCGACCAGTGCGTGCAGCTGTGCATGAGTCTGTTGGAGGAGGAATTGGGACCCCATACGGGCGTCCCGCCGGTGGAGCTGCCGGAGCAGCTGCCCACGCCCCGGGAGATCCGGGAGATCATGGATCAGTACGTGATCGGTCAGGACAGCGCCAAGGTGGCCCTCTCCGTGGCCGTCTACAACCACTATAAGCGCATCCAGTTCGGCGGCGACGAGGATGTGGAGCTGCAAAAGAGCAACATCCTCATGATCGGCCCCACCGGCAGCGGCAAGACCCACATTGCCCAGACCCTGGCCCGGATTTTGCAGGTCCCCTTCGCCATCGCCGACGCCACCACCCTCACCGAGGCGGGTTACGTGGGCGACGACGTGGAGAACATCCTGCTGCGCCTGCTCCAGGCGGCGGACTACGACGTGGAACTGGCGGAGCGCGGCATCATCTATGTGGACGAGATCGACAAGATCGCCCGGAAGAGCGAGAACACCTCCATCACCCGGGACGTGTCCGGCGAGGGCGTACAGCAGGCCCTGCTGAAGATCCTGGAGGGCACCGTGGCCAACGTCCCGCCCCAGGGAGGCCGCAAGCATCCCCACCAGGACTTCATCCAGATCGATACCAAAAACATTCTGTTCATCTGCGGCGGCGCTTTCGACGGCCTGGACAAGATCATCGAGCGGCGCACGGATAAGCGCGGCCTGGGCTTCGACGCTCCCATCCAGAGCAAGAAGGACCGGGATGTGGGCGTGATCCTCAAGGAGGTACAGCCCCACGACCTGCTGAAATTCGGCATCATTCCGGAGCTGGTGGGCCGTCTGCCCATTATCGCGCCCCTGGACTCTCTCCACCGGGAGGATCTGGTGCGCATCCTCACCGAGCCGAAAAACGCGCTGGTGAAGCAGTACCGGAAGCTGCTGGGGTATGACGGCGTGGAGCTGAGCTTTGCCGACGGCGCCCTGGAGGCCGTGGCCGACAAAGCCATTGAGCGCAACATTGGCGCGCGGGGCCTGCGCGCGGTAATGGAAGGGATCTTGACGGACATTATGTACGACATCCCCTCCGATCCCCTGGTGCAGCGGGTGGTGATCACTCCCTCCTGCGCCAACGGAGAATGCGGCCCCACCCTGGTCCGCAGCGGCGAGGGAGCGCCCGCAGCGGCCAATCCGGCGTCCTGACGCCGGGCGTATGGGCACATACCATGATCTGATACGAGGGGGGCGGGATACTGCCCCCCTTTTCCCTGCCCGGCGTCCGCCGGGGAAAGGAGGAACAAGCAAGTGGCAATGAACGAAACATTGAATATGCCGATACTGGCCCTGCGGGGGCTGACTATCTTCCCGGGCTGCGTGCTCAGCTTTGACGTGGAGCGGGAAATCTCCATCCGGGCCCTGGAACGGGCCATGGACTGTGACCAGTACATTTTCCTGGTGGCCCAGCGGGAGACCGCTACCGACGAGCCGGGAGAGGGGGACCTGTATACCGTGGGCACCATGTCGGTGATCCGGCAGATCCTCCGCATCGGCGACGCCTCCGTGCGGGTCATCATGGAGGGCAAAAGCCGGGCGAAGCTGCGGCGGCTGTGGCAGTCGGAGCCCTATCTGCAGGGCCATGTGCAGACCCTGGAGGAGAGCAAGGCCAGGATCTCCGAATACCAGCTGGAGGCCCTGCTGCGGCAGACCTATGCCAATTTCGCGGAGTACGCCTCCCTGGCTCCCCGGCTGGGAGACGAGATAACCGCCGCCGTCGTGGATGACCGGGACCCCGGCCATCTGGCGGACTTTATCGCCCAGAACATCATGCTGCGCCACCAGGACAAGCAGATGATTCTTGAAGAGCTGCGGCCCGTGCAGCGGCTGCGGAAGGTCAATGAACTGCTGGCCCGGGAGGCGGAGGTGCTGTCCTTTGAGCACGAGCTGGAGGGCCAGATCCGCCGGGAGATGGGAGAGGTCCAGCGGGACCACATCATCCGGGAGCAGATCCGCCTTTTGCAGCACGAGCTGGGCGAGGACGAGGACACNGANCTGACCGANTACCGNATGAAGATCGAGNCGCTGGNCCTGACGGACGAGGTCCGGGAGAAGATGCTGAAGGAAGTGGACCGGCTGGCGAAGCAGCCCTACTCCAGCGCGGAGGCGTCGGTGATCCGGAACTATCTGGACGTGTGCCTGGAGATGCCCTGGGGCAAGGAGACCAGGGAGCGGGCCAGCGTGTCCGCCGCCCGGAAGCTGCTGGACCGGGACCACTTCGGGCTGGAGAAGGTCAAGGAGCGCATCCTGGAATTTATCGCCGTGCGGCAGATCAATCCCGGCGCCAAGGGGCAGATCATCTGCCTGGTGGGCCCTCCGGGGGTGGGCAAGACGTCCATCGCCATCTCCGTGGCGGCGGCGCTGAACCGGAAGCTGGCACGGCTGAGCCTGGGCGGCGTCCGGGACGAGGCGGACATCCGCGGCCACCGGAAGACCTACATAGGGGCCATGCCGGGGCGGATCGTCACCGCCATTTCCCAGAGCGGCAGCATGAATCCCCTGCTGCTGCTGGATGAGATCGACAAGATGGGCAGCGACTACCGGGGCGACCCCTCGGCGGCCCTGCTGGAGGTGCTGGACAGCGAGCAGAACTACGCTTTCCGGGACCATTTTCTGGAGATTCCNCTGGATTTGAGCAAGGTGCTGTTCATCACCACCGCCAACACCACCTCCACCATCCCCCGCCCCCTGCTGGACCGGATGGAGGTCATTGAGCTGACCAGCTACACCGATGAGGAGAAGCTGCAAATCGCCCGCCGCTACCTGCTGCCCAAGCAGATGAAGGAGCACGGGCTGAAGAAGNCGGCCCTGCGGGTCAGCGACGAGGCTATCCGGGCNATCATCACCGGGTACACCCGGGAGTCCGGCGTCCGCTCCCTGGAGCGGCAGATGGGCAAGCTGTGCCGGAAAACCGCCATGCACCTGGTGTCCGGGGACGCCAAACGCTGCACGGTGACGCCGGAAAATCTGGAGGACTATCTGGGCGTGCGCCGCTACCAGCCGCCGGTGCTGGACAGCGACCCGGTGGGCGTGGTCAACGGCCTGGCCTGGACCGAGGCGGGCGGCGAGCTGCTGGAGGTGGAGGTCAACGTCATGGAGGGCACCGGGAAGCTGGAGCTCACCGGCAACCTGGGCGACGTGATGAAGGAGTCCGCCCACGCCGCCGTCAGCTGTATCCGCAGCCGGGCGGACCAGCTGGGCATCGATCCGGAGTTTTACAAGAATAAAGACATCCACATCCACTTCCCCGAGGGCGCGGTGCCTAAGGACGGCCCCTCCGCCGGTGTGGCAATCACCACCGCCGTGGTGTCCGCGCTGACGGGACGGAAGGTGCGCTCCGATGTGGCAATGACCGGCGAAGTGACCCTGCGGGGCCGGGTGCTGGCCATCGGAGGCCTGAAGGAAAAAACCATGGCCGCCAAGCGAAACGGCATCAAAACCGTTCTGATCCCCAAAGAGAATCTGCGGGATCTGGCGGAAATCGACCCAGTGGTGCGGGAGAGCCTGCGGTTCGTGCCCGCTGAGACAGTGGATACGGTGCTGGGCGAGGCGCTGTACCCGGCGGAAGCCGCCGGGGAGCACGCCGAGCCGGTTCAGGACCCCATTATCACCGCTTTTGTCCCCGTAGAGAAGGCGGTGCAGGACGCGCCCTTGCGTCAGTAGGACGGCAGAAAGGAGGCGGAATATGCCGCTGAATTTTAATAAGGTGGAGTTTATCCGCTCCGCTGTGAAACGGGAGGACTTCCTCCGGGACGGCCTGCCCCAGATGGCTTTTGCGGGCCGGTCCAACGTGGGGAAAAGCTCCGTCATCAACCGGCTGGTAAACCGGAAGAATTTCGCCCGGGTGGGCGCGTCGCCGGGAAAAACCAGCCAGATCAACTACTTCCGCATCGACGGCGGGGCCTATCTGGTGGACCTGCCGGGGTACGGCTACGCCAAGGTCTCCAAGGCGGAGAGGGACCGGTGGGGACGGCTGATGGAGGACTATTTCGCCTCCGGGCTGATCTCCCTGGGGGTCATGATCGTAGACGCGCGGCACAAGCCTACCGCCGACGACGTGACCATGGCAAACTGGTTCTATGACGCGGAGTGTCCGCTGGTGGTGGCCGCCAACAAGCTGGATAAGCTGAAAAAATCGGAGATCGAACCCAACTTGCAGCTGATCCGGGAGGTGCTGGATCTGCGGGAGGGGGACGCCCTGATCCCCTTCTCCGCCGAGCGCGGGGATGGGAAAGATCAGTTGATCTCCCTGATGCTGAGAGTACTGGAGGATGAGACGTGAAGTTGAAGCAGCCTCTTGTGGGCGAGAGGATCGTCATTCGNGACTACACACCAGAGGACCTGGTCTTCTCCACGGGCATGTGGTTTGACCCGGAAAATGGCCGCTATATGAGCGACCCGGCGGCGGAGTACGTGGACGCGGTGTACCAGAGGGCCCTGGACGGCTTGCAGGACTGCAAGGACGGGTACTATCTCATTGTGGAACTGCGCTCCAGCGGGGAGCGGATCGGNACCTGCTGCGNGTTTCCNGANAANGNNNTCTATGANATCGGCTACTGCATCCANAAAAGCCNCTGGANNCAGGGCTTCGGCACGGAGGTGGTGAANCTGCTGNCNGNCTGGGNCNGNNAGCAGGGCGGCACCGCCGTCACGGCGGAGGCTGCTAAGGAGAACCTGGCTTCCTGCGCCCTGCTGGAGAAGTGCGGGTTTTCTGTGCTGAAAGAGGCTTCTTTCAAAAAGTACAATATGGGTATCACTTTTAGCAGCTTGATTTACAGAAAAAAACTATAAATATCCTGTTTTTGTCCGCCCGGTTATACTTATAATCTTTCCGCTGCTTTACACAGGAGGAGGCCTCCATGATCCCTTCTGCTTTAGATGAAGTTCTGTTCTGGCAGGAGCCGTACCTTGTCATTCAAAAGGTGCAGGAGCTGCTGGCAAAATTCTATCCCCATGATCCAGCCCAATATTTTGCGGAAAAAGACAGGTTCTATCAGGAAAGTATCGGCTCGAAGGCGGAATTCTGCCGGAGGCTGGCGCTCTACCGTGACCAGGGCTCCACTGAATGGGTCGCGTCAAGGACCAGATATATGGACGATCTGTCCGCGGCCGGTCTGAAAAAGGCCTGTCAAAACGCCACCAGAGAAGAAGCCGCGGCGCGGGTCGCACGCACGAAATCCGGAATTGACAAGAAGTGTGCAGCACTTTTCTCGGTCATATGTTCCCGCAATGGAATCGATGAATGCAGAGAGATCCCCTCAATCCTCCACGAGGCATCCCGTGTACTCCGGCCCGGCGGCAAAAAAAACTCCTTCAAAAAGTATCATATGGATGTGGCGTTTGATACTAAAATGCAATAAAAAGCAGGGCGCAATGTGCGGCTCATGTTTCAAGACGAGGCAGGCTTCGGGCAGATCAACAGGCCAAAATACTGTTGGTGCAAGAAAGGAATCCGACCGGCCTGCCAGCCGCTTGCTGCGCCCAAAGTCATAGCCGGGGACACGGTCGGTTTGAAAGACAAGCTTCATTGGGTTCTCGATATGCAATTCCGGGAAGATGAAAGCAGGGCCAGAACCGACAATTCGGCTGAAAATCTGAATGTGCTTCGCCATTGGGCCTTCAATCTTCTGAAAGCTGACACCTCCTTGCGCGGCAGCTTTTCGGATAAGCAGTTCAAATGCTTGCTGGATGATGCTTTCCTTGATAAAATCATTGCTTCTGCTCTCTGTTCATAATTTGTTTACCCGTTCAATTACCGTCAGGGACCGTCAGGTCCCTGTTGTCATTTCCTGCCGGATGTGCTATAATGATATTGCACAAAAAACAAGGAGGGTAATCTCATGAAACTGTACTTTTTTGGCGCTGACCAGTGTGTCACTGGCAGCTGCCACTGTCTGGAGATCAATGGGAAACGGATTCTGATCGACTGCGGCTTGCAGCAAGGGCGGGACGAGATCGACAACCATGAGCTGCCCTTTGCCCCCAATACCATCGACTATGTCCTGGTGACCCATGCCCACATCGACCACTCCGGCCGCCTCCCCATGCTCATCAAGCACGGCTTTACCGGCCAGATCTGGACCACCCGGCTTACCGCGCGGCTGCTGGAGATCATGCTGGTGGACAGCGCGTATATCCAGATGTCCGACGCGGAGTACGAAAACCGGCGCAACCAGCGCGCGGGCCGCCCCCGGGTGGAGCCTATCTACACCGTAGAGGACGCTATGCACACCATGGCTTATGTCCGCACCTGCGACTACGATCAGGAGGTCGGCATCTGCGAGGGCGTCACCGCCACCTTTACCGACGCCGGACATCTGCTGGGGTCCGCGTCCATCACCATGGAGCTCCACGAGGGCGATGTACGGAAAACCATAGTCTTCTCCGGCGATATCGGCAACATCAATCAGCCCATCATCCGGGACCCCGTCCTCCTGAAAAGGGCGGACTACGTGGTCATGGAGTCCACCTACGGTGACCGGAACCACCAGGAGGTGTGGAGCTACACCTCCGAGCTGAGCAGGGTCATTGACCGCACTCTGGGCCGGGGCGGCAACGTCATTATTCCCGCCTTCGCCGTGGGGCGCACCCAGGAGATCCTGTACTTCCTCCGGCGCATCAAGCAGGAGCATCTGGTTCACTCGGTGGAGGATTTCCCGGTATACATCGACTCTCCTCTGGCCAGCAAGGCCACGACTATTTTCTGCGGCGACCTGCGGGGGTATCTGGATGAGGAGGCCCTGGCGCTTGTGCGGGACGGCGTGGACATGTTCTCCTTCCCGGGACTGCGTCTGACGGAATCCCTGGAGGAATCCAAAATGCTCAACAGCGACAAAACGCCCAAGGTGATCATCTCCGCCTCCGGCATGTGCGACGCCGGCCGCATCCGCCACCACTTGAAATACAACCTGTGGCGGAAGGAGAGCACCATCGTCTTCGTCGGCTACCAGGGCGAGGGCACGCTGGGCCGCACCCTGCTCAACGGGGCCAAGACGGTGAAGCTCTTTGGTGAGGAAGTGGCCGTGCTGGCGGAAATTGAGAACTTCAGGGGCCTTTCCAGTCACGCCGACCGGGACCACCTCATCGAGTGGGCCAAATCCTTCACCCATCCCGCCCACTTCTTCGTGGTCCACGGCGACCGGGAGGTGGCGCCCTACTTTGCCGACACTCTGGTTCGGCTGGGCTACCGGGCCCACGCCCCCCAGTACACGGAGGTCTACGACCTGGCCGCCGACAAGGTGCTGGAGATGGGCTATCTGCCCGAGCGGAAGACGATTACGCCCGCGGGCAAGGTATCCGCGCCCTATCAGCGTCTGGTGGCCGTGGGCAAGCTGCTCCAGGAGGTCATCGCCCGCAGCAAGGGCCGCGCCAATCGCGATCTGGGCAACTTCGCCGACCAGCTGAAGGCGCTCATCGACAAGTGGGAGGCGTGAGGCGCAGATACTTTTCTTAAAGGCATCAACTTTCTGACCGCCTGCATTGGATGGAGGACAAATACCCCATGGATGGCAAAGAAGCAATAATCCTGTTTGAAAACGCCGCAAAAAAGAGGGCCGTTCAAATAGAGCGCTGCGGCGTTGGTATTGCGAATTATGTCTTTATTGTCTCCACCGCAGCCGAAAAACTTGTCCTCAGGTGCAGTAAGGACGAGGATGCCTATAAAGATACCATCTATTGGCTCAATAGGTTGTCCGCTTGTAACATTCCGATCCCCATTGTCTTATCGGAGGGAAAATACAAGGACTATTCATATCTGATTCTTTCCTATATCCATGGAGACGATATTGGAAACGTCTATTGTCAATTAACTGACGGCGAGAAAAAGCAAATCGCTAAAGATGTAGTCGAGATACAGCGAAAGATTTCCAGGATTGACCTCCCAACGGATGCGGAGTGGACATGGAACCGCGCTGTTGATGAAATGCTGAATCGCGCAGAGGAGAGAATCAAAAGAAAACAGTATTTTGATATCAAAAGAGTATCTATCGTTAAAAATTTGCGGCAGGAAATACAG
Source organism: Oscillibacter sp. (assembly GCA_014799845.1). Taxonomy (GTDB): domain Bacteria; phylum Bacillota; class Clostridia; order Oscillospirales; family Oscillospiraceae; genus Pelethomonas. Next base: position 5,288 of record JAAVHF010000014.1, on the reverse strand, counting down.
GAATATCTGGATAATGTTCGGCCAACGCCGTATCTGGATGATATCAGTACAAAAAACTTATTGATTTATGAAGGCAAATTGTCCGGGATAATCGATATTGATTGGATCGGTCTGGGCGATATGCTTACCTTTGCCGCTATGACGAAGGTTGCGTTGCTCAACATGGATCTGGATACCAGATATGTTGATTATCTGTTGGATGAGATTCATCCAAACGTGATAGAGTACAAAGCGTTTATCTTCTATTGCCTGGTTTATTGTGTGGATTTTATGGGAGAAAGAGGCATGCGGTTTCTTGATAAAACGATTCCGGTAAATGAAAGCATTATCAAGAGATTGAATGATATCTTTGACACTCTTATGGAAGAATGGAATAAATGCCGCCTGTTGAAAGCCGGAAACGCTTGAAATTGCGCAGCATCAATTAGGTGAATTCATATGGCGCAGCTTACAAAAAACCAACTGCATACGGTAACCGTCACCGGCTACACTGCCGAGGGGCTGGGCGTGGCGCGGATCGACGGACAGGTGGTCTTTATCCACGGCGGGGTCCGGGGTGAGGTCTGCGTTGTGCGGGTACTGAAAGTGCTGAAAAACGTGGCCTTCTGCCGGGTGGAGGAGATTCTGGAACGCTCCCCCGCCCGGAGGGAGCCGGACTGCCCCCACTATCCCGCCTGCGGCGGCTGCGACTTCCGGCACGTCTCCTATGAGGAGGAGCTGGAGGCCAAGCGCCAGCGGGTGGAGGACTCTCTCCGCCGGGTGGGCGGCACGGATGTGTCCGTGGAGACGATCCTGGGCAGCGAGACGGTGGACGGCTACCGGAACAAGGTCCAGTTCCCGCTCAGTCCGGAGGGGCAGGCCGGGTTCTACCGGGCCCGCAGCCATCAGGTGATCCCCGCCCCGGACTGCCGCCTGCAAGCGCCCCAGGCGGGTATGATCGCCAGGGCGGTGGAGGATTATCTGCGGGAATTCGATGTGCCCGCCTATGATGAAAAGACCCGCCGGGGACTGCTGCGGCACATCTATGTCCGCACCAACCAAAGAGGACAGGCTCTGGTATGTCTGGTGGTCAACGGAGACCGCCTGCCCCACGAGGAACAGGTGGTCCGTCGCATCCGGAAAGCCTGTCCGGAGACGGTGGGCATCATACTGAATGTCAACACCCGGGACACCAACGTGGTTCTGGGAGAGTCTTACCGGACGCTGTGGGGGGAGAATACCCTGACGGACGTGCTGTGCGGACTGACCTTCCGGCTGTCCGCGCCGGCATTCTACCAGGTAAACCGGGACCAGGCCGAGCGGCTGTACGGGAAGGCCGCCGAGTTTGCGGGCCTGACCGGGAGAGAAACCGTTCTGGACCTTTACTGCGGCGCGGGAACCATTACGCTTGCCTTGGCGCGGCAGGCCGGACGGGTGATCGGCGCGGAGATCGTTCCGGAGGCCATCGAGAACGCCCGGGAAAACGCCAGAGCCAACGGGATTGAAAACGCGGAATTTTTCTGCGGCGATGCCGGAGCGGTGGCGAAGAAGCTGGCGGCAGAACGGCTGCGCCCGGATGTCGTGGTGGTGGATCCGCCCCGGAAGGGTCTGGGCGAGGAGGTTATCCCGGTAATCGCATCCATGAGGCCGGAGCGGATCGTGTACGTTTCCTGCGACCCTGGGACCCTGGCCAGGGATGTGAAGCGTTTTGCGGACCAGGGTTACCGGATGATCCGGGCTGCTGCGGTGGATCTGTTTCCGCGGACGCGGCACGTAGAGGCGGTTGTTCTTTTGTCCCAACAAAAGCCGGATGACCATATCATGGTCGATTTGGACTTGGATGAGCTGGACGCCACTCCCGCGGCTCCCGCCGGTATTTCCCCCGGACCAGACGGTCAAGGGCGCGTTCTTCCGCCTCCTTCACCGCCCGCTTGCTGGTGCGCCTTGCGCCAACCTCATCCAGCGTCAGACCCTCCAAATAGCGCAGGCGCACAACAGCGGCCTGTGCCAGCGGCAGAGCCAAAACGCAGAGACATCAAGCCTTTCCAAGTTAAAATGTGACATATCGCCCCGCCCAACGGCTTTTGGGCGGGGTGGAGCAAATATCACGTATCTACCATTCAAGCCGTAGAAAAAGCGTCCCGCCCGGTCTGGGCAGGACGCTTTTTCTACGGCATTTGATATAAAAGTGATACAATATCTGGACGACTAACCTGATGCGTATTGCAGGAACCGCCGTATTGCAAGACTTTCCAGACTTTGCATCAATCCAGCGGCTTCATTGTTGGGAACAGAATCACGTCCCGGATGGAGTCGCTGCCGGTCAGCAGCATGACGCAGCGGTCAATACCGATGCCCAGCCCGCCTGTAGGGGGCATGCCGTACTCCAGAGCGGTGAGGAAGTCCTCGTCCATCATGCCCGCCTCGTCATTGCCCTTGATCCGGTCCTCCACTTCCTTCTCAAACCGCTGACGCTGGTCGATGGGATCGTTGAGCTCGGAGAAAGCGTTACCCATCTCGCTGCGGCAGATGAACAACTCAAAACGCTCCGTGACCCGGGGGTCCTTGGGAGAGCGCTTGGCCAGGGGGGACACGTCCACCGGGTGCATGGTGATGAAGGTGGGCTGCACCAGTCTGCCTTCCACCTTCTGGTCGAAGCATTCATACAGCGCGTGGCCCCAGGTGGGTTCCACGCCGTCCATATCCACGCCCACTCCCCTGGCGGCGGCCACCGCCTCCGCGTCATCGGTAATGGACATGAAGTCCACACCCAGGTACTTCTGCACTGCCTCGGCCATACTCATCCGGGGCCAGCCGGGGGTCAGGTCGATATCCTCGCCCTGCCACCGGACCTGATAACTGCCGCAGATGGTTTTGGCCGCGCCGCTGAGAAGCTCCTCAAACAGGTCCATCATATCGTTGAAGTCGGCATAGGCCTCGTACAGCTCCACAGTGGTAAACTCAGGGTTGTGCTTGGTGTCCATCCCCTCGTTGCGGAAAATGCGGCCCACCTCATAGACCCGCTCCAGACCGCCCACGATCAGCCGCTTCAGGTTCAGCTCCGTGGCGATGCGCATATACATGTCGATGTCCAGGGTGTTGTGGTGGGTAATGAAAGGCCGGGCGGTGGCGCCGCCGCTGATGGTGTTCAGCACCGGCGTCTCTACCTCCATATAGCCCCGATTATCCAGAAAACCGCGGAGGTACTTGATAAAAGCGCTGCGGATCTCAAAATTCCGGCGGACCTCCGGGTTGACGATCAGGTCCACATACCGCTGGCGGTAGCGGGTCTCCTTGTCGGTAAGGCCGTGGAACTTCTCCGGCAGGGGAAGGAGGGACTTTGAAAGCAGGGTGATCTCCCGGCCCCGGACGCTCATCTCGCCCCGCTGGGTGCGGAATACTTCGCCCCGAACACCTACGATGTCGCCGATGTCGTACTTCTTGAAGCGGTTGTAGGCATCCTCGTCCATCTCGTCCTTCCGGGCGTAGAGCTGGATGCGGCCGGACTTATCCTGCAAATCGCAGAAGCTGACCTTGCCCATACCGCGCTTGCTCATAAGGCGGCCGGCAATGGTGACTTCGCTGCCCTCCAGGGCGTCAAAGTTGTCCTTGATCTCCTGGGCGCGGCGGCTCACCACAAACTTGGTCTGCTGGAAGGGGTCCCGGCCCTCGCTTTGCAGGGCGGACAGCTTCTCCCGGCGGACGCGCAATATCTCACTGAGGTCCTGCTGGACTTCCGGTGTGTTGTTGTTTTCAGCCATGGCTGTCTTCTCCTCTTTTGTGTCTGTATCTGATAGGCAGTTACCGCTCGATTTTATCAATGGTATACTTGATCTCCCCGGCGGGGGCGTTGACAGTGACGGTGTCGCCTTCGCGGTGGTTCAGGAGCGCCCTGCCAAAAGGAGAATCTTCGCTGATAATGCCGTGCATGGCGTCCGCCTCCTGGCTGCCAACGATCTTGAAGCTGCGGCTCATGCCGCCGCTGAGCGCCGTCACTGTAACGGTGGAACCGATGGTCACCTGGTCGGTGGGCATGTCGCCCTCCTCGAGGATGACTGCGTGGAGCAGTACGTTCTCCAGCTCGCCGATGCGGGAGTAGAGCTTGCCCTGCTCGTTTTTCGCCTCGTCGTACTCGCTGTTTTCGCTGAGGTCGCCGAAGCCCCGGGCCACCTTGATCATCTCCGCCACCTCGTCGCTGCGGGTGGTCTTGAGGTAGTTCAGTTCCTTTTGCAGCTCGTCGAAACGGGCCTGGCTCATTTTGAATTCTTTTTTGGTACTCATATTCGCGGTCCTTTCCATCTTCCGTGGTCCTGCGGCATCCCCATCGGGGAGAATGCGCAGAATTTGATCGTGCGGTCACGATCATACAGGACGCCGCATAGCGCTCGGCATCAACAGGCATACGGCCCCACTGTTTTATTCTTGTTATTATATAAATATTTCCTCATTCTGTCAACCAGGAATTTCCGCCAAAAGTGTTTCCAGCGGCAGCGCACCCATGGCGTACAGCGCCGCGGCAAGCTGTTCCTCATCGCAGTTTGCGGCTGTCTGTGCCCTGATACCGGCCGGCAGGCACAGGGGGAGCCGTCCCCGTCCCGCCTCCCCGCCGGGATAAAGAGCGTAAAGAATGGGGTTATCCTGGCTCAGGTCCGTTCTGGGAGAGAACAGGACCAGGGCGTCCGCCCGGTTAAGCTGATCCGGCGAGGGATCCAGCAGAAGAGAAATACCGTATTCCCTGCGCAGGCTCTTGGAAAAGTTTTCCGCGCCCCGGGCGCTGAGCAGTACGTAGCGGTAGCTGAGGGCCAGCGCCTTGGCGCACTCGGTGACCTCGCGGACGGCGCGGTCACCGGCAATGGCCACCACCGCCTGAGTCGGCTGGAAGCCGCCGGCTTCCAGCCGCCGCCGCGTCAGCGGCGCGGCCAGAGTCCGCCGCAGGGGCAGGGTGTCGACAGGCAGGATACCCTGCCGGATGAACAGGGCCGTGTAGGGAAAGTCCACCGGGAACACGGCGGAGCGTACCCCCGCCTCCCGGAGCAGTCTTGCGCCCTGCCGGGCGCGGTAGCGGGCCATAAGCCCGTTGGGATGGGCCTCCAACCCCATCCGCAGGGTCACGAAATTTCCGCCGGAGAGCTGGAGGTCGCCAAGCTCAGGCCGCTTGGGGCCTTCTCCATAGATGATATATCCTAACATTTTATACCGCCTCCCGGTGGAGTATATTGCGGAACAGGTGGTTTTATGAGCGTTTTTTCTGCCGCGCTGCGCGCGGCAGGGCAGATTTTTCTTTACGGCAGCCCGGGACCTGCGCGGCC
>JAAVHF010000013.1 GCA_014799845.1 Oscillibacter sp. | reverse complement strand
CGATGCCCACGCTCTCGGCCTTGATGCCGCGCACGCACTTGCTCTCGCACTGCGTCTCCTGGGGGCAGACGCGGCCGCACACGGCGGGCAGGGCGCTGTCCTGGGCGATGATCTGATAGGCGGCCTCGAAGTCGCCCTCGGCCACTTTGGCGATGAACTCGGGGATGTTGATCTGCACGGGGCAGCCGGACACGCAGGGGCGGTGCTTGCAGTTCAGGCAGCGCTGCGCCTCATCGATGGCCTGCTCCCTGGTGTAGCCCAGGGCTACCTCCTGGAAGTTGCCGCTGCGGACCACGGGGTCCTGGTGGGGCATGGGGTTCTTATCCGGACGCATGTTAGCCATCTTACTTTACCTCCTGCTTGAACAGATTGCACGTCTCTTCCCTTGCGTGCATCTCGAAGTCGCGGTACATAGCGCCGCGGGCCATGGCCTCGTCGAAGTCCACCAGGTGGCCGTCGAACTCGGGACCGTCCACGCAGGCGAACTTGGTCTCGCCGCCCACGCTCAGGCGGCAGCCGCCGCACATGCCGGTACCGTCGATCATGATGGGGTTCATGCTGACCACGGTGGGGATGCCGTACTCCTTGGTGAGCAGGCAGACGAACTTCATCATGATGACCGGGCCGATGGCGATGACGCGGTCATACTTCGCGCCCGCCTCGATCTGCTCCTTGAGCAGGTCGGTGACCAGGGCCTTCTTGCCGTAGGAGCCGTCGTCGGTGCCGATGATGAGGTTGGTGCTGGCGGCCTCGAACTCGTCCTTGAGAATAATGAGGTCCTTGTTGCGGAAGCCCACGATCAGGTCCACATGGCAACCCACGTCGTGGAGCTTCTTGGCCACGGGGTAGGCGATGGCGGTGCCCACGCCGCCGCCGATGACGGCCACGCGCCTCAGGCCCTCGGTCTCGGTAGCGCGGCCCAGGGGGCCCACGAAGTCCTGGAGGTACTCGCCCTCCTCCTTGTGGTTCAGCCTCTCGGTGGTAGCGCCCACGAGCTGGAAGATAACGGTGACGGTGCCCTTCTCCCGGTCATAGGCGGCGATGGTCAGGGGGATGCGCTCGCCGTTTTCATCCACGCGGAGGATGATGAACTGGCCGGGCTCGCACTTCCGGGCCACGGCGGGGGCTTCGACCTCCATAAGGGTCACGGTGGGGTTCAAAACCCGTTTTTTTACGATCCGATACATAGTGTGTCCTCTTTCCACTTAGATTCGGTTGCTGTTTTTCCCGTGCGTCCTGTGGACGCACGATGTTATTTTAGCACAGGGTGTTTCCTACGTCAATTTGATTTCAGGAGATTTTGGTGGTTTTTATGGAAAAATGGGGGAGGTTATCTGGCAGACTTCACTGCCGCGCTGCGCACGGCACGGCAGATTTTTCTATTCGATGGTCCCGGGGGCTCCTCGCCCCCGGACCCCGCGCCTACTTTTTGTGTGAACAAAAAGTAGGCAAAAAGTCACTTGAACCTGCGGTTCAAGACTCCCTTAACGGGGGGATCTGTCACCATTGTGGGTGATTTGCCGGACCGGGTGCCTCTGAGTTGGCGGTTGTTCTTCTGGGGGCTTGGTGGTCGTAGAACTCCGGCTGCCGCCCTGTTAAAAAGAGACTGCCTTGCAAGGGGGCGTTCTAACGGACCTTAACGAATCCCTTCCAATGCCAGTAATGCCTCTTTAATGTGCATCCCGCCGGTATATCCTACCAGCTTCCCGCTGGTCCCAATGACCCGGTGGCAGGGGATGATAATGGGAATCGGATTCCGGCTGTTGGCCTGGCCTACGGCGATAGCCGCGCCGGGCTTCCCGATCCGCACGGCAATGTCTTTGTAACTCACTGTAGTTCCGTAGGGAATCTCCCGCAGCGCCGCCCAAACCTTCCGCTGGAACTCCGTCCCCTCCGGCGCGAGGGGCGCCGTGAATTCTTGCCGCTTTCCGGCAAAATACTCTTCCAGCTCCCGGGCGGCCTGCTCCAACAGGAGGGAAGGCGTGTCCTCCCCTTCCCTCCTGTCTCCGAAAGCAATTTTCGTCAGAGCTTCCTCCGTCCCGGTCAGCGTCAGCGGTCCGACAAGACTTTGAACCAGCGTCTGATGCCTGCCCATATGCTCAGAAAATAGTCACCGTCCAGCGGTTCTCATACCGCTGCCGGGGGGCAAGGGAGATCAGGTCGAACTGCTGGCTCAGGTCCTCCACCACGCCCTCCCGGGAGGGCAGGCTGACCCAGGGCTCCAGACAGACGTAAGGCGCGTCCGTCTTGGGCATATGCCATACGCCCATGTAGCGCATCTTGGGACAGTCCAGCGTAATGCCCCGGGTGCCCTCGCCGGCGGAGAGGGTGACGCGGCGGGCAAAATTCTTCAGAATAATGGCGTCGTGGTCGAAGAGGTCATGCCGCAGAGGCATATCCACCCCGTTTTCCAGAGGATAGGGGACCTCGTGGCCGCTGAGCATGTACTTGTCGCTCATGAGCACCTGCCAGGGCTGACAGGGCTCAGCGAAGGTCAGACGGTAGTCGGCAAAGTCCTTCCCTTCCTCCAGGGGCACCCGGAAGCCGGGGTGGCCTCCCAGGCCGAAAAACATGGTCTTATTGTCCATGTTCTCCGTGGCGTAGACGATCACCAGCGTCTTGCCCTGCAAAACGTAGGACACGTCAAAATGAAAGGCGAAGGGGTAAATCTGCCGGGTCTCCGCAGTGTCCTGGATATGCAGGGTGACGTGGTCCTTTCCGGCGTTCACCACGGAGAACGCCGCCCGCTTGGCAAAGCCGTGGCGGGTCATTTCATACTCCTTGCCGCCGTAAGTATAGCGGTCATTGGTGAGGCGGCCCACATAGGGAAACAGGACGGGCGCGCGGCCCGTCCAATAGGCGGGATCGCCGTTCCACAGGTACTCCGTGCCGTCGGCGGCGGTGATGGACATGAGCTGCGCCCCCACCTCGTCAATAGTCACGGTCATGGCGCTGTTGCGAATGGTCTGCATAGTGTTTCTCCTCTCTTTTACCGCTGTAAGCAAAACCCCTGCGGCCGCGGGGACCACAGGGGACAGCTTGCTGCTGAACCTGGTCAGGGGAACGCCCATAGCGTTTCCTGATTATCATGATACTAAAATCTCCCGGGAATTGCAAGCATCATTCGGGAAAAACCGGTGAAAATACTGTAAACTTTTTGCAAAATCCCGGCATTCAGGGGTTGCAGTTGCCGCAGGGCTTGTAACCCATTTCCAGGACCTCCTCCCGGGACGCGGAGGTCTCCTGGACATTCTCCGGCTTCATCAGTTCTACTGACCGGCAGGAGGGCTTGTGGAACTTCCGGGAGTTGGTGTTCAGGATATACGTGACCTCCGGCAGGTCCTCCTGCAAAACTTCCTCCTCATAATAAACCTCTTCCGGCCAGATTTCTTCGGCGGATGAAGTTATCATTTCTCCCGGCGTGACACCTGTTTTGGACAAATTGTCATCGCATCCAATGAGAGAAACAGCTAGTATAACGAGCAATAGGGCGGATAAAGAATAGCGGTTTTTCCTCATAACATTTCTCTCCAATCCATATAGTATTCCGCCATTATATCATACTGTCGACAGTATAAAAATCCACAAAACCGCCAAAACTATACTGTCGACATTATAGAAGATGCCGACAGTATAGCCTATACTACCTCTCAAGGAGGTAGTTGCATATGGCGTATTCTGATGCACAGAAAGAGGCAACCGCCCGATATAACAAGAAAGCCTATGACCGAATTGAAATCAAGGTCAAAAAGGGCCGCAAGCAGGAGATCGCCGCCTATGCGGCGGCCCAGAATAAAAGCGTCACACAATTTATTGTGGATGCCATCGATAAGGCCATGGAAGAAAAGTAGCAGGCGCACCGGATGCGGTGCGCCTGCTGTTTTTCGTTATAAGAACCAATGCCGGAATCGCGGAGTCCGGGGGGCTTACGCTTTCCCCAGCCGTTTCAGCATGGTTTTCTTCACCGCCCGCAGGATATTCTCATACCCGGTGCAGCGGCACAGGTGTCCGGAGAGGAGCTTCCGCAGTTCGTCGTCGGTGTACTCCTTCCCGCTTTCCAGAATCTCAACGGCGGTCATGATAAACCCGGGCGTACAGAACCCGCACTGGATGGCGGCCTCGTCAATAAACGCCTGCTGGATGTCCGCCAGCTCGCCGTTGGGGCCCAGCAGGCCCTCCAGCGTGCGGATATTTTTCCCATCCGCCCACGCGGCCAGATACAGGCAGGAGTTGAAGCACTCGCCGTCGATGATAACGTTGCAGGCCCCGCACTCGCCCACCTCGCAGCCCTTCTTNACGCTGGTCAGCCGGAAGTCGTTGCGCAGCATGTCCGTCAGGGACGCCCGCACGTCCACCATCTGCTCCANTTCCTTGCCGTTGATGGTNCAGCGGATCAGCTTATATTGGATGCTCATGCCAGCTCACCTCCCGNCAGTCTGATGGACTCCGCAAGTCCCCGCTTNGCCAGTTCCACGGCGATATGCTCCCGGAACGCCTTGCTGGCCCGCCAGCTGTCCCGGGGATGGATGTCCTNCAGCACGGCGGCGCCGAANGCNTCCACCGTCTCCGCNGACACGGGCTTNCCGTTGGCNGCCGCCTCGGCGGAGGGCGCGCGCATGGGGATGGGTCCCGCNACGCCGTAGGCGACACGGGCNCGGACAATGGTTTTCTTATCCTCGCTGAGCNCCACGTTCACGGAACAGCCGGTGGTGGCGATNTCCATGGCGTTGCGCATGGCGTACTTNATGTAGTGGCCGAAGCAGTTTTCATAGCTGGCCCTGGGGATCAGGATGGCGGTCTGGATTTCGTCNGGGTGGATNTCCACNTTTCCGGCGGAGAGATAGAACTCCTGAATGGGAATCCGNCGCNCGCCCTCCGCCCCGGTNAGCTCCACGATGGCGTCCCACGCAAACAGCGTNGACGCGGAGTCNGCGCTGGTCACGCCGTTGCAGGTGTTGCCGCCGATGGTNCCGGCGTTGCGGATCTGGGGTCCNCCCACCATATCGACCGCNTCGCCCAGAACGTTGATATATTTCTGNATGATGGGGTCCNTNGTNATATGGCTGAAGCTGGTCAGGGAACCAATGCGGATGTTTTCGTCCTCATCNATGGAGATCCCCCGCATTTCGTTGATGCCGTAAATGGAGATCAGTTCCTTCCCGGCCCGNTTGCCCTCCCGCATCTGCACCAGCACATCGGTGCCGCCGGCGAGGATCTGGGCCTCGGGGTGCTCCANACGCAGGCGCACCGCGTCCTGGACGCNGGCGGCCTCGTATAACGCTTTCAGATCATACATAGTCCTNTTCCCTCCTTACAGCAGTCCGGCCTTGGAAAACTCGGCGAACATGATATGNGGCGTNACCGGCGTCTGGTTGATGGACACCCCGGTNGCCTGCAAAATGGCGTTGCGGATGGCCGGCGCGGGNGAGCATGCCGGCGGCTCGCCCAGNGCCTTGGTGCCGTAGGGGCTGGTGGGCTCCGCGTTNTCCACGAAGAACGCCTGAAGCGTGGGGTGGTCCATGANCGTGGACAGCTTGTAGTCCAGCAGNTTGTTNTTCAGGGGCCTGCCNGTCTTTTCATCNAACAGCAGCTGCTCGCTCATGCCNTAGCCGATGCCCATGGACATGCCGCCGTGNACCTGGGCCTCCGCCAGTGCGGGGTTGATGAGGGTCCCGCAGTCGTGNACGTTGACGATGTTCAGCAGCTTNGCCTTGCACATGGGGATGTCCACNTCCACCTCGGCGAAGGANCAGCCNAAGGAGTANGCGTTGTTCTTGATCTGATATGTACTCTCGGCGGTGATNTGCTGGGAGTGGGTCAGGCTGTANAGNGCCTCGGTAGCCAGNTCGCCCAGGGTCATCAGCTCNCGGCCNTCGGTGATGCGGATGATNTTCCCGTCCACCAGATTCAGATTTTCCTTCATCTGCCGGGTCAGCTCCACNGCGTANGTGAGNATCTTGTCCTTNAGGATCTGNCCNGTCTGCCGCAGGGCGAAGCCGCCGATATAGGTCTGCCGGGAGGCGTAAGCGCCGGTGCCNAAGGGGGTAACGTCGGTATCCTGGGTGGACACCATGTGAACGTNCTCAAAGGGNATGCCGATGGCGTCCGCCGCCATCTGGGCAAAGGCGGTNTCGCAGCCCTGNCCGATCTCNGTCTCGCCGGTCTGGACCTGGACGGANCCGTCCTGATTNAGGACCATCCGGCAGGAGGAGGACTCCAGGGANAGGGGCCACACGGCNGTGTTNTACCAGAACAGGGCCATGCCGATGCCCCGGCGGACGGGACCGGTCTGATTCTGGTATTCCTTCAGCTTCCGCNGGTAGTCGATCTCNNTCATACCCTTTTCTATGACCTGGTGGAAGGTATCNTAGTAGTTTTCGTTNTTGCTGAACCCGTCCACATACCCCTGGGGCATGACCACCTGCTGGCGGTATTCCAGAGGATTGCGGCCCAGNGCNNTGGCCACNTCGTCCATATGGCACTCGCTGGCCCACATGGCCTGAGGGATGCCGTAGCCCCGCATGGCTCCGGCGGCGGGCCGGTTNGTATAAACCGTGTAGGCGTCNCCCTCCACNTTGGGGCAGGGATAGAGCTGNGGGAANGCNCCCATCCCCTTNGCCNCGATGCCGTGCCCATGGGAAGCGTANGCNCCCTGGTTGGAGAANCACTCGATTTTCCGGGCGGCAAAGGTGCCGTCAGGNCGCACCCAGGAGATGATNTGGGTCCGGATNGCGTGNCGNACNCGGTTGGAAACAAAGGTCTCCTCCCGCATGCAGTCGATCTTCACCAGCCGCCCGCCCAGCTGGGTGGTCAGCCAGGCGCACAGGGGCTCATAGAGCGCGTCCTGCTTGTTGCCGAAGCCGCCGCCGATATANGGCTTGACGATCCGGANCTTTCCCCAGGGAATNCCCAGNGCCTGNCCGCAGACCCGGCGGACGATGTGGGGGATCTGNGTNGAGGAAGTGACCATGATCCGCCCGCCCTCCATNTGGGCGGTGCAGATGTGNTTTTCGATGTGGCAGTGCTGNACGGTAGGGGTCTCNTACCAGCCCTCNACNTTGATAAGCCCCGGCTCTTTGCTGGCGNTCTCATANTCGCCNNTGCGGATCTGGGTGTGGGCCAGNATGTTGCCGGGGTAGNCCTCCTGNATCTGNGGCGCGTCCGGCTCCATGGCCTTCTGCACGTCCANAACGAAGGGGTACTCCTCGTANTCCACCTTCACCAGCCGCGCCGCCTGGGCGGCGGCCACCTCGTTCTCNGCCACCACCACGGCCACCTCGTCGCCGTAATAGCGCACATGNCGGTTCAGCAGCAGCCTGTCGGCCACGTCCTGNTGNTGGGGNTCGGTGGACCAGGGGTGTCCGGCGGTGGGAAAGCGGTACTCCGGCACATCAAAGCAGGTGAAAACCTTCACCACGCCGGGGACCTGCTCCGCCTGGGCGGTATCGACCTTNTGCACCANNCCGTGGGCNATGGTGGAGTGGACGATGCGGGTGACCAGAGCGGACTTGTCNCAGAGATCGTCGGTGTACTTGGCGCGGCCCGTGGCCTTGTCAAAGGCATCCACGCGGAGTTTGTTTTGTCCTACGCTGCTCATTGGCGTCAGCCTCCTGTCTGTTGGATATAAGGGAGAAATTTCCTGCTCTCTCCTGCAAATTTTTATCATTGTAGCACAAAATTTTCTCTGTGTACAGGACTACAGTCCTTTTTCGTTATCCTATTTGCAAAATAACGCCGCTTATTGACTAATACCGCTCCTCTGGGTTATACTACCATCAAAAGCACGAGAGGGGGCGCTTGATATGCGCATTGGCTGTGTGGTGATGGCCGCGGGGGATGCCCGGCGGTTTGGGGAAAACAAACTGGCAGCGCTTTTCGAGGGAAGGCCGCTGATCCTCCGGGCGCTGGATGCCGTCCCGGAGGAGGAATTTGCCGCCGTGGCGGTGGTGACCCAGTACCCGGAGGTGGAGACGCTGGCGGAGCGGTATGGCTTCATCCCCGTCCGCAATCCCCATCCCGACTGGGGCATCAGCCACACCATCCGACTGGGGCTGGAGGCCCTTGGAGACTGTGACGCGGCCATGTTCCAGGTCTCCGACCAGCCCATGCTGCGGCGGGAGACGGTAAAAGCCGAGGTGGAATTCTTCCGCCGGCATCCGGACAAGCTGGTGGGCCTGGGCCACAACGGCGTGCGGGGGAACCCCTGCATCTTTCCCGCCGCCTACTTCCCGGAACTGCTGGAACTCACCGAGGACCACGGCGGCAGCAGCGTCATCCGCCGACACGAGGAGGAGCTGCTGCTCTTTGAGGCCCCGGAGCGGGAATTGGCGGACGCCGACACCCGGCAGGCCCTGCGGGCGATGGCGGAGAAATACAGGCTGGTGTAAAAGGGGCTGCCTCAAAACGATGAAAACATCGAAGAGAGGCAGCCCCAGTCCTATTCGCGCAATGGTGACATTACATTTCCCCAGGTTAGGAAACGGCGGAAGTGCATATTTTTTGGTCATTGCAAAAACCCGCCCGAATGGAGCGGTTAACGCACTTTATCAGCCATAAATAAGGCTAATATATGTGAAGCCTGTGAAAACTCACCGTCTTTGATTATTTCTTCAAGCTTGTCCCTGGAATACAAATGCACATCGAGGAATTCATTATTATCCAGATTCTGCTGACTGTTAATCTTCTGGCAGTTTTTTGCCATAAATATACTCATGTAATTATCTGCTAAAGTTGCATAAACAGGAACGGTTAACAGGTGTCTCCAATCATTAGAGCCATATCCGGTTTCCTCTAAAAGCTCTCGTTTGGCGGTAGAGAGAGCGTCTTCGAAAGCATCACCGATATGCTCGATACATCCGGCACAGAATTCAGTAGTTACCCGCTTTATTCCGTGCCTAAACTGTCTAACACAAATATACCTATCATCTTCAGTAGTCGCAACAATTATAACAAAGTTTTTTCGAGAATAACTATAATAGGGACCGGATATTTTTCCGTTTGGCATTTTGTAAGTGCTTTTTCGAAAGTCGATCCACTCATCACATACGATATGCTCACAGTTTACTTCTTCCCACGCAAGATTTTCATGCGTTTCCACGTTACACGCATCCTCTCTGTTTCAATTTGGAATATTTGATGAAAAGGGGCTTTTTGACAAAGCCCCTTTTCATCAATAAGCCGTAATAATTCCTCCGTCATCGGCGTACACCGTAGAAATGCCGCCGGTGGCTACGATCAGGATCTCCCCAAACCGGCACCGCTTCTGAATCAGGTCCCGCACGTACTCCGCCCGCTCCCGGCAGTTGCAGTGGGCAATGATCAGCCGCCGGCCCACGTGACCGGCGTCGTCCGCCATCCGGGATACCATCCGCGCCAGAGTCTGCCGCATGGACAGTCCCTGGCCCAGCTTCTCGATCTCCCCCTCCGGCGTAGCGCCGCACAGCAGCTTGACCCGCAGCGCGCCGGTCACCAGCGCCTGCATCCTGGTCAGACGGCCGTTTTTCCGCAGGTGGTCCAGATTTTCCAGCACGAACATCGTCTTCATCTGGTCGATATACGCCTCCACCTGCTCCACCACCTGGGCGAAGGGGAGCTGCCGGGAGACCAGCTCCCGAATCAGCAGGGCGATCTGCGCCTGCCCCGAAGAGGCGGAACGGGAGTTGAACACATGGACGTTTCCCTTGCCGCCCTCCTCCCGGTAGATGGCCCGGGCCTGCATGGCGGCATTGTAGGAGCCGGAGAGCAGGCCCGACAGGGTGACCACATAGTTGTCCCCCTCGTCCAGAAACTGCTCCAGATACATGGAGGGCGAAGGACAGGCCGTTTTGGGCGCGTCGTGCCAGGCCCGCGCCTTTTCCAGAAGCGCAGACTGGCAGAAGTTCTCGTCATCCACAATGGTCTCCGCGCCGATCTGAATGCTCAGAGCCACTTTCTTCACATGCGGGTCCACGCCCAGTTCCGTGGGCAGATCCGTGCAGCTGTCGCAGATCAATCTATACGTCATTTCAAAAACCGCCTCAAGTAATATAATTAATTAGATTATATCGTATTATGGAAAAATGTCAACCCCATATCCAAAGGAGACGGTTTATTTTGTGCAGGTTTTTTATACGTACTGCTGCTTTGTCACGTCGATGACGCCCCGGGTGGTCAGGCGCAGAGTGGGGATCACCGGCAGGGACATGAAGCTGAGGGTCATGAAGGGGTCGATATCCCGGTTGACGCCCAGGGCAAAGGCCGCTTCCTTTGCGCCCTCCAGCGCCTCGTTCACATTCTCCAGCGTGTCGTCGCTCATGATACCGGCAATGGCCAGCGCCACCTCGCCCCTGATCTCGCCGTCCTCCATGACCACGATGCCGCCCTTGTTTTCCGCGATCCGGTTGGCTGCGGCGGCCATATCCTCTTCATTGGCCCCCACTACAATAATATTGTGGGAATCATGGGAGACGCTGGTAGCCACCGCTCCCCGCTTCAGCCCATATCCCTGCAGGTAGCCGATGCCGATATGATGGGTATTCTTGTGCCGCTCGACAACGGCGATTTTCAGAATATCCCACTCCGGGTCGATGTGGTCGGAGTACCCCTGGTCCACGGTGACGATCTCGCCGGGGACCATGCCGATAATCCCCCTGGGGCGGCGCTCCTCGAAGTCCGCCGCCAGCAGATAGGGCAGATGGAAGGTATCGTGGGCCTTCTGGGCCAGATAGGGGTCGATCTCCGGCGCGGGGAAATCCCGGACGGTCTTGCCGTCGTACATCTCCACGCCCTTCTTGAACACCTGCAAAATATTGAAGTCCTGGAAATTGTCGATCACCACAAAGTCCGCCAGATAGCCGGGGGCGATAGCGCCGCGGTTGTTGAGCAGGAAGTACCGCGCCGCGTGGTGGCAGGCCACCTTCACCGCGATAATGGGGTCCACGCCCCGGCGGATGGCCTCTTTCACGTTGTAATCGATATGGCCCTTTTCCAGCAGGTCGCTGGGGTGCTTGTCGTCGCAGCAGAACATGCACCGGTCCGCGTATTTCTCCGTCAGCAGCGGCAGAAGGGCCTCCAGATTGTGGGCGGCGGTGCCCTCCCGGATCATGATGAACTGCCCCCGCTCCAGCTTGGCGATGGCGTCGGCGGGATCATAGCACTCGTGGTCGGAGTAGACGCCGGCGGCGACGTAGGCGTTGAGGTCGTTGCCCAGCAGGCCGGGGGCATGGCCGTCGATCTTCTTGTGGTGGGCCTGGGCGGCCACGATCTTCTCGATGACCATGGGGTCCGCGCCGATCACGCCGGGGTAGTTCATCATCTCCGCCAGTCCCTGCACCCTTGGGTGATCGTAGAAGGAATCGATCGTGCGGTAGTCCAGCACCGCGCCGCTCTCATCCATGGGCGTGGAGGGAACGCAGGATGGCAGCATGAACCGCACGTCCACCGGCAGGCCCTCGGTGGCCTGCAGCATGTACTCCACGCCGTCGGTGCCCATGACGTTGGCGATCTCGTGGGGGTCGGTCACAACGGTAGTGGTGCCGTGGGGCAAAACCGCCTTCACAAACTCCTTGGGGGCGACCATGGCGCTCTCCAGATGGACGTGGGCGTCAATAAAGCCCGGGAGAACCAGCTTGCCGCTCATATCGAACTCCGTCTCGCCGCTGTACGCGCCCATGCCCACGATCAGCCCCTCCGCCACGGCGATGTCCCCATGGCAGAGCTCGTTGGAGAATACGTTGACATAGGCCGCGTTTTTCAGCACCAGGTCGGCCTTTTCCCGGCCCGCGGCAACCTCAACGATCCGCAGCTTTTTATTCAGCTTACGGTTGATCCGGCCGGTATAGCTCTCTTTTCCCATAAGTGATCCCCCTTTTCTCAGTATCATATCAATGTATAAAAAGAAACAGGCCCCATAGGGTTCCTGCCGCTTTTCGGCTATTGTACCACATGAAGTCCGCCTTGTCCACTAAAATTTCAGCAATCCGCCGCTTGACCTGTCAACGCCTGTGCGATTTTGTAGTTTTCACCGAAGGGAGCATGCCGGAAAATGGCGGCAAGGGTGCGCAGCCTTTGAATAATTATGCCTTACTCCGCAAGCCCGGAAAAAGCAGCCGCAAGCGGGAGGCAAAGCAAGGCAGGAGCCGGCCTCAGCGGCCCGGAAAGATGCAAAGGCAGTAAGACAGCGCCAATGGCGCGGAAAGCGGTTTCTTTCAGGCGAGCCATGATACGCCCCGGACCATAAGCGGTTTTGCCCGTCCCGAAAATACCCTCCACAGCGCCGCGGTCACAGTTGTCCTGATACTCCAGTTTCTTTGCTTGACGGGACAGGGCCGGATTTTTGGGCGGCCTGCCCGGGGCCGGGCCGGACTGACGATGCGCCGGGGGATGCTGTGCTTTCCGGACTCGAACATGATCCGCTGCCGCCCGTAGACAGCAATGACTATATTCGGCGGAATAGGGCCTGCTTATCGAAACAGTTTTCCATTCGCTTGGGATTCGTTTTTTCATTTCATGGCCGCTGCCGCCCGCTCAGCGGGCAGACAGGCGGCGTAGCGCCGGATATACGCCGCAAAGCCGGCACTTCCAACGGGATCGGGCTGGGAGCACTGGCTCTCCGCCTGGGCAAAGACCTTTGCGAGGTAGTCCTCCATAGTCTCCCTTTCTGTCTTCCGGCTCATGTAGGCGGCCAGCAGGGCCATGCCCCAGGGGCCGCCCTCTCCGGCGGTCTTCATGGTGGAGATAGGCACACCCAGGGCGTCGGCCATAATCTGCCGGCCAACCCCTTCCACCTTGAAGAAGCCTCCGTGGCCTAACAGACGGTCAGTCTCCACCTGCTCCTGCTCCACAAGCAGGTCGATGCCCAGCTTCAAGGTGGCGATGGCGCTATACAGCTGGGCGCGCATGAAGTTGGCCAGGGTAAAGTGGCTGTCGGGCAGACGGACGAACATAGGCCGGCCGGTCTCCGTCCGGGTGACGGGCTCGCCGGAGAAGTAGTTGAAACTCACCAGGCCGCCGCAGTCCGCCTCCCCCTCCATGGCTTTCCGAAACAGCTTGGGGAACATCTCGCCTATGTCCGCCTTCTGGCCCATGAGCCGGTAAAACTCCCCGAACAGCCGTACCCAGGCGTCCACGTCTGAGGTACAGGTGTTGGTGTGGGCCATAGCCACCGGCTGGCCGGAAGGCGTGGCCACCACGTCAATTTCCGGATAGTAACTCCTCAGCTCCCGCTCCAGCACCAGCAAGGCAAAGGAGGAGGTCCCCGCCGAAATACTCCCCGTCCGGGGCAGCACCGCCCCGGTGGCTACCATGCCGGTGCCCGCGTCCCCCTCCGGAGGACATAGGGGGATGCCGGACTCCAGCAGGCCGCTCTCGTCCAGCAGGGCCGCGCCCTCCTTCGTCAGCGCCCCCGCCGGTACGCCGGCGGGCAGAACGCCGGGGAGAATGTCCCGCAGCTTCCAGGGATAGCCCCGGTCTGCCGTTAAATCGTCAAACAGTTTGATGTGGGCGGCGGAAAAGTCACGCGCGCCCCGGTCGTAGGGGAACATGCCGGATGCCTCCCCCACCCCCACCACGTTCTCCCCGGTCAGCCGCAGATGGATGTAGCCGCTCAGAGTGGTGAGCAGGGCGATATCCTTCACATGTTCCTCCCCGTTGAGGATGGCCTGGTACAGGTGGGCGATGGACCAGCGCTGGGGGATGTTGAACCTGAACCGTTCGGTCAGCTCTGCCGCCGCCGGGCCGGTGATGGTGTTGCGCCAGGTACGAAAGGGGGTGAGCAGCTCCCCTTCCCTGCCAAAGACAAGGTAGCCGTGCATCATGCCTGAAATACCTATGGCCGCGAAGCGCCGGGGACGCTGGCCATATTTCTGCTCCACGTTGTCGGCCAGGCTGCGGTAACAGCCCCGCAGGCCCCTCATGACCTCCTCCATCGAATAGGTCCACACGCCGTTTTCCAGCTTGTTCTCCCAAGCGTAATCTCCAGAGGCGATGGGCCTGTGACCCTCGTCAATGAGGACGGCCTTAATGCGGGTGGAGCCCAGCTCCAGGCCCAGCACCGCCCGTTCCAGATCATTCTTCATACAGTATCCCCCTCACAGTTCAGCCGGGAAATGCTTCTCAGATCGCCCTGGCGTGGGCCAGCAGGTATTTCTCCGCCTCGGGGTTCCAAAGGCCGTTGTGCGCCTTGCAGAGCTTATCCAGTTCGGCGAACAGCGGGTCCTCCTTCCCCTTCTCGGCAAAGTCGTCAATGGCGGTGAGGGGCAGGTCGATATGGTTGTAGATCAGCTTCTTACCGCCGGGAATCTTGGGCAGGCTGCAGACGGTGTCCACTACGGTGTTCAGTCCGCCGATATGCGTGACCATGGCCGCCGGATTCAGCCTGCCGGCATTCATCAGCTCCACAGCCTCCCGCAGATCCTCGTTGTTGCCGCCGGAGGTGCCCACCACGTGGGTGTAGAGGTAGTGGACATTGTACCAGTTAAACTCCGCCTTGAACTGGTTGTTGGTGGGACCGGCAAAGAAGTTCAGGCAGCCGTCATAGCCCAGGATGTCGCTGGCCTGCTCCACTACCTGCTTGACGGGAGCAAAGCAGATCACGTCGTCGTAGCCGGCGCCGCCGGTGAGCTCCCGGAGGTACTCGGTGGCATGTTCCATTCTGGTGTTGACGTAGTGCAGCTCTACGCCGTACTTTTTGGCCTCCTCCACGGTGAAAATAGACGCGGCGCGCTTCAGCCGGGCGTCGTCGATGTCGGTGACCACCAGCAGGGAAGGACGGCGGTCATTGTGGATGGCGTAGTCGATCGCGCCCAGCCCCATGGGGCCGACGGAGGCCAGCAGGGCCATCTTCCCCCCCTCTTTGATGCCCATTTCGTGGACATAGGAGCCGGCCCTGGTGTGGTACATGGCATGGAAGGTGCCCACCACGCAGCAGACGGGCTCAGCCAGGGAACCGTAGAAGTAAGTGTCGGAATTGTAGGGCAGGAGGCAGTCCATGATCAGGGTCTCAATGGGGATGTTGGCATACTGGGAGGAGCCGCCGCAGTATGCGTAGGAGTAACCGGGAGCGTCCTGGGAGCCCTTATAGTAGTGGGCGGGCTGGATCACAAACTTGTCCCCAACCTTATATTTATCTTTCCAGTTGTCGCCCACGGCAATGATGTCACCGCAGAATTCATGGCCCACGATGGTGGGATGCTCCGCCACGTCGTTGGGGACTCTCTTATGGTCCTCGCCCTCTACGGCGGCCTTGTAGGTGGACATGCATACGCTGTCGGAAATGATCTTTACCTGCACGTCGTCAGGGCCGACCTCGGGGAGGGTAATGTTCTCCAGCCGCAGATCCATTTTACCGTGAATGCGCACTGCTTTCGTATTCATATTCATTCTCCTTTATGATTACCGGATGGACTCTCCGGTCTTTTCGTGATTGATGAGCCGCCAGGTGGCGTCGATCAGGTTCTGGAACAGGGGGTTCTCCATGGCCCGGATGATGAAGCTCTGCCGGGGGGAGTTGATGTCCTCGCCGGAAATCTGGAACATGTTGTACGCATCGCACAGTCCCCGCAGCCGCTCCAGCTGACCGGGGGTGTTCCGTGTGGGCATGTAGGTCACCGCCCACACGCCTTCCTCCCGGAGGCACCGGAATACATCCTCCAGGTAATCGTCCTCGAACTTCTGGGCTTTCTTGTCGCCGGTGACGCTCTCGGCCACGTCGCCCAGGTAGGCGTAGCAGAGGCAGGCGTCCACCTCCCGGCACAGCCGGACCACATCGGCCAGCCTGGGGCATTCATCGGCGGCGTCAATGTAGATTTTGGGTACAAAGGCGCTTTTCAGGATACCCAGCAGATCGTATTCATAGAAGGGGTACGCCTCATCCAGCATCTGCGCCTTCTGCTTTTCGGAAAGCTCCAGGCCCAATTCCGCCAGACAGGCGAGCATCCCCCCGCCCTTGCCGGACCGGGCCGTCAGCTTCTTTGCCAGGGCGTACATCAAATGCCGTTCCGTCACGCCGCCGCCCTCCGCCGCACAGCTCAGGGGCAGCACATCCCGCTCAAAGTCCAGTCCGATATCCGGCAGCAGGGTGTTGATCCGTTCCACCATTGCCCGGTTCCGGCGGTTGCGGGCGTCCCGATAGGGGGCGAAGAAACGGTCTAACACATCGATCCTGCCATGAGGCACAGACTGAATGGTCATGTAGCTGACGCCCGCCTGGTCCGGATTGTTGGTCCGTCTCCCTTCCAGCCGGGTGCCGGACATGTCCACCCGGCACTCCATACCGATGGTGGCCGGCATTCCCACGATTTCCGCCGCTTCCAGAAATTCCCCGGCCCCGGCAATGGAGTCGTGGTCAATGATCCCCGCCGTGCACAGGCCCTCCATCCTTGCCGCGTAGACGGCGGCAGTGGGGGAATAGGGGGAGAAGGAATAGGTAGTGTGGATGTGGTTGTTGATATATTGGGGGGTCATGGGCGGAAAATCGGTCTCCGGCAGCAGGGCGCGGAGATTTGCCAGCCGCTCCTCCCTGGTATCCGCGTTCAGGCGGTTTAACACTGCAATGTCGATCATAAAAACCTCTCATCCGGATGAAAGTAGGCTGCCGCGCGGGCAAACCAGGTTCAGCCGCGCAGTCAGGCGCGCATGGGCCGCCCGCCCAGGGCCTCAGTTGAGCATGACCTGGCCGCCGGTGACGGGGATGGCCTGACCGGTCTCATACTTCTGCTCCACGCAGTACATAACGGCGCGGGCCACGTCCAGGGGCAGGCAGCCGCGGTTCATGGGCACCTTCGCCTCGTAAAACCGCCGCACGTCGTCAACGGTCCTGGCTCCCGGGACCTTCCCCGCCTGGAGGTACTGGACAAACAGGCCCCTCTCCGGGTCGCTCCACAGGGGGCCGTCCAGGTAGTTGCCCGGGCAGATGGCGTTGACCTTGATATTGTAGGCGCACAGCTCCAGGGCGAAGCTCTGCACCAGGCCGATAGACCCGAATTTGCTGCCCGCGTAAGCAAAGTTTTTATTGGACCCAACCAAACCGGACTTGGAGGACATGGCCACGATGTCGAACATGGCGTCAGGGTCCGCTTCGTGCTGGGCCTCCATGATCAGGGCGGCATACTTGCAGCACAGGAACAGGCCGGTATAATTGATGGACGTCACAAAATCCATGTCCTTCTTTTCAAAGGTGGTCAGCGGCCCAGAGCGGACTACGCCGGCATTGGCAATCATCAGGTCCAGTCCGCCGAATTTTTCCACCGTCTGCGCCACCAGGCCCGCCACGCTCTCCTCGTCGGACACATTCACCGCTATGGCGGTGGTATTCCCGCCCATTCCGGCGGCCACAGTTTCCGCCAGAGGCTGGTTCATATCGGCGATGATCACGGTCGCGCCCTCCTTATGCAGCTCCTCGGCAATGCCCTTGCCGAAGCCCTGCGCCGCGCCGGTAACGATGGTGATCTTTCCCGCCAGGCGGCCCGCTCCGGCGGGCCGGTCGTGGATGCGGGCCTTCGCCATCTCCTGCCACTTCGTCATATCTACGCTCATGGAAACCCTCTCCTTTGTTTCAAAAATATATTATTTCATCAATGTAAGAAGCTTTTGATATGCCTGCTCCCACGCGGGGGTGTGGTGGGGCTCCCAGGTCTCTACCGCTACCGAGGCCCGGACGATCTCACGCAGCTGAGCGATATCCGCGACGTCTCCCAGGGCCATGGCCTGGACCAGCAGGCTGCCCATGGCCGACCCCTCTACGGGGCCGGTGACCACGGGGCGGTCGATGGCGTCGGCGGCCATCTGGTCGAGCATCCGGTTCTGGATGCCGCCGCCCACGATGTTCATGGTGTCGATCCGCTGGCCCTTGACCTTCTCCAGGCCCTCCACCGCCGCGCGGTATTTCAGCGCCAGAGACTCATAGGCGCATCGGGCAACCTCGCCCACGGTCTCCGGAACGGGCTGGCCCGTGCGGCGGCAGAAGTCCTGGATCTTCCGGACCATGCCGCCGCCGGCGTAAAACTCCGGGCTGTCGGTGTCAATAACGGACCGGAGCGGCGGGGCCTTTCGGGCTTCGTCCGCGATGTCATCCCAGGTGAGGTCCCTGCCCTCCTTCTGCCAGTCCCGGCGGCATTCCTGGACGATCCACAGCCCAATGATGTTTTTCAGGGGCCGGAAGCCGCCCTGGACGGTGCCCTCGTTGGAGAAGCCCTCCGCCGCGGCCTGCGGGTCCAGATAAGGCTGATCGGTCTCCACGCCCACCAGGGAGAAGGTCCCGGAGGAGCAGAAGGCGAAGCTCCCGCGCCCCGGAATCGCCGCCACGGACGACGCCGTGTCGTGGCTGCCCACCGCCACAAAGGCCGCCGGATTAAGGCCCAGCTCCTGACAGATTTCAGGCCGCAAATGCCCGCGGATCGTACCGCTGGGCTGGACCGGCGTGAACACATGCCGGGGAAGCCCCAGCTCGTCAATGGTCTCCCAGTCCCAATCCCGGGTGGTAGGATTGTAGAGCTGAGTGGTGGTAGCAATGGTATATTCCGTACCGGCCTCGCCGGTGAGGAAATAGCCCAGAAGGTCCGGCGTCAGCAGCAGCTTGTCCGCGATCTCCAGAGCCGCGTCGCCCTCCCGCTTACGGCGGTAGAGCTGGTAAAGGGTGTTGAACGTCAATCCTGTATCAATGCCGCTGCGCCCGTACAGGGTCGCGGCGGGAATTTTCTCGGTTACCGCGTCGATGTCGGCCTGGACTCCCAGCCGGTAGGATCGGGGAACTCCCGCCAGATGTCCGTTTTTGTCCAGCAGGCCGTAATCCACACCCCAGGTATCGATGCCGAAAGAATCCAGGTCCCCATATCCCCCCCTGCGAAAGGCCATCAGGCCCTGCTTCAGCTGATTAAAGAGATAGGGCGTATCCCAGTAGAAGACCCCGTTCATCTCCACATAGTGGTTCTCAAAGCGGTACAGCTCCGTCATCGTCAGCTTTTCACCGTCAAATTGTCCCAGGATCGCCCGGCCGTTGCTGGCGCCCAGGTCGAAGGCGATCATATTCCTCGTCTTGCCCATATGTCCTCCCTATCTCTGCCAGTATATTTGTTTTCTGCTGAAAATGAAATAAGAAAATACTATTTTTAGAGGGAAAATCCTTAGGAGTATGCTGCATAGAGGCGGCCGGCGCCGCACATGCGGCGCCGGCCCTTGTCAGCCGCAAAGCTTTTTCTGTTTTTCTTACTGATTAGTCATATACCAACAGGGCGATCATCTCGTCGTCGATGTTGGAGGCGTTGTACCACTGCGCGCCGGTGTCCACATCGGAGACGGCCTCGCCGTTGGCGGCCTTGTAAGCCATCTCAACGGCCTTGTAGCCGATCTGATAAGGATCCTGCGTCACGGAGCCGTAGAACCAGCCCTGGCGGACGGCGTTCTTCTGAGCGGAACCGGCGTCGAAGCCGGCCACGATCAGATCGCCGTACTTGCCGCCGTCGGCCAGATCCTCGCCATCGGAAACGGCGGCCAGGAAGCCGGTAACGGCGCCCTCGTTGGAGCAGAAGATGGCGGTGATGCCAGCGGTGTTCAGCAGGGCGTTGGCCGCGGTCTGGACAGCGGTAGCCTCGGTGGTGGCGGAGATCTCAACCTTGATGATGATAGCGGGGCTGTCGACCTTCTTCTCCCACAGGGTGTGGCCCTCGATGGAGACCTTGCCGGGCTGATAGGACTCAGCGATCTCAGCCATCTTGTTGACGAAACCGGTCGTACGGCCGGTCACGGAAGCGGAAACGGCATCCTGGGACAGGCAGCCGATGACTACGGGGCTGTCGGAGGTGGCGTTCTTCATGGCGTTGACCAGAGCGTCGTTCTCATTGAACTTCTCGGCGGCCAGAGCGGCAGCGGCTTCGTTGTTGGTGGCGGCGGTAGCCTTGACGGCGCCGCTGGTATCATCGGGCACGCCGGAGTCGAAGCCGATGACGGGGATGCCCTTGCTGGCGCAGTCTTCCAGGATCTCCTTGACGGCGTCAGTGGACAGGGCGGCCAGAGCCATGGCCTTGGGATTCTTGGCCATCTCGGTCTTGACCATGTTCACCTGGGCGTCGATCTCGGTCTCGGAAGCGGGGCCGTCGAAGTAGATATCTACGCCGAAGTCGGCGGCGGCGGCGTCGGCGCCGGCCTTAACGGCCTGCCAGAACTGATGCTGGAAGCCCTTTGCCATGACGGGGATATAGATCTTCTCACCGCCGGTGCTGGGAGCGGGGTCGCTGCTGGTGCTGGGAGCGGGATCGCTGCCGCCGGACTTATCGTCGTTTCCGCCGCCGCAGGCGACCAGGGCCAGGGCCATTACAAGGGCCAGGACCAGTGCAAGGATCTTCTTGGTCTTTTTCATTGTCGTGTTTTCCTCCTCAAAATTGTGTGTTTAGGGTTATATTAAGCGCATGCTTCGCGCGCTTAATTCGGATGCCGCGGCGCCCGTCAGGACTTCTTGACCTTATTGGCCGCCTTGGTGCGGTAGATATCCAGCAGCACCGCGCCGATGACCACGAGGCCGGTGAAGAAGGTCTGCCAGGGAGCCTGCAAACCGCAGGCGGACAGTCCGTTCTTCAGCACCGCCATGATGAACACGCCGATCAGGGTGCCCGCCATGGTGCCGGAGCCGCCGGCCATGGACGTGCCGCCAATAACGACGCCGGTGATGCCGTTCATCTCCTGGCCGTTGCCGGTGCCGGGGGTGATGGTAGTATACGCCGCCGCGTACATGATGCCCGCCATGCCCACGAAGAAGCCGCTCAGGGTGTAGACGGCCACCTTCCAGTTATCCACATTGATACCGCTCAGCCGCGCGGCCTCCTCATTGGAGCCGATGGCGAAGACGTAGCGGCCGAATTTGGTCTTATGCAGGATCAGGGTGGCGATGATGAAGAAGCCCACCAGCCACAGCGCGCCCACCGGGAAGCCCTTGACGCCGAAAATGTCGGCGCGGATGAAAACCTTCTTGAACCAGCCGCCCACAGGCTCGGTGGCGGTGGGCCAGGTCTGGGACTGCACCTTGGTAAGGATGGAGCCGATGCCCTGGCTCATCATCATGGTGCCGAGGGTGGAGATGAAGGGGGGCAGCTTCAGCTTGGCGACAAAGATGCCGTTGAGGAAGCCGAAGAATACGCCCACGCCGAGGGTAACGAGCAGCGCCACGACCAGGGGCCACTGGAGCTGCTTGAACACGTAAGCGCCCATCAGCGCGGAGCACATCATCACGGTGCCCAGCGAAAGGTCGATGCCGCCGGTGATGATGATGAAGGTGACCCCGAAGGCCATGAAGCCGATGTAGTAGCTGGACTCCAGGATGTTCTTGAAGGTATCCAGCGTAAAGAAGTTGTTGCCCGCGAAGGAGAAGAATACGTACAGGATCACCAGGGCCGCGGGGGCCAGCATTTTCTGAAGATCGATCTTACTGTGGGCCAGCGTCTCGCCGCCGGCGTTTTTCTTATCTGCTTTCGCCATATCAGTCTACCTCTCTCCTTGTTGCATATGTCATGATTTTTTCCTGGGTCGCCTCGGCGATATCCAGCTCGCCGGTAACCCGGCCCTCGCACATTACGACCACCCGGTCGCTCATTCTCAAAAGCTCCGGCAGCTCGGAGGAGATCATGATGATGCTCTTTCCCTCGCTGGCCAGCTGATTCATCAGTTTATAAATTTCGCTCTTGGCGCCCACGTCGATGCCCTTGGTGGGCTCATCGAAGATCAGCACGTCGCAGTTCCTGTAGAGCCACTTGGCGATGACCACCTTCTGCTGGTTGCCGCCGGAGAGACTGCGAATGAGCGTCTTGGTGGCGGGCGTCTTAATACGGATCTTGTCCACGTACTCGCTGGTGACCGCGTGGATCTTGTTGTCGTCCACCAGTCCGCCCTTCGTCAGCATGTCCAGGGAGGGCAGCGCCGTATTGTCCGCCACGCTCAGCCCCAGGCACAGGCCAAAGAGCTTCCGGTCCTCGGAGAGGTAGCCGATACCGGCGTTCACCGCGTCCCTGGGATTGTTGATCCTCGTCTCCCTGCCCTTGACCTTAATGGTGCCGCCGTCCTTCTCATCCGCGCCGCACAGCAGGCGCATGGTCTCGGTCCGTCCCGCGCCCATCAAGCCCGCGAAGCCCAGGATCTCGCCCTTGCGCAGCTGGAAAGAAACATCCTTTACATCGTTGGACACCAGATGCTCGGCCTCCAGTATCACCGGAGCGTCGGCGGGCACATTGGAGCGGCTCTTGGGCTCCTCGTAAATCACGCGGCCCACCATCATCTGCACCACCTGGTCAATGGTGGTCTCGGCAGTATTCACCGTGTCCACGTACTGGCCGTCCCGCATGACGGTGATGCGGTCGGTGATCTGCTTCAGCTCATCCATGCGGTGGGATATGTAGATGATCCCCACACCGGTGGCCTTCAGCCGGCGGATGAACTTGAACAAGTCCTCAATCTCGCTGTTGGTCAGAGCGGTAGAGGGCTCATCCATGATCAGCACCTTCGTATTCTGGTGGGACAGCGCCTTCGCGATTTCCACCATCTGCTGCTTGGCCACCGTCAGCCGTTTGACCTGGGTCCTGGCGGGGATATGCAGATTAAGGGACGCCAGCAGCTCTTCCGTCTTCTTATTCTGCGCTGCCTGGTCCAGGAAAATGCCCTTCGTATTCTCCCGCCCGATGAAGATATTCTCTGCCACCGTCAGATCCTGCATCAGGTTCAGCTCCTGATGCACAATGCAGATGCCGCGCTCCTGGGCATCCTTCGGGCCGTGGATCTCGATCTCCTCGCCGAAGTACTCGATCGTACCGCCGTCCTTCGGATAGATCCCGGTGAGGATCTTCATCAGCGTGGACTTGCCCGCGCCGTTTTCCCCCACCAGGGCCAGCACCTCTCCCGAACGCACCTCCAGGTGCGCGTTGTCCAGAGCGTGCACGCCGGGAAAGTACTTCTGGATGCCGCTCATTTTCAGGATGATATCGCCCATTCTCAATCTCACCTTCTCAATCAAAAAACTCTCACCTGTGCACCCAGCCGCCACGAACTGGCGAAACGCACAAAAACGATCGTGCGCTTTTCCGCACATTCCACAAAAAAGTTGCGGAAAAGGGTAATTTTATCGCGAAACGTTTCGAGTTTTGCGGGTAAAAATGCACTGCGTATCCTTACTATACTCGATACATCACCAAAAATCAACCCCCTTTTTTAAAAAAATTTGTGTTGACATCCCAAAATGCTTTTAGTATTATAAAAGAGGAAGTTGAAAAAAGCGCATTCCGGCGCGAAACGTTTCGCTTTCTGCCGAACCGAAAGGAGGGCGCGCATGGCAACAATCAAGGATGTGGCGCAGCTGGCAGGCGTCTCCATTTCTACCGTATCGAAGTACCTCAACGGCGGACATGTCCGGCCGGAGAAGCTGGAGCCGATCCGTTCCGCTATCGTCCAGCTGGATTACCGGGTAAACCCTATCGCCCGCAGTCTCAAGATCCGGCGGAGCCATTCCGTCGGGATTCTGCTGCCTTCGCTGGCCGCGCCGTTTTTCAGCAGCGTATTTATGGCGTCGGACAAGGTCCTGCGGGAGCAGGGGTACCACTCCATGATCTCCTGCTACTATGCGGACCACGGGCTGGAGCGAGATTACCTCAGCTATCTGCTGGGCGTGGGAGTGGACGGACTGATCTATGTACCGGAGAACCTGACGGCGGAGGAGTTCCAGGAGCTGACGCTTCACCGGGATGTGCCGGTGGTGATGGTGGACCGCATGATCCCCGGGGTAGACGCGGACGCGGTGCTGACGGAGAACAAGAAATCCTCCTGTAACGCGGTGAGCCGTTTGATCGAGAAGGGGCACCGGCGTATTGCGCTGGTTGGCGGGCCGAATTCGGTGCTGACGGCGAAGGAACGGCTGGCGGGATATCTGCAGGCCCTGGAGCTTTACAATATTCTGTACGATGGAGCGCTGGTGTTCAGCGGGGAATTGAGCTTTGCCTTTGGACATCAGAGCTTTCTGGAGCTGATGAATACCGGGACCCCGCCGACAGCTGTTTTTTCTACCAACCACGACATTACGATGGGGGTGGTCACTGCCGCCCGGGAGCAGGGACTGCGTATTCCTGAGGACGTGGAGATCTTCGGATACGACAGCGTTAATATCTGCGCGGTTATGACGCCGCCGCTGCCGGTGGTGTATCAGCCGGAGCAGGAGATCGGGCGCACCGCGGCGGCCTATCTGATCGAGCGGCTGGAAGGGTATGCGGGGGCGTCGAGAAAGACGCGGCTGCCGTGTGAGATGATTTTGTAGCCGCGAGGAGCCCCCGGGAACCGGTGAGAAGCGGCTTTCGGAAGAGGCGCGCCGTCTCAGAACCGGTATAGCTAATTATGTATATCACGCTTTCGGGCGTTTTATAGACTGCTAACGTTTAATTTACCGCCTGCGGGCGGAGGAGAAATCAGGAGGAAATCTATCATGGCAAAGAACAGATACGTCGGCGAGTATCCCGTTATCGGCATCCGTCCCATTATTGATGGCCGCCGCGGCCCTATGCAGCTGCGGGAAAGCCTGGAGCCTCAGGTTATGGCTATGGCCCAGGCCGCGAAGAAGCTCTTTGAGGAGAATCTCCGCTATTCCAACGGCGAGCCGGTGAAGGTGGTCATCGCCGACGGTACCATCGGCCGCGTGCCCGAGACTGCCGCCTGCGCGGAGAAATTCCGGAAAGAAGGCGTGTCCATTACCCTGTCCGTTACGCCCTGCTGGTGCTACGGCTCTGAGACGATGGACATGGACCCCATGACCATCAAGGGCGTCTGGGGCTTCAATGGCACCGAGCGTCCCGGCGCGGTGTATCTGGCCTCCGTGCTGGCTACTCACGCCCAGAAGGGCCTGCCTGCCTTCGGCATCTATGGCCACGAGGTCCAGGACGTGGACGACGTCACCAATATCCCCGAGGACGTGAAGGAAAAGCTGCTGCGCTTCGGACGCGCCGCCGTGGCGGTGGCTACCATGCGCGGCAAGAGCTACCTGCAGATTGGTTCCATGTGCATGGGTATCGGCGGCTCCATCATTGACCAGCAGTTCATGGAAGAGTACCTGGGCCTGCGGGTGGAGAGCGTGGACGAGGTTGAGATCCTGCGCCGCATGGAAGAAGGCATCTACAACCAGGAGCAGTTCGAAAAGGCCCTGGCCTGGACGAAGGAGCACTGCAAAGAGGGCCGGGACGATAACCCCGAGTCCGTGGAGTTTTTGGGCAAGACGACCCCCATTAAGTTCTCCGACGCCGAGAAGGAGAAGCAGTGGGAGTTCACTATTAAGATGTACTGCATCATCAAGGACCTGATGAAGGGCAACCCGGATCTTCCCGAGCAGTTCGTGGAGGAGAAGGTGGGCCACAACGCGATTGCCGCTGGCTTCCAGGGCCAGCGCCAGTGGACCGACCATTGGCCCAACTGCGACTATCCCGAGGCAGTGCTGAACTCCTCCTTCGACTTCGAGGGAGCGAAGGAGCCGATGGTGTTCGCTACCGAGAACGATGTTCTGAACGGCCTGAGCATGCTCTTTATGCAGCTGCTGACGGGCCGGGCACAGATTTTCGCCGACGTGCGCACCTTCTGGTCCCCCGAGGCCACCAAGCGCGTTACCGGCTACGATCTGGAAGGCAGGGCGAAGGACAACGGCGGCATCATCCACCTGCTCAACTCCGGCGCGGCCTGCCTGGACGCCTGCGGCGAGTGCGTGGACGCGGACGGCAACGCGGTCATGAAGCAGTGGTGGGATGTCACCGAAGAGGACATCAAGAAGATGACCGACGCCACCGTCTGGTGCGAGGCCGGCTTCGACAACTTCCGCGGCGGCGGATTCTCCAGCCACTTTGTCACCCGCGCCGAGATGCCCGCTACCATGATCCGTCTGAATCTGGTCAAGGGTCTGGGGCCCGTGCTTCAGATTGCCGAGGGCTGGACCGTGAAGCTGCCCGACGAGGTTACCGACACCCTTATGGAGCGCACCAATCCCACCTGGCCCTGCACATGGTTCACCCCCCGCTGCGACGGCGTGGAGGGCAGCCCCTTCTGCTCCGCTTATGATGTGATGAACAACTGGGGCGCCAACCACGGCGCGATTTCTTACGGCCACATCGGCGCCGATCTCATCACGCTGTGCTCCATGCTCCGTATTCCCGTGTGCATGCACAACGTACCCGGCAAGGACGTGTTCCGCCCCGCCGCCTGGAACGCCTTCGGCATGGACAAGGAAGGCCAGGACTACCGCGCCTGCGCCGCCTACGGTCCCATGTACAAGAACATCCGCGGATAAGCACGACGCAAAGGAGCGGCGGTCCCAAGGCCGCCGCTCTTTTCAATACAAATTTTAGGAGGCTGCCATTATGCTGAAAAATATTCCCCCCATCCTGTCTCCGGAGCTGCTGAAGGTCCTCTGCGAGATGGGTCACGGCGACCGCATCTGCATCGGAGACGGTAATTTCCCGGGCAGATCCATGGCTAAGGAGGGCGGCGCCGTCCTGGTCCGGGCCGACGGCCACGGCGTGCCTGAGCTGCTGGACGCGATCATGCAGGTGATCCCCCTGGACGCCTACGTGGAGACGCCCGCCATGGTCATGGAGAAGATGGAGTGCGATAAGGACCTGGATATTCCCATCATCAAGGAGTACAAGGATATCGTTGCCAGGTACGATGACCGGGGCGGGGCCGCCTTTGGTACTTACGAGCGCTTCGAATTCTATGAGCAGGCCAAGAAATGCTATTGCATCCTTCAGTCCGGCGAGACCGCTATTTATGCCAACATTATTTTGCAGAAGGGTGTTATCAAGTAAGCTTTTGTGATAAAAAGGACCGCAGACCTCGTCTGCGGTCCTTTTTACAATGTCACGGTCTCCCCGATATCCGGAATATCCACCGGGATATCCCGGTTCCGGGACAGCACGCCTTCCACCGCCTGCCAGAGGCCTTCCGGGTCGTTATCCCGACCGGGCATGTGGAGCAGCACCAGGCGCTTCGGGGACAGCCTCTCCGTCATGCGCCATCCCGCGCCGGTGGCGGCGTAGGCAAAAGGAGCGAAGAGCACGTCCGGACATCCGTCCTTCCACTGGACAGGGGCGGCGTCCCCCATGAAGAGGCAGCGGCGGGAGCCCTCTAACAGAAAACTGTAGTGCTCCATTTTCCGGCAGGCCGCGCCGATGTGGCGGGACGGGATGGGCGTCACCGTAACCGGCCCCACAACCATCCTCTCTTCCGCCGCCGCCGGATACGGGGACAGGGCGTCCGCCACGTCCCGGGGCCCCAGGACAGCGGCCCCCTTCTGCGCGGACAGGCAGAGACGGACATCTTCTCCGGAAAAGTGGTCCTGGTGGCTGTGGGTAAAGGCCATCAGATCAATGGACCGGGCCATAAGCCGGTCCAGCACCCGCGGCGGGGTGGGCAGGTAGGGCCCCACCCCGCCGCAGATTCCGTCCAGGAGAACGGATACTCCGTCCAGCTCCAGCAGGCCGCCGGCGTTGGCCGTGCGTGTCCAGCGGATTTTTCCGGTTTCCGCCCCCTGCGAGGAAGGAAGCCGGGGATTTTTACACACCCGCCTTGGCCTTTCTCATCTGCTCGGTATCGGTAAAGCTCTGGCCGGGCACATAACCAGGAAGGGGCAGGATCTTTTCGTGGATGGCGTCGATGATCCAGGAGGGCTGGGGGAAGAAGTAGTGATCGAACTCGTAGGGAGGCGTGATCCAGTTCTTCGCGCCCACCACTACCGGGGGAGCGTCCAGATCGTCGAAGCACAGTTCGGTGATGTTCCGGGCCACTTCGTCCAGGAAGGATCCCCGGGCGCAGGCGTCGCTGGTGAGTACCACCCTGCCGGTCTTGCGCACGGATTCCACGATCTTCGTGTAGTCCAGGGGCACCAGGGAGTGGAGGTTGATAATTTCGGCCTCCATGCCGTACTTCTCCTTCAGCTCCTTGGCGGCGTCTACCGCACGGTACAGGGTGGCGCCGACGGTCAGAATCGTGATATCCCTGCCCTGGCGGATCACGTTGACATCGCCGAAGGGTATCTCATAGCGTTCCGCGGGCACGCCGCCCTCATGGAACTGCTCACCCACATCATAGATGCGCTGGCTCTCGAAGAACACCACGGGGTCGGTGCCGTTCAGGGCGGACTCCATCAGGCCCTTGGCCTCCCAGGGAGTGGCGGGGAAGCAGACCTTCAGACCGGGGATGTGTGCGCAGAGGGCCGTCCAATCCTGGCTGTGCTGTGCGCCGTACTTGGAGCCGACAGACACGCGCAGGATCACGGGCATCTTCAAAATCCCGGCGGACATGGACTGCCACTTGGACATCTGGTTAAAGATCTCGTCACCCGCGCAGCCGATGAAGTCAGCGTACATCAATTCCACGATCACGCGGCCGCCGCACATGCCGTAACCGACAGCGGTACCGACGATAGCGGCCTCAGAGATGGGAGAGTTGAACAGGCGGTAGCGGGGAATGGAGTCCGCCATGCCGCGGTAGATGGCGAACGCGCCGCCCCAGTCGCGGACGTCCTCGCCGTAGGAAACCAGGGTGGGGTCCTCATAGAACTTGTTCAGGATGACCTCGCTGATACTGTCGCGGAGATTGAAGAGCTTCATCTTGCTCACCGGCTTGCCGTCCTTGACGGGAACGCGCTCCTTGCTTTGCAGCTTCTGCCACATGGGGGCGTCTTCCTTGGAGGTGGTGGTCTCCGGAATGCGGGTGGTATCGAAGGACGGCACCTTCTCGTTGGAGTACATCAGGCGCTCCACGTAGGCGGGATCGTTGTCGAAGTCCGCATAGGGGGACACGGCGGGATCAGAAGCATGCCTGCAGATCCGGGTCATACGGTCGACAGTCTCCGCCATGATCTCCTCGAAGCGGCTGTCGGGGGCCGCGCCGGCCTCCACCAGGGCCTGACGGTAGGTCACGATGGGATCGATGGCGCGCCAGGCCTCGATCTCCTCCTTGGTGCGGTAGGCGTTCTGGTCGGAGGTGGAGTGGCCGGAGAGACGGTAGGTGATGGTATCCAGCAGCACGGGACCTTTGCCCTCGCGCAGCAGGGCCAGCTTGCGCTCCATGGCGTCCACGACCGCAAGGGGATTGTAGCCGTCGATGCGCTCGGCGTGGAGCTGGGTGGGGGACACGCCGGAACCCATGCGGGCCAGCATGTCGTAGGCCATGGTCTCGCCCCGGGTCTGGCCGCCCATGCCGTAGGAGTTGTTGAAGATGTTGTAGAGGATGGGCATCCCCTGGGTCTGGCCCTTCTCCCACAGGGTGTGGAACTGGTCCATGCAGGAGAAGTTCATGGCCTCCCACACGGGACCACGGCCCAGAGAGCCGTCGCCGATGTTGCAGACCACGACGCCCTGCTTTTCGTTGCACTTCTTGAAGAGGGCCGCGCCGGTAGCGATGGTGGCGGAGCCGCCCACGATGGCGTTGTTGGGGTAGATGCCGAAGGGCAGGAAGAAGGCGTGCATGGAGCCGCCCATGCCGTGGTGGAAGCCGTTCTCCCGGGCGAAGACCTCGGCCAGCGCGCCGTACACCAGGAAGCGGATCGCCAGCTCTTTGGTGTCCCTGGCAGGGCCAAGCTTCTCCACGGCGCGCAGGGTCTTGCCGCCCAGGAAGTTCTCCATGACCTCCATCAGCTCCTGGTCGCTGAGCTTTTCGATGCTGCTCAGGCCCTTCGCCAGGATCTCGCTGTGGCTGCGGTGGCTGCCAAAGGTGAAGTCGCTGCGGTCCAGCAGATAGGCCTGGCCCACCGCGGCGGCCTCCTGGCCCAGGGACAGGTGGGCGGGACCGGGATAGGTGGTCTCGACGCCGTTATACACGCCCTGGGTCTTGATCTGGTTGAGCATGGACTCGAATTCCCGCAGGATGGTGATGTCCCGCCAGATGCGCACCAGATTCTCATCACCGTACTTGGCCCGCTCGTCCGCTACGGTCCTGTTGTAGGCGTTGACCGGGATGTCCTCAAAGTGGATCGTATTGGGAGCGCGCAGCTCGTTGGGATCGACAAATAAACATTTCGGCATGGTATGCAACCTCCCTTAAATTTGAAATATCGCCTCGCGGATGACTTCCGCCACCGTCGGATGGGGGAACACCAGCTTCTTCAGCCGCTGGGGGGGCAGCTCGGTGTCCACCATCATCACGGCGGTCATGATGATCTCGGATGCGTAGGACCCCACCATGTGACAGCCCACCAGGCAGCTGCGGTCAGTATCCACTACCAGTTTGATAAAGCCCCGTCCGCCCCGGTTCTCGGCCACGTAGCGGCCCGCGAACAGCATAGGCAGCCTGACCTCTTTCACGTGCATTCCCTTGGCCTCGGCGCTCTCCACGCTCTCGCCCACGCAGGCCACCTCGGGATCGGTGTAGATCACGGAGGGGATCACGCCGTAGCGCATCTCGTCCCGGACGCCCAGCATGTGGTTCACGGCCACCTCGGCCTCACGGTAAGCGGTGTGGGCCAGCATGACCTTGCCGTTGCAGTCGCCGATGGCGTATACCCCGGCCACGTTGGTGCACAGATGCCTGTCCGTGACGATAGCCGCCCGGTCCATCTCGACGCCCAGGGTCTCCAGGCCAAGATTGGCCGTGTTGGGACGCCGTCCGACGCAGACGAGGACCTTGCCGCACCTGGCCTCCTGGCGCTCGCCCTTCTCCTCGTAAACCACGGAGTCCCTGGTGACTTCGGTAACCTTGCAGTCCACCTTGAAGGTCATGTTCCGCTTCTTGTAGTCGTCCATCAGGACCTTGCAGATTTCGGGGTCGGTCGTCCCGGCAATCTTGGGCAGCGCCTCAATGATGGTGACCTTGACACCGGCCATAGCGAAGTAATAGGCCATTTCCAGACCAATCACGCCGCCGCCAATGACCACCATCTCCTGGGGCAGCTCCTTGAGGTCGAGAGCTTCCGTACTGGTCATGGCAAAACCGCTCTCCAGAGCCTCCCTCAGCCCGGTGATAGGCGGCAAAGCGGGCTGCGCGCCGCTGGCGATCACCAGCCGGGCGCCGGCGTAGCTCTCGCCGCCGGCGTCTACCTGGAAGCCGCCCTCCGTGCGTCCCGCGATTCTGGCGGTCTCACGGATCACCGTGACCTTGTGGGACTTCATGGCGGATTCCACGCCGGTCACCAGCTGCTTGACTACCTGCGCCTTCCGCTTGAGGACGGCGGCGTGGTCCAGCTTCACGTTCTCCGCCGTGACGCCGAACTGAGCGCTCTCGGCGGCGTGGCGGTAGAGCTTGGTGGAATTGAGCAGGGTCTTGGTGGGGATACAGCCTTCGTTAAGGCAAGTGCCGCCCATGTGGACCGCCTCGAACAGGGCCACGCTCATGCCGCCCTGGGCAGCCCGTTCGGCGCACAGATACCCGCCGGGGCCGCCGCCGATGACCAACAGATCAAAATGCTCCATGATAAACTTCTCCTCTCTCCATCACAGCGCCAGCAGCGCGGTAAACTGCTCCAGATTCCTGCACAGCGCTTTCATAAAGTAAGCGGCGGGCGCGCCGTCCACCACCCGGTGATCCACGGTAAGGCTCAGGCCCATGGCGGGATAGAGGGCGATCTGGCCGTCTTTCCCGGCCCGCACGCGCTGGGTGATGCCGCACACGCCCAGGATGCCGGTCTGGGGCGGGTTGATAACGGGGGTGAACATCTCCACGCCGGCGCTGCCCAGGTTGGTGACCGTGAACGTACCGCCGGAGAGCAGATCGGGGCTGATCTTGCCGGAGCGGGCCCCGGCGGCCAGCTCCTTGACCTCCCGGGAGATATCCAGCAGGCTCTTCCGGTCGGCGTTGAAGATGGTGGGCACCATCAGCCCCCGGGGAGTATCCACCGCCACGCCCAGATTCACGTGCTTGAAATGGCGGACGGTATCGTCCCCGATGCTGTTGGCGTTGAGGTCCGGGTAGTCCAGGATGGTCCGGGAAACGGCGTACAGCAGCATGTCCCCCAGGGTGATCCCGGCGTAATCGCCCTCCATCCCCTTGAGCAGCTTCCGGTAGTTCTGGATGGCGGTGGCGTCAAAGGTGAAATGCTCGGTCAGCTGGGCCATGGTCTGCAACGAGGTAACCATGCCCCTGGCGATGACCTTGCGGATGTTGGAGAACTTCACGTCCTCGTATTCCGCCTCCGCCGCGGCGGGCGCGGCAGCAGCGGCGGGCGCGGCAGTCTGGGCAGGCGCGGCGGAGGCAGCCTGTGCGCCCTCCTCCATCAGGCGGCGCACATCGCGCTCGATGATCCGGCCGTTGGGGCCTGTCCCCCCAGCCAGAGAGACGTCCACACCGGCCCGCTCCGCCAGTTTCCTGGCTCTGGGCGAGGCAGGCGCGCCGGAGACTGCCTGGGCCGCAGGCGCGGCGGCGTCAGGAGCCGCTGCGGGAACGGGAGCCGCCTCAGCGGCAGGCGCGGGAGCAGCGGCGGGCTCCGCCCCGGCGGGCCGCAGAGCGGAGCAGTCCTCACCGGGCTGGCCCACAGCGCACACATTTACCAGGCAGGGGACCTCCTCCCCATCGCCGAAGAAAATCTCCAGCAGCACGCCGGCGGCGGTGGACTCGCACTCAAAGGCCGCCTTGTCCGTCTCATAGGTAAAGAGGACGTCCCCCTCGGCGACCTGGTCGCCCACCTGCTTTTCCCATTTACCGATGATACAGGATTCCACTGTGATACCCGCCTTGGGCATCAGGACTGCGTTTGCCATGACCATTCCTCCTAAAAAAGATGTTATATGGAAAGCTTAAAGACTTAGAGCCTATCCGCAAATAGTCCGCACACGGCTTGCTTGCATCTTTTCCGCCAAACTTCGCTGCTTTTCCTTGCCGGGCGACAAGCCCACCTGCGGAAAAGCGCCTCGCCTGGCAAAAAATCTGACGGCGCAATCTGCGCACGTCCTGTTTACGGATAGGCTCTTATTCGCCGGGA
This sequence comes from Oscillibacter sp., assembly GCA_014799845.1. Taxonomy (GTDB): domain Bacteria; phylum Bacillota; class Clostridia; order Oscillospirales; family Oscillospiraceae; genus Pelethomonas. The sequence goes on along the minus strand of JAAVHF010000013.1, from coordinate 3,305 downwards.
CAGTCCAGCTGGACCTTACTGTCATTCAGCCGCTGCCGCCATTCCTCAGAGGGCGTCCGGTCAGTGATGAGCCGGTCGATCTCCTCCAGCCTGCCCAGAGAGACAAAGCCGGAGCGGTCAAACTTCCGGTGGTCGGCCAGCAGGACGGTGTGGTCCGCTGCCGCCATCATGGCCCGCTTCACCTGGACCACGCTGTCGGAGGAGTCGGCAATGCCCAGCTGGGTATTCACCCCCCGGGCGGACAGGACCGCGTACCGCACATGGTAGCTGGCGATGGTGTCCAGCGCTCTGGGACCCACCAGAGCCATAATGTCCGGCCGCAGCCGGCCGCCAGTGGAGATGATGTTCCACCCCTCCTGGCTGCTGGCCTCCTGCAAAATGTTCAGGGAGTTGGTAATCAGGGTCAGCTCCTTCAAATGACGTACCGCCCGGACAGCAAACAGGGCGGTGGAGCTTTCGTCCACCATCAGGCTGTCGCCGTTCTGGACGATGCCGGCCAGCCGCCGGGCAATGGCCACCTTTCCCTCCACGTTGGTATTCTTCCGGGTGGCGTAGGGGGGCGGGGTCTGATCGTTCTGTTTGAGAACGGCCCCTCCATAGGTCCGGACCGCGATCCCCTCCTGCTCCAGCCATTCCAGGTCCCGGCGAATGGTTTCTTCCGACACGCCAAATTCGGTGCTCAGTTCCCCCACCACAACGCGGGAGGTAGCCCGGACCCGGTCCATAATCACCTGACGCCGTTCCGCTAACAACAACATGACCACGTCCTTTCTTTACGCTCCTACTCTAACACAAACTTACAAGCATGTCAACGTAAATCCCACATGAACACAGAAAAAATTTGTGACTTTGTGGTTTCTTGTGGGAAACGTTCTTGACATAGCCTTACAAACTAACTATAATACTCAAAAAGGCAGAGCAAGTCACACATCCTGCTCCGAATCCCCAAAACCGAAAAAGTGAGGTTATTCTGATGCCCTGGTCCTTCATTGACGTCCCAAGCACTGATCCCGCCTTCAATCTGGCCCTGGAGCAGTACGCCTTCGACTCCCTGCCCCGGGACCGGAACTGGTTCATGCTCTGGCGCAACCACAATGCCATCGTCATTGGCCGGCACCAGAACACCCTGGCGGAGATCAACGAGGCCGCCGTCCGGGAGAAAAACGTGACCGTAGTGCGCCGCTTATCCGGGGGCGGCGCGGTGTATCACGACCTGGGCAACCTGAACTTCACCTTCATCCAGGATGCCGCCCAGGACGGTAAACTGGACATGAACCTGTTCTGCCGTCCGGTGTCCCAAGCCCTCCAGGCCATGGGGGTGGACGCCCGGATCAACGGCCGCAACGACATTACCATCGGCGGTCGGAAGTTTTCCGGCAACGCCCAGTACGTCCGGGAGGGCCGGGTGATGCACCACGGCACCATCATGTACGACTCCGATCTGGACACTGTGGGCCTGGTCCTCCGGTCCGATCCGGAAAAGGTCCGGGCCAAGGGAGTGCGCTCCGTCCGCTCCCGGGTGACCACCGTCCGGGCTCATATGCCTCAGCCGGTCCCGCTGGAGGAATTCAAGGCCCGGCTTTTGCAGGAAATTTCCAGGGAGCGGCCCATGGAATCGTATACCCTCACCGAAGCGGACGCTGCCGCCGTGGAGGCCATCAAAAAGGCCCGGTATGACCGCTGGGAGTGGAACTACGGCGTCTCTCCCCCCTGCAATCTGCTGCGCCGCCGCCGGGTGGAGGGCTGCGGCTCCATAGAGGCCCACATGCATCTGGACCAAGGCCGTATCGCCGCCCTTTCCTTCTTCGGCGATTTCTTCTCCGCCGTGGAACCGGAGGAGCTGGCTTTGCTGTTGCGGGGCTGCCCCCTGCGGCAGGAGGATCTCCGGACCAGGCTGAAGGGTGTGGACGTCTCCGCGTACTTTGCCAGGCTTACCGCGGCGCAGTTGATCGAACTATTGCTGGATCTATGAGTCAGGCCGCAGTCAACGGGGCGTTTTACAAGTAAGCGGGATCTCTCCTCCGGATGGTCAAGCGCTATATCCGCTATTGCAATTGGAAAAGCATGGTCTCTTCCTCGCCGCTTAACAAAAACCGGAAATTCGGGCCGCCCGCGAGGCAGACCGCCCAAATCTCCGGCTGCCACAGCACGGCATACTTGCCATACTGTGAAAAATCTTTATATTTTTCTCTGTCCTCTTGACGGGGTGCGGTTCAGTGGAAGGCGTGTCCAAGGCTCCCTCTTTGAGGGAGCCTTTTGGAGCGCTTTGTTCATCATTCGTTTACTCGTTCAATTACCGTAGCTGCAGCGCACATGTCTCTCGACTTGGCGGAGGAAATGTGCTATACTGGGGAAAATGATTCCGCCGGGGATATCCCAGGCTATGCGGAAACCGCGGGTACACAATGCGATGGAACCGGAAGCTCTGGTACAGCAGATGGGTTTCCTGCCATTCTTTCTTGTTGGATCCTCAAGTTTTCTATCGAAGAAGCCCGCGGCCGCGCCCCGGAGGAATCCAGGGCAGGGATCATCCGGCATTGGGGAACACTGCTTCCAAACGCTTCCGATGACGACTTGACCATACTGATCCGATAAAGCGCAGAAAGGGGAATGGATATGGAAAATCAACACATACAGGCCAGCGACGATATCAAGCTGGGAAAATTTCTCAGCTTTATTTTGAGGCATAACCCCGGTGCGGTAGATATCTCCCTGGATGAGCACGGCTGGGCGGATGTGCAGGAGCTTCTAGCCGGGGTACGCCGCAGCGGACGGCAGATAAGCATGGAAACGCTGGAGCGCATCGTCCGCGAAAACAACAAACAGCGCTACTCCTTTAATGCGGACCATACAAAGATCCGGGCCAATCAGGGGCACTCTCTCAATGTAGACTTAGAGTTTGCCGTGGCGCAGCCTCCCCGTTATCTGTATCATGGAACGGCAGCGCGATCCCTCCCGGCTATCCGGCAGGAGGGGCTCAAGAAGATGAGCCGTCGATTCGTCCACCTCTCCGGCGATTTTCAGACTGCGATGGAGGTAGGCCGCCGGCATGGTCCGCCCGCGGTCATCACAATCGACGCGGAGGCCATGGCGCGTGATGGGGTGACCTTTTATCTGTCGGAAAACGGTGTGTGGCAATGCGAGTATATAGCGCCTGCGTATTTTTTCATTGAAGAACAGGAACGCTAAGAGCCTATCCGTAAATAGGACGTGCGCAGATTGCGCCGTCAGATTTTTCGCCAGGCGAGGCGCTTTTCCGCAGGCGGGCTTGTCGCCCGGCAAGGAAAAGCAACGAAGTTTGGCGG